>JAWXCG010000101.1:0-7345 GCA_034440555.1 Pseudomonadota bacterium
GCCGCGCCGGCGTTGATCAACTTGCTGCAGATGGCGGTGCGATCGATCTCGTTGCGCAAATAGAGCGCGTTTCAAGTAGGTCATAAGGGGGCTTCTAGAAGGCAATGCCAGTAGCTGTGCGCGCCTCTGCGCGCGTAGCGGTCAATATCAGGCAGAACATCGCGTGCCTAAGACCCGGCGCACAGATCAAAGGGCTTCGCTCCGCCGCGGTGCAGCGAGCGATTTCACCGCGGAGCTGCTATTTGTCCTCTCGCATGCCGCGAAAACGAAGGACGGTTCGAAGGGGGATCGTAGAAAAGTATGTGCGCCGTGTCGGGTGGATCAGCACCCGCAGCCGTGCTCCGCGGACTCCAGTTCTGCCGCGAAGCACGACACACCATACCGCTCGATCTGGGAGGGTCGGACGGAACATTGTGGAGTTGCCATGTTGCACAGGATCCTCGCACCCTGTTGTGCCCTGCTGTTGTTTGCAATATCCGTCGGCGCTGCCGAGCACGAGAACGAAACCTCGTTCATCGTTGCGAAGTACAGTGATCCCGCCCAGCTGCAAGCCATCGGATCTCAGTTCCAGCACCTGATCGTCGATGCCAAGCGCGGTGAAGTGCGCACCCAGGCCAGCGCCGAAGATGTGGGCGCGCTTCGCGCCGCAGGACTTGATGTCCGCATCGATGCAGCGCTGACCGCGCGCCTGCACCAGTTCGAAAACTCACTGCGTCGCAGCGGAAGTATCAAGAGCATTCCCGGCTTCGCCTGCTATCGCACGGTTGAAGAAACCTACACCAGCATGACCAACCTGGTCGCGGCGAAACCGACACTGGCCTCGATCGTGGACATCGGACCCAGTTTCGAGAAGAGCCGCAATGCCAGTCTGGGCTACACGATGAAGGTATTGCGCATCAATAACAGCGCCACCGATGCCAGCATCACCGACAAACCCAACATGGTGGTTTTTGCTTCCATCCATGCGCGCGAGTACACGCCGGCAGAGTTGCTGACGCGATTCGCCGAGTGGTTGCTCAACGGCTATGGCACCGATGCAGAAGCAACCTGGCTGGTCGATCACCATCGCTTCCACCTGGTGTTGCAAGGCAACCCCGATGGCCGCAAGAAGGCCGAGACTGGCCTCAGCTGGCGCAAGAACACCAACAACACCAATGGCAGTTGTTCCGGCAACACCTATGGCACCGATCTGAACCGCAATTTCCCGTTCCATTGGAATACCGTTTCGGGCGGTTCCAGCCCCGATCGCTGCAATGACACCTACCATGGCCCATTGCGCGCGTCGGAGTCCGAGACGCAGAACCTGGTCACGTATGTCGCCGGAATTGCCGATGGCAGCGGTGTCTACCAAGGTGGCGTGTTGCCGGATCGGCGCGTCGATACCACTTCCGTTGCCGCACCCAGCGACTACAAAGGTATGTTCATCGATGTGCACAGCTTCTCGCAGTTGGTACTTTGGCCTTGGGGGGATACCTCGACACTCGCGCCCAACGGCCCAGCCCTGCGCACGCTGGGACGCCGCATGGCCTGGTTCAACGGCTACAGTCCGGAACAATCTGCCGAACTCTACGCAACCGACGGCGCAACGGATGACAATTTTTACGGATCGCTGGGTGCGCCGGCCTACACCCTCGAACTGGGTGTCGCGTTCTTCGAAAACTGTACGACGTTCCAGAACACCACGCTGCCCAACAACCTGGCGGCATTGAAGTACGCCGCGCGCAATCTACAGGCGCCGTACACGATGCCGACCGGCCCGGATACGGTTTCGGTCACGTCGTCTGCGGCCAGCGTCGTGGCAGGGGCGAGCTTGACCATCACCGCGAGCGTAAACGACAGTCGCTTCAATCAGAACAACGGTACCGAAACGGTGCAGAACATCGCGTCTGCCGTTGCATCGATTGACAAGTTGTCGTGGCAGTCAGGAGTCACGACCATCGCAATGAGCGCTGTCGACGGCGCCTTCAATGCCAGCAGCGAGTCGGTGCGCGCGACGATTTCAACTACGGGCCTGAGTGCCGGTCAGCATCGCGTCTTCGTGCAGGCTACTGATGCAGCCGGAAAGCTCGGCACACCCAACGCAGTGCTGTTCACCGTGACCACGGGCAGCAATCAGGCACCTGTGGCGAATTTCAGTTTCGTCGGCAACGGCCTCAGCGTCAACTTCAGCGATGGCTCCAGCGACAGCGACGGCAGCATCGCCTCGCGCAGCTGGAACTTCGGTGACAGCACCACGTCGACCTCGACCAACCCGAGCAAGACCTACAGCGCTGCGGGTACCTACAGCGTAGTGCTGACAGTGACCGACAATGGTGGCCTGACCAACAGCATCACCAGGTCAGTTACCGTAAGTACCGCCGCCAACGTCGCACCGGTGGCCAACTACAGCTTCAGCACCAGTGGCCTGACCGCTACGTTCACCGACAGCTCGACCGACAGCGATGGCAGCATTGCTTCGCGCAGCTGGAACTTCGGCGACAGCACAACGTCGACCGTGACCAACCCAAGCAAGACCTACAGCGCAGCCGGCACGTTCAACGTGGTGTTGACGGTGACCGACAACGGCGGAGTTACCAACAGCATCACCAGGGCAGTGACCGTCAGCACATCGGGAACAGAGCTGAGCAATGGCGTTGCCAAGACTGGTCTTTCGGCGGCGACCGGCACCTCGTTGAACTTCACCCTGGTGGTGCCGTCCGGTGCATCCGGGTTGAAATTCGTCACCACCGGCGGCACCGGTGATTCGGACATGTATGTCAAATTTGGCTCAGCGCCGACCGACACCGTGTATGACTGCCGTCCATTCCTGGGTGGCAATGCCGAGACCTGCAATATCGCCAGCGCGCAGGCGGGCACGTACCACGTGCGCGTGAAATCGTACGCGGCCTTCGCCGGGCTATCGTTGACCGGCAGCTACAGCACGGTGGTTGTCGGTACCTTGTTCCAGAACACTACGGACTTCGCGATCGCCGACAACGCCACCGTGGACAGTCCCATCACCGTGTCGGGCGTTAGTGGCAATGCGCCCGCAGCGCTCAGCGTGGCGGTGAATATTGTGCACACCTACCAGGGTGATCTGAAGGTGGATCTGGTGGCGCCCGACGGCACGCTGTACAACATCCACAATCGCACCGGCGCCGGCACCGATAACGTCATCAAGACAGTGAGCATCAACGCCAGCAGCGAAATCGCCAATGGCATCTGGAAGCTGCGCGCCAACGACAATGCATCGGGAGATACCGGCTACATCAACAGCTGGTCGATGCAGTTCTAGTTCTCTGCAGGCGTAACAGTCTTGCAACTCGACCCCGGCCTCGCGCCGGGGTTTTTCTGGCGATCAAATCCACCGAGCACGGGTGGGTCCGCGCTGTGCGCGGACGCTTTTCGGTCACATACAGGCGCACGCGTCGGCGCGCTATACCTCTTCCTGCTTCGCCGCATCGAGAAAATATGGCTCGACCACACCGTGAAATTTCATCGTCATGGAATTGCCGCGGCGGTCCAGCGCCTTGCCCACCGCGAGTCTCACCCAGCCTTCGCTGACGCAGTACTCCTCGACGTTGTTGTGCTCGACGCCCTTGAAGCGCACACCCACGCCACGCGCCATAGCGGCAGCATCGTGGTGCGGGCTCTTCGGATTGACCGACAGTCGATCGGGCGGTGACGTGTGGGTTGGCCGTGTGTCGGCAGGCAGGTCGCTCATGGCGCGGGTTCTCTTACGTTGCGGTGGATACGAGTGCCGATCGATCGGCCCGAACAGTATGACCTGAGCGAGTAGGTATGCGTCAATTGCGGCCCATTTTTAGCCCCAGTCGCGAAGTTTGCGCGACGGGTGAGCAAGCGCCGCATTTGGACGACTCACTGCGTAACTTGCTGATCGATAGACACTGCGCAGCTGTGGCGGCGTCCAGTCATCTCGCCGACTGCATCGTCGAGCTTGGGCGCATCCATCATCGCGCATGCCTATAACGCGAGCGGCGCGGTATCCGAATCGAACCATGCAGCAAGACAGTGAACTATGAGTGTTCACGCACTGGGGAGTTCAGGAGTCCGCCGACGCTTTATCATGGCCACTCATCACGTGTGGGGTGAGTTCGATTTCACGCTCGAAGCGCTACGTCCTTGATCCATAAACGGGGGAGCGCGGCTGCACACGATCGGCGAAATGCTACGTTTTGCTTTGATCCAACAACTTCCATTCGGTCGAGCGCGGCTGATCGACGGTACGTATCCCAGACTCCGCGCGATGACTGGCTCCCATGGCGAAACTGGCCCGCTGCTCACGGAATCCGAAGTACGCTGGAAATCGCAGGATCGCATAGCCATGCTAAAGGCAGCATTCACCATGCCGGCCGTTCTGCTCTATGATAAAGGTTGTCTTTAATATAGATCGATCTTTGTTCCATATGAAAGCAGGTCTTTACCATGGATAACCACACTGCACGCTCGCTGCGGGCCGGTCGTTATGTGCGTCAACTGACCGGCTATCGCGCATTTGTCCCCGCGCCGCTCCCGCCGTCTCCAGCTATCGCAATCGATCCTGCAATGCAGCGCCTTCTATCCGACGCGGATCGCGCTCTGGGTCGGCTGGACGGATCAATCCACACACTCCCAAATCCCGACCTGTTCGTGCTGATGTACGTGCGCAAGGAGGCCGTGCTCTCCAGTCAGATCGAGGGCACGCAAAGCTCGCTGCAGGATTTGCTTGCTGCAGAAGCCAATCTTCTCGGAATTGATTCTCGCCCTAAAGATGTGGACGAAGTCATCAACTATGTGGCGGCGATGAACCATGGATTACGTCGACTCGCCGAGCTGCCGGTGTCCGTGCGCTTGATTCGTGAGATCCACGAGAAATTGCTCCGCGGCGTCCGCGGCCACCGACTCACACCGGGGGAGCTTCGTCATAGTCAAAACTGGATTGGACCTGGCGGCTGCACCTTGAGCGAAGCGACATTCGTACCACCTCCGCCCGATCTTGTACCCAGCGTACTCGGCGAGTTGGAGCATTTCCTGCATTCTGACGATCCCCTGCCTGCATTGATACAAATCGGGTTGGCGCATGCGCAATTCGAAACCATCCATCCCTTCCTCGATGGCAACGGACGCGTCGGTCGTCTGCTCATCACTTTCCTATTGACTGAGCGCCACATCCTGCAGCGCCCGGTACTGTATCTGTCGCACTATTTCAAAAAAAACCGTCAGCAATACTACGAGCGCCTTCAAGCGGTGCGGGATGCTGGCGACTGGGAAGGTTGGCTGCATTTCTTTTTGCGCGGCATCGCCGAAGTCAGCACCGAAGCCACCGAAACCGCGCGCAAAATACTCGCAATGCGCGAACAGCACCGCACAGCGATCACGCACGGCCTTGGACGCGCTGCCGGAAACGGCCACAAAACACTGGAGTCACTATTTGATAGACCCATTGTCGCCGTCAACGACGTGGTGGCAATCACCGGCACAACTTACCCCGCCGCCAACAACCTGGTGTCGCGTATGCAAGCGCTTGGCATCCTGCACGAAGTCACCGGACATTCAAGACATCGACGTTTTCGCTACGAGCCGTATGTAAATCTATTTGCTGAGCCAGCGCCGTGATCGACCGCCTCGTGCGCATTCATCTCACAGACTCGTCGCCCGAGACGGAAGCACCGCGTCTACCGCTTTCGCATTACTTGGACCAGCCAAACATTGTTTTGCTCGGCGACCCGGGGGCAGGCAAATCCTTCCTCTTCAGTCACTTCGCCACAAGTCATTCCGCGCAACTCTATCGAGTGCGCAATTTCCTGAATCTGGATACGGCATTGTTCGCAGGCCAGCCAACAATCTTCATTGATGGTCTCGATGAGCAACGCAGTGGCCGCAGCGACAAAAGCGTCGTCGACGACATCGTCAAAAAACTACAAGTGCTAAAGCCCGAGAAAGTCCGCATCTCCTGCCGTGCGGCCGATTGGCTTGGCAGCACTGACCTTGGCGCGTTCAACGTTTACTTCGAACGCTCAGGTGGCTGCATCGTTCTGATGCTCGAACCGCTGAGCGTGGAAGAACGAATCGACGTGCTGAAGTCAAAAGGGCATCCCAATCCCAGTGCATTCCTGAGAGAAGCACATCGAAGGGAGCTTGACGGGCTGATTGCGAATCCACAGACCCTGACCATGCTCGCTGATGTCGTAGAGGCAGATGGATGGCCGGCTAACCGGAGTCGACTCTACAATAAATCAATCGAACTTCTATTGACCGAACCCAACGAACTGCATCAGGAGAGCGAGCGAAGCCATTACACATATGAGGATCTATACGAAGCTGCAGGCGAGTTCTGCGCCGGACGACTGCTGGCCGACATCGCCGGCATCAGCCTGAATTTGGTCACCAAAGATAGTGATTTTCTGAGCTACACTGAATTTCCAGAAATCGATCGAAAGAAAGGATTGGCCGCACTCAATCGAAGGCTATTTGTTAGCCTGCCGGAACCTGAGGTTGTGGACTACTGCCACCGCACAATTGCCGAGTACGTAGCCGCATCATGGCTCGCAAAACGTGTCCGTGGTGGATTGTCCCTAGGTCGGCTGCTTTCCCTCACCTGTGTAGATGGCAGCCCTTCTTCAGAGCTGCGAGGGCTATATGCTTGGCTGCCAGAGCTACTTGCTGAGAATGCGGCAGCCCTAATCGCGGGTGATCCATACGCTGTGCTCGCCTATGGTGACGCGGATGCACTCGATCCAACTGCGCGATCAATTTTGCTCTCGGAGTTGGCAAGTCTGACCGACAGCGATCCATGGTTTCGATATAACGATCGGTCGTCACGCACGGTGGCCGCCTTATCCGGCCCCGACATGGAAAAACGCTTCAGATCTATCCTCGTTGACAAAGCATCCGCGTTTTCCCTGCGCACACTGGTACTTGATGCGCTTGCAACAGGAACACCCATTCCGTCGCTGCAACCACTGCTGATCGATATCGCGCTCGATGCGAGAGCCCATTTTGCTGAGCGTAGCTCAAGTCTCGATGCGCTCATCAATGTCGGAACCACCGGTGTTGAGGCAGCGGCGACCGCGGTTCGCCAAATCGAGTTGTCGGCAGAGGGGATCATGCTCAAGGCTCGTGCAATGGCCGACATGGGCGCGTCCGTCTGGGGACCGAAGGATGTCGCAGCATTGATCGTGCAAGCTGCCCAATGCGAGGAAGAGCTGATTGGTGGTGCGCTTTGGCATCTGGACAGAATTGTCTCCGACTTCGAGCTGACGGGTGTGCTGCGGAACGCGTCAATAGGTTTGAGACAGTCCGTTCAATAGTTCAGTGTAGTTTTCGCTCCTGCTTTTGAGTGCGCTGCGCACTGGCTTGCTGGGCC
>JAWXCG010000102.1:0-3707 GCA_034440555.1 Pseudomonadota bacterium
ACTCCGTTTGGATTGACGAAATAAACCTTCCCTGGTGCATGGCGCCGGCCCGGCCGTCCGTGGCCGTGCGTTCGACTTCGCACACGATGCCTGGGGGCATCGTGTCGCCGCGAAGTCTCACCCCGTACGAGCGAAAATCGGCTAGGCTTGGAGCATGGAGGGTGCCGTCGTGAGCGTATCCAGCAATGCGAGTTGGGGAGCAACCAAGCGCAAGTCGCCGACCAATGCGCTGCGTGCCCGGACGGTATTGACATTGTTCTCGGGCAAAGACGACATGGACAGCCACCGCGTGCGCATGGTGCTCGCCGCCAAAGGCGTAACGCACGAGTTGGTGGTGGTTGATGTGGTCAAACCACCGGAAGATTTACTCGACTTGAATCCATATCACACCGTACCCACTTTGGTGGATCGCGATATTTCTCTTTACGACGTGAACGTGATTGTCGAATACCTGGACGAACGCTACCCGCATCCGCCACTGTTGCCGGCCGATCCGCTCGGCCGTGCACGTGTGCGTCTGGGCGTAAAGCGAATCGAGAAGGACTGGATCAACCTGCTGGAGATCATCCAGACCGGTACCAAGGCAGCCGCCGAGGCGGCGCGCAAGTCTCTGCGCGATGGTCTGGTCGCCAGTATTCCGGTGTTCAAGGCATCCAAGTTCTTTCTGAATCCCGAAATGTCGATTGCGGACGTCGCATTGGCGCCGCTGGTTTGGCGGCTCCATGCATTGGGTGTGGTGCTTCCGCGCGAGGCGCATTGTGTGATCGAGTACGGCGAACGTATCTTTCGCAATCCTGCGTATCACAAGAGCATGACCGAGTCCGAAAAAAGTATGCGTGCACTGCCATGACCGAATTTCAGATGACCAGCAATCGGCCTTATCTTTTGCGTGCCGTGTACGAATGGATCAGTGACAACGGGTTGACACCCTATCTATTGGTTGATGCCAGACAGAGCGGTGTCCGTGTACCGACACACGCGATCAAGGATGGGCAAATCGTATTGAATGTGGCCATGCGTGCCGTTGCCGAACTTGAACTGGGTAACGATACAGTGCGTTTTTCAGCGCGCTTCAACGGGGTCAGTCAGCAGGTCAATGTTCCGCTGCAGGCCGTGTTGGCAGTGTATGCACAGGAAAATGGGCAGGGCATGATGTTTCCGCCCGAGGCCCAGGCCAGCGCGCCAGCACCAACATCATCGGAAAATTCACCTGAGCCCGACAAGCCGCAACGCAAGGGCCCGCAGCTGCGTGTGGTCAAGTAGTCACCGTCAACTCGCGTGGCCTGTTGCAGCCAGCTGTTCACCGCGGTCGCTGTTGCCTGCGCATGCGTCAGCGCCAAGCTGCTGCCTGCGATGAAACGGTTTGTCTCGTTGTTGTTGATTGCGCTGTTGGCGGTAGTGGCGGCTACTGCAGGGTTTTATATTGCCCGTTCGCTGCGCCCGCACACTGACACCTTGCCAGCCGTATTGCGACCAGCCAGCGTCGTCGGGCGCCTCGCGCCGCAACTCTCTGTCAAGGGCCTGGAAGGGCAGTCGATCGAGCTGGCATCGTTTCGGGGCAAGGCCGTGCTGTTGAATTTCTGGGCGAGCTGGTGTGGCCCCTGTGTCGATGAAATGCCGGTACTGGATCAATTCGCCCGCGAACACGGCGACGAAATCGTGGTGATCGGTGTTGCGGTCGAAGATGAGTCTGATGCGCGCGCGTTCCTGGCGCGAAAACCAGTCAGCTATCTCATCGGAATCGGTAGCCCTGCGTCTCCCGATGAATCTGCCCGGTTCGGCAACCACTTGAACGTATTGCCCTACTCGGTGCTGATCGATCCGCAGGGTGTGGTGCGTCGTGCCGAGGCCAGGAGCTTTGACGCAGAAGAACTCAACGAATGGGTTCGTTGGCAATAGCGTGGGCCGCGGTAATCGGCCACGCCCAAAACTGTAGGTGAGGGCTGGACGAACAACTGATCGTCACCGAAACGGATGCCATCAGCGCTTCATGATAGCTGCGCACGGTTCGCACTGGAATGCGTTGTCCAGATCAGGAAAGTCTGTTGCTCATCTCAAGTCAAAGTCTGGCGCACGCTCGTGCAGCAATCGCGCTCGCGTCGTTGATCGGGCCGACCGCCGCCACAATCACGCCTGATTGCGCCCGCGAAGCAACTGCTGGTCGCGTTGTGATGAGGTCACATCCAACAAGGAGCGTGACATGGCTGCAGGCGGCGTTTTTCAATCCACTACGTTCAAGCTCCTTGGGCTGGGGTTCCTGACTCTGTTGATGCTCATTCCCCTGGGCATGGTGAGCGGCCTGCGCAGCGAGCGCGAGTCACGCCGCAGCGAAGCGGAGGACAACATCGCTGCGAGTTGGGGAACTGCTACTCGCGTCACTGGCCCGGTGCTGGCGGTTCCGCATCGTCAAGTGGTGGTCACGAAGAAAGTCTCCAGCGAGGTTTGGACGTGGTGGTACCTGCTTCCCGAACAACTGAGCGCGAAGACCGCCATTGTTGTCAGTGAGCGCAGCAAGGGGATTTTCCGGATGCCGGTGTACGAGGCCGACATCGTGCTCAGCGGGCACTTTGCTTCACCTGCGACACAATTGACGCATGGTCAAGGCGAAATGATGTGGGCCCAGGCCGAACTGCTGCTTCCAGTTGCGGAACCGCGTGGATTGCGTGGCCTGCACGTCCGCGTTGGTGACCAGGTCGACGTCCGACTGACGCCATCGGCGCGAAGCCTTGGTGGCATGCCCGTATTCCGAAGCGCACCACTTCGGCATGACCCTCAGCAGTCGCTGCAGTTCGAGCTTGATCTGAAACAGGCCGGGACGCGCCTACTCGACTTCGTTCCGATGGCGCGCAATTTCAGCGCCAGTGTGCAGGCGCAGTGGCCCGACCCGGATTTCTTTGGTGCCACCTTGCCGATGGCACGACCGCACACCAAGCCGGGGTCGTTCGCGGCCGATTGGCAAGTGCTGGAATACAACCGCAGTTTTCCCAGTGTCTGGTCGGAAGGCGATCTGGATATCAATGCGCTCAATCAGTCGGCGTTTGGTGTTCGCCTGTATCGGTCGGCGGACGTTTACCTGCAGAACGAACGCAGTACCAAGTACGGACTGCTGTTCATCGCGTTGACCTTTGGCGTATTTTTTCTGTTCGAGACATTGCAGCGTCTGCGCGTACACCCGGTGCAGTACCTGTTGGTGGGCACCGCATTGGCCACGTTCTATCTGGTGCTGTTGGCGGCGTCCGAACACATCAGTTTCGCACTCGCCTACCTATTGGGCGTTGTCGCCTTGTTGTTGATCGTTGGCGGCTACTGCAGCGCCATCCTGCGCTCGTGGCGGCGCGGTCTTGGCATCGTGCTGTGGCTCGCGTTGTTGTATGGCGTGCTGTTGGTTTTGATCACTCGCGAAGACTTCGCCCTCGCAATGGGTTCAGGCGTGGTGCTGCTGTTGATCGCAGCGACCATGTTTCTCACGCGCAAGGTTGACTGGTATGGGCTTGGTGCCGGAGAAACGGCTGCACCAGGGGCGCGCAACCCGGACGCGTTTGATGCCACCAGACCCCCTAAGTCTTCCGACGTGATCGAGGGCTAGATCCGGCTTATCAACGCTGCGCGCATGAAGGACAATGCCGATATGAAAATTCTTGCAATCGATACCGCGACCGAAGCCTGTTCGGTGGCACTGCTGCACGATGGGCAGTTGTACGAACGCC
>JAWXCG010000103.1:0-9324 GCA_034440555.1 Pseudomonadota bacterium
CGAAAGCGCATGAGGCTTGGAAAGTAACCGTCCCTGGTGCACCGCATCCGGCCCGCACATCCTGTGCGTGCGTTCGGCTCGTCAGACGATGCCTGGGGGCATCGTCTAAGCGACTCGCCTCACCCACACTTCGAATACCCACAATTCAAGCAGGTCGCGCACCCATCCATGATGATGGTGGCTTTGGTGTTGCACTTGAGGCACATGCTGGCGCTGGGGGGAAATTTTTCGTTGCTTTCGGGGGTGCTGTTGTCTGAAGTTGCGGGCGTGGCGCTGCCGTTGGGGCGCGGGCGCGCATCACTGGTGACAGCGAGTTCGGCGGCTAGATCAGGCTTTTTTTTTGAGCGTGCGTCGTAGGCGGCGCGCTTTTCGGCGAGCAGGCGGCGGGCTTCGTCGGAGAGTTCGGGGTCGTGGATGAGGCCGATCATCTTCATGTGTTCTTCGACCACGGCGCCGATCTCGGCGACGATCGAGGGCATGTAGACGCCGCCGGCCTTGAAGTAGCCGCCGCGCGGATCGAACACGGCTTTCATTTCTTCGACGACGAAGGTGACGTCGCCACCTTTGCGGAACACGGCGCTCATGATGCGGGTAAGCGCCACGATCCACTGGAAGTGGTCCATGTTTTTTGAGTTGATGAAGATCTCGAACGGGCGGCGCAGTTCGTGCGCAGTGCCCGGATTCAGCACGATGTCATTGAGCGTGACGTACAGCGCGTGCTCGAACAGCGGCGATTTGATTTTGTAGGTGCTGCCGATCAGCACATCGGGACGCTCGATGGCTTCGGACATGCGAATGACTTCGCCCATGCGTGGCGATTCTGTCCGCGCGTCGAGCTGCGGCGATGGTGCGGTGATGGGCGCGCTCTGCGCAGCCTCGGCTTTGGCCCGGTCTTCGGGTTTCTGGACGCTATAGCCCTTGATTTTTTTGCTGATTTTGATGGTCATGATGTCTGCTGATCGCGGTGACCGCGGCGACGTGCGTCGCGTTGGGTACATGGGGTGAGGCGAGAAAGCATTGGCCTGGCGCTTTGCTGATTCAGCTGCGTTTCTTGTTCAGCGGCATGGCTTGAAGGATGTTTTGCTTGAAGCGCTTGAGCGATGCTGATTAAACCAGACCTGCAGATGGTGACTGCGACGCGTTTGGGTCATCCATCTATTGCGCTGATTGAGACAGCGTTAAAAACTCAGAGAAAGCAGCAGCAAGCGAGTCAAGACCCGCCATTACAACGGCAATCGACAAAGGGGCGTCGGAATGCGACGCCCAACGATGTCTCATTGGGCTTGTGGGCAGCGAATACGCTACCCAGCAGGCTTATTTCTTCTTCGCAGCTTTCTTGGCGGCTTTCTTTGGTGCAGCTTTCTTGGCGACCTTCTTGGGGGCTGCCTTCTTCGCTGCTTTCTTGGGTGCTGCCTTCTTCGCTGCTTTCTTGGGTGCGGCCTTCTTCGCTACTTTCTTCGCTGCAGCTTTCTTCGGTGCGGCTTTCTTGGCGGCCTTCTTGGGGGCGACCTTCTTCGCTACCTTCTTTGCTGCCTTTTTCGGTGCGGCTTTCTTGGCGGCTTTCTTCGGAGCTGCCTTTTTAGCGGCTTTCTTCGGAGCTGCTTTCTTTGCGGCTTTCTTGGCTGCTTTTTTCGGTGTCGCTTTCTTCACTGCCTTGGTGGCGGCGGCCTTGGCTTGACCAGCTGCCTTGACTACGGCCTTCTTGGCCGAGTTGGCTTTCTTGGCGACGGCCTTTCTGGCTTTGGCGACGACCTTTCTGGCGCTTGCGACGACTTCGCTGGCCTTGTCGGCTACGGCGGCGCCTGCGTCAGAGACCTTCTCGGACAGGGTATTGAACATACCTGGGTTGTTGCTATCGGTACTCATGGGTACTCCGGCTGCTTCAGTTGTGATTTGGATGTTGCCTTTGCCGCGTCGGCATCCGAACCGCTTTGGCGTTGATGCTCAAGTTGCCTCAAACATCCTGGTGGAAACCGCGGACGACCAGCCCGCGATCAGAATGTACATTCCGTTGCACACCTTTTTTCGAACGCGATTATCGCGACGAATTAATCCTGTTGCGGATCATCACGCGATGTGCGCTCAGTTGCAATGATCTGTTGCAACTATTCGCGGTCAACTGCGCAATGAACCCATGAATAAAACGCAGCGCGGTTGCACGATCGGACAGAAAACAGTTTCAATCGTGATGGCGCTGAACGGAAAATGTCGACGATCGATTCTGTGATGGACCGCTGCTTGCGAGGCGCGGTGGCTGCGATGGCTACGATACGCGCCGACCGCGACGCGATGAATGCTGTCAACCCCGACGCTTGCAGCCTGCTGCAGAAGGTTCGCCAAAGCGCAGCGGCTTGCGGCCGCAGCGCTGCTCGGCCGCTCGCTAAACCCGCTTCGGGCCAGTGTTGGGATTGAACAAGGACGCTGGCCACCGTAAAGCGTTCGGCACTTCGCCAAGACCGGCGCAAACTCGCAGCCGCGCTGACGCTGCGGCGATCAGCGGCGAGAACTGACGTGGAAAGACGCGGTTTCATCAGTTTGGTTGGTTGCAAGACCAGCCGAGGATTTGTTGCAAGGCCATCCGCTGCACTAGAACTTGCCGTAGTAGCCTTCCTTGAGGGCATCGAACAGGTTGGCGGCGGAGTGCAGCTCGCCGTCGTATTCGATTTCCTCGTTGCCACGGGCCTCGACCACGCTGCCATCCTCGAGTTCGAATCGATAGACAGTGTTTTCCAGATCGGATTCCTTGACCAACACGCCCTGGAACGCAGCCGGGTTGAAGCGGAAGGTGGTGCAGCCCTTCAGCCCCTGGGCATGCGCATAGGTGTAGATGTCCTTGAAGTCCTCGTACTTGTAATCGGTGGGGACATTCGCGGTCTTGGAGATGGAGGAATCGACCCATTTCTGTGCGGCGGCCTGGATGTCGACATGCGCCTTGGGTGTGATCTCATCGGCGGCAATGAAGTAGTCGGGAAGCTTCTCGTCTTCCTTGTCGGAATACGGCATCGCCTTGGCGTTGATCAAACTGCGGTAGGCCAGCAGCTCGAAACTGTAGACCTCGACTTTTTCCTTGGTCTTGCGACCCTCGCGGATGACGTTGCGGCTGTAGTGGTGCGCGAAGCTCGGTTCGATGCCATTGGAGGCATTGTTGGCCAAGCTCAGGGAGATGGTACCGGTGGGCGCGATCGAGCTGTGGTGGGTGAAGCGCGCGCCGACCTCGGCGAGTTTGTCAACCAGCTCCGGCGCGACTTCGGCCACACGCTGCATGTAGCGGGAATATTTGGCATGCAGCACCCTGCCCTGAATGCTGTCGCCCAGCTGGTAGCCATCGCGCGCCATTTCCGGTCGCTTGCGCAGCATTTCCGCAGTGACGCTGAACTCCTCGAGCATGATCGGCGCTGGGCCTTTTTCTTCGGCGAGCGATAACGCCACTTGCCAGCCGGCCAGCGCCATCTCACGCGAGGCTTCCTCGGTGAACTTGCAGGACTCGGCCGTGCCGTATTGCATGCGCAGCATCGCCAGTGTCGAACCCAGACCCAGATAACCCATGCCGTGGCGGCGCTTGTTGGTGATCTCCAGGCGCTGTTGCGGCAGCGGCAGACCATTGACCTCGACCACGTTGTCGAGCATGCGGGTGAACACGCGCACTACTTCGCGGTACTCCTCCCAATCGAAACGCGCCTTGGGGGTGAACGGGTCGCGCACGAACTTGGTGAGGTTAACCGAGCCGAGCAGGCAGGATCCGTACGGCGGAAGCGGTTGTTCGCCGCAGGGATTAGTGGCGCGGATGTGCTCGCACCACCAGTTGTTGTTCATATCATTGACGCGGTCGATCAGGATGAAACCCGGCTCGGCAAAATCATAAGTGGACACCATGATCATGTCCCACAGGTGCCGGGCATGGATGTGGCTGTAGATTTTGCAGGCCACCAGGCCATCGTCGCGGTGGACGTAGTTTTCCTTGACCGGCCATTCGCGCCAGATCACTTGCTTGGGATCGTCGAGCGCAACTTCGTCCTTTTCCTTGATGTTGACCGGAAACACCAACGGCCAGTCGGCATTGTCATGCACTGCCTGCATGAACTCGTCGGTGATCAGCAGGCTCAGGTTGAACTGACGCAGACGGCCATCCTCACGCTTGGCGCGGATAAACTCTTTGACATCGGGATGCGAGACATCAAACGTACCCATCTGCGCGCCGCGGCGACCGCCGGCCGAAGACACGGTGAAGCACATCTTGTCGTAGATCTCCATGAACGACAGCGGGCCGGAGGTGTACGCGCCAGCTCCGGACACATAGGCGCCGCGCGGC
The DNA here is from genome assembly GCA_034440555.1 of Pseudomonadota bacterium. Classification (GTDB taxonomy): domain Bacteria; phylum Pseudomonadota; class Gammaproteobacteria; order Xanthomonadales; family Ahniellaceae; genus 0-14-3-00-62-12. The sequence continues at coordinate 4,310 of JAWXCG010000103.1, forward strand.
CGCAACGTGGAAAACTCATAGCCGATGCCGCAGCCGGCTTTCAAGGTGAGGCCAGCCTCATGCACCTTGTCGAGAATGCCATCCATCGAGTCGGTGATTGAACCGGACACCGTGCAGTTGATCGTGGAAGTGGCTGGCTTGTGCTCGAGCGCCCCCGCGTTGGAGGTGATGCGACCGGCCGGAATAGCGCCACGACGCAGCGCCCACAGAAAACGATCGTGCCAATAGCGCTGCTTGTCGGCAGACGTTTCGGTTTCCGATAGCGCCTTGGCGACACGCTTGTAGGTGTCGTCGATGGTCTCGTCCACTGCGTCGCCGCGCTTGGACTTCAATCGATACTTCTTGTCCCAAATGTCTAACGAAGCAGGCTGCAGAGGAATATCCATCGTTTCCCGCGCCACAGCTTCCAGGCGTACCGTACTCATCTCAGTTGTGCCTCCCACAGGCAATCATTTTCTTGTTCACGTCTTTATCTGTTTACAGTCGCTCTAACGGCAACTGCCTTCCCCGCACCGACTGATCCGACTTCAACTTTGCAAAACCGCAGATTGCATCACCGCACGTTCCGTGAGCTGACGATTCATGAGCTGACGTTCCGAAGCCGCACACTTCGGAATCTCACGTTTTCGCACCAGACCTCTACACTGCGCGGCTTCCACACCGCGCACAACACACCATGACGCTCACTGGGCGGAAGCTGCCCGCAGCAGGTCGACCGAGGTCGTCGCTGAGCTGGCAAATCTGCTTTTCGCGCACGTACAGCTGGCTGCAGCGACTGGCAGTCGCTGCGCTTGTTTTTGGTCACAAACCCAACAGATTGGGCTCACTGGGGCTCCCGGCCACAAGATGTAGTGAAGTGCGCGGTCGGACGATACGCCCGCCCGAGGGGTGAGTCAACGGAAATTCGCGTGATTTTTCGCCCCAGGCGGCCGGACCCAATAGCGACGTGGTTTACCGTAAAGTCAACGGTGACAGTAGCCGCGGAATGCGGTTACCGGGTCCGCGCCGATCCATCGTTCAGCCTGGGCGGGAACCCGCTGGGCCGGGCCGGGTCTGTTAATGCACTATTGCGCATGCCGATGCTGTCAGGCGCGGCCACCCCCTTACCCGTTGATCCGCAAACGGTCAGCCCCCAAGTTGCTGTCTTGCGCTGGTTTCCAGTTGGATCAAGCTCCGTTGGATCAAGTCCCGTTAGCTCAAGTCCCATTAGCTCAAGCCTTGTCAGCTCAAGTCTTGGATAGACCATTCCCAGTTGAATCAAATTTTGTATCAGGATCAAACCCGATGAAGCGTTCTGTCTTTGCTTTCTTTTGCGGCGTCTGCGCCCTCCATGGCAGCCACTCAATTGCTCTGCGCTCACCGCGGCGCGGCTGGCTTGTCACCGGCCAGCTTGTCACCGGCCAGCTTGTCACCGGCCGGCTTGTGAGCGGCCTGCTAGTGACCGGCCTGCTTGTGACCGGCATGGGCGCGCTGCTGACTTTCCATAGCGGCGCGGTTTTCGCCGATATTCCAGCAGCGGTCGACGGGCAGCCATTGCCCACGCTGGCGCCGATGATCGAGCGCATCACTCCGGCCGTGGTGAACATCAGCTCCAAGACGCGGGTGAAAGTACGCGATCCATTTGCCAATGACCCGTTCTTCCAGCATTTTTTCGGCCTGCCCAACATGCCGCGCGAGCGCGTGCAGCAATCACTGGGCTCGGGGGTCATTGTCGACGCCGCGCGCGGCCATGTGCTGACCAATAATCATGTGATCGACGGCGCCGACGACATTTCGGTCACGCTCAGCGACGGCCGCACGCTGAAAGCCACGTTGATCGGTACCGATCCGGACTCGGATGTGGCGCTGATCCGCATTCCGGCCGAGAAGCTGCGCGCCTTGCCGCTGGCCGACTCCAACCAGCTGCGCGTCGGCGATTTTGTGGTCGCCATCGGCAATCCGTTTGGACTTGGCCAAACCGTCACCAGCGGCATTGTCTCGGCCTTGGGTCGATCCGGACTGCAGGGGCTGGGCGTGCAGAACTTTATCCAGACCGATGCCTCGATCAACCCTGGCAATTCCGGCGGCGCCCTGGTCAATCTCAATGGTGAGCTGATCGGCATCAACACGGCGATTTTTTCACCGTCGGGCGGCAACGTCGGCATCGGTTTCGCAATTCCTTCAATGCTTGCCTCGGACGTGATGACCCAGCTGCTGAAGTTCGGCGCGGTTCGGCGCGGCTCGCTTGGCGTTGATGCCCAGGACGTGGATGAGCAACTGGCACCGCTGCTCGGTCTGCAGTCGCCGCGCGGCGCGCTGGTCACTCTGGTGCAACCAGGTTCGGCCGCAGCCGGCGCCGGGCTCAAGACCGGCGACGTGATTGTGGCGTTGAACGAGAAGCGCATCGCAACCAGCGCCGACCTGCTCAACACCGAAGCACTGCTGCCAGTGGGCAAGCAGGTATTTCTCGGGGTAGTGCGCGACAAGAAGCCGCTGACCCTGTCGACCGTGCTTAGACCCGAAGAGATTCGCGAGCTCGCCGGGCGCGTGCTCGATGCGCGCCTGCAGGGTGCCGTGCTCAGTGATGTGGGTGAAAAGCTGCGCCGGCAGAATCTGGTCGGCGTGTTGGTCGGCAAGATCGAACCAGGCAGCCGCGCCGCGCGTAATGGTCTGGTGGATGGTGACCTGGTCGCCGCGGTCAATCAGGTTGAAATTCGCAACCTCGCGGATATGGAAGCGCGCCTCCAACAACAACCTCGGCAGCTGCTGCTGACCGTGGTCCGTGGGCGACGTGGGTTCTATGTTTTGATGGAATGAGCATGGCAGCGGCACCACGAATACACAGCAGCCGCCTGGGCTATTCACGATTCACGGGAAGAGCGCATGCTAAGGTTTCAGCTCTTCATTTGCTGGTAATACGCGTGCCCGATCTCCTCGCCCGTTTTGCCGCTGGATTTGCTTTTGCCATGGCAGTATTTTCTGTGCCCGTACGCGCGCAACTGGTTATTGACGGGCGCGCTGATGTGGTGTCGATCCGTGCCCTGGGCAACGACACCGCCGCCAGCTTTCTGCTGCAGGAGCAGGTCACACTGAAGCTTGCCGAGCTGAGCACGATCAGTGCGATCGAATCGGTTGCGCTCGGCCAGGCGACGATGGCATTGAGTGCGCGCGACATGCATCCAGGCAACGAGAAGGAAGCGGGCCTGGTATTTGTGCCCATTGCCTGGGAGGCGATCGTGGCGATTACGCACCCCGGCAACCCGGTCAAAAACATCACGCTGCGTCAGCTGCGCGAAGTCTATGCCGGCCGCATCACGACCTGGGATCAACTTGGCGGCCGCAACGAGCCGATCCATCTCAACGCCGTTGCCGGACCGATGGATGGCATCGAATACGCAATGCGCAAGGCGCTGTTCGGTCGTGGCCATATTCCGGTAGCTGCCCAGCGCTGGTACCTCAATACCCTGCAGCTCGAGGCCGCGATTGCGATCGACCCCAATGGTCTCGCAGTCAGCGCGCTGTCAAATGTATTGCACAACCCCAAACTCAAGCGGCTGTCACTGGAAGGTGTGCCGGCGACGCGAAGCAATGTGAAGCAGGGCGAGTACCTGTTGGTGACGTCGATCTATGTGGTGCATCGTCCCAGTGAGGGGCCGACCGGCCCGGTCGGACGTTACCTGCGTTTTTTGCGCACCGATCGTCCGTCGCGGCTGGCGATGCAGCGCAAGAAACTGCTGCCCATCCGCGAGGCCGAAATGTTGAATGACACCTTCGCTCTGCGCGAGCAAAAAATTCTGGCCATGCTGGAAGCCCCGGCGGCGGCAGGCGTCGGTCCGCTGACTGCGACTCCGGCATTACCCGTATTGCCTGCAGCGAAACCGGTGCCAACCCGGCCAGTCAACCCCGCGCGCAAGGACAAGTCACGATGATCCGCGCCATCAGCTTTGATCTTGACGACACGCTGTGGCCGATCGCGCCGACCATCGTGCGCGCGGAGCGCAACCTGATCGACTGGCTCAGCGCTCGCCTGGTGCACGTAGCCAACGACTGGTCGATTGAGCGCCTGCGCGCGCACCGCGATGAGGTGGCCATTGCGCACCCGCATCTGGCCCACGATTTCACTGCGCAACGCAAGCTGGCGTTGGCCACCGTGATTGGTGAGCACCCCGAACGGCAAGCGCTGATCGAGGGCGCGTTCGAGGTGTTTTTCGCCGCGCGTAACCAAGTCGAGCTGTATGCCGACGCAGCGGCGGCGCTGCAGCATCTGCACGCGCGCATGCCGCTGATCGCACTGAGCAATGGTAACGCCGACCTGCAGCGTATCGGGCTGGCGCATTTGTTTCGCGCGCGCATCTCAGCGCGCGACGTGGGTGCCGCCAAACCCGAGCCCGGAATTTTCCGTGCCGCCTGCGACGCGTTGCAGCTTCCGGCGCACGCGATTGCCCATGTCGGCGACGATCCGCTTATGGATGTGATCGGCGCACGTCGTGCGGGAATGTTTGCGGTTTGGCTCAATCGCGACGGCAACGTTTGGTCGCATGCAGAGCGGCCAGATCTGGAAATTCACACCCTCACCGAATTGTGCGAGTGGGTCGAGGCCATCCCAGGCGCGCAGGAAAGGATGCACGCATGAGCGCGACACCCATCATCATCCTGAATGCCGGCGCCCTGCCCGACTGGCTGGCCAACGCTGATGAACGCGCGCGACGCTGGGCGCAGTCACTGAACTTTGCCGCCACCCCGGCAAGCCACTGCCTGTTGCCGGATGCGGACGGCGGCATCGGCAGCGTGCTCGTCGGCATCGGGGAGATGGATGATTTGTATGCCTTGGCGCATCTGCCTATGCAGTTGCCCGCAGGCGACTATGCGCTCAGCGACGAAGGCTTGCAGCTGGATCCACTGCGCGCTGCGCTTGGCTTCGCGCTCGGCAGCTATCAGTTCAATCGCTATCGCAAGCCGCGCCGCGCACCGGCGAAATTGCAGGTGCCAGCCGGTGTCGATGCCGATCTGCTCGATGCGCTGGCGCGCGCCAGCGC
>JAWXCG010000104.1:0-12666 GCA_034440555.1 Pseudomonadota bacterium
TCCTGAAGCGCGTGCAGGCGGGCTTCGGAATTGAGCGCAGTACGTGCCATGACGGCTTGCAAACGGTCGCGGAATTCGCAGACCGTGGCCAGCGACGGACGATGCGCTACCCAGTCGTTGAGGCGCTTGCGCATGTCCTCATTCAGCCAACGACCATTGTTTGCAAGCGCATTGCGCAAACGGCGCGACAGACGCTCGCGGGTAGCGCCGGCCTGGGCCATTTCCTCGCGCAGCACCGGCACGATCACTTCGCGGAAGTAGCGCTTGCTCACGTCAAAGCGCGCGACTACGACCGCCTTGAGGGTGTCGGTGTCGGGCAGCACAATGTTGGGGCGCTGCGCCAAAGACGGGGCGACGCGCAGAACCTTGGCCAAGCCCAACCTTTCAAACACGCGGATCGCCACCCAGCCGATGTCGACCTCATATTTGCGCAGCGCGAACTTGGCGCTGCTCGGAAAGGCATGATGGTTGTTGTGTAACTCTTCGCCGCCGATCACCAGGCCCCACGGCGTAAGATTGGTCGAGCAGTCGTCGGTTTCGAAATTGCGATAACCCCACCAGTGGCCGAGCCCGTTGACCACGCCTGCGGCCATGATGGGAATCCACAGCATCTGCACTGCCCAGATGGCGACGCCAACAAAACCGAATAGGGCGAAATTGATAAAAAACATCAGGCTCGGACCCCAGGCATTGTGCGCGGCGTAGAGCTTGCGCTCGATCCAGTCATCACTGAGGCCGACGCTGTACTGCATGACCATTTCCCGATCCTTGCGCGCCTGCTGGTACAGCACCACGCCGTGAATCACCACGTTCCAGATACCGTGTGCAACCGGGCTATGCGGATCTTCTTCGGTCTCGACCTTGGCGTGATGCTTGCGGTGAATTGCAGCCCATTCGCGGGTGATCATTGCCGTGGTAAGCCAGGCCCAGAAACGAAAAAAATGCGCCAGCAACGGATGGAAATCCACTGCTCGATGCGCGGCCGATCGATGCAGAAACAGCGTGACCGAGAAGATGGTCAACTGGGTCACCACCAGGAAGTAAGTGAGCATCAGCCAGGTTGGGGATTGTGTCCAACCGTGGGCGAGGAAATCCAGAAGGCTCATGCGCTGCTCCGAAGCAATGCCCTCATTATCCGGGTTGTCGATGAACAGCGTCCACTGTACGCACAAGTACGGAAGTCGACCGCGGACTAAACCCGCGCGCCCATTTGCGCATCAGATGTCGCATGATGCTCGCCATGACCTCTTTTGAATCGCACGATCCGCCAGCGCCTGTCCTGGCCGAGGCGGGCACCGATTTTGCTTTGGTGCGACAAGCGGCGGCGGGTGATGTGGCAGCCTTTGAACGCATTTATCGGGCGCATTCACGGCGTGTGTACGCCACGATCCTGCGCTTGATGGGCGGTGATCGCGGCCGCGCTGAGGACCTCACCCAGGAAGCCTTCGTGCGCGTTTGGCAGAAGTTGTCCGAGTTCCGCTTCGAAAGCGCTTTTGGTACCTGGCTGCATCGACTCGCAGTCAATGTCGCCCTGATGGCATTGCGTGCCGACCGGGCGCAGCCACGGGCCGACCACGATATCGACGATGAAGGCTTGTTCATCGCCGATGCTCGACCGTCAGCGCCGGATGCGCGGATCGATCTGGAGGCACTGATTCCGCGGCTGCCACCGCGTGCTCGCGCCGTCTTGCTGTTGCATGACATCGAGGGTTGGCAGCACGATGAGATCGGCCGCGAACTGGGCATGGCGGTCGGCACATCCAAGGCACAACTGCATCGTGCACGTGGATTGCTGCGTAGCTGGATGGGTGCGTCATCGTGAGCACCAAGGTGATCGGCACTACAGTCCTGAGTAACGCAGTCCTGAGCAACACAGTCCTGAGCAACACAGGCATGGGCAACACAGGTATGGACAACACAGTCAAAAGCAACACGGTTGTCAGCAAAACAGTCTTGAGGACATGGTCATGAGCGAACTTGAATATCGGCGCGCACTGAAAGCGTTGCCACGCGAGATCGACCCGGAGCGGGACCTGTGGTCCGGCATCGCTGCGCGCATCGATCAGCCTGCGGCAGCGGTGAGCAGCCGGCCGCGATGGTTGAGTTTCGCCATTGCCGCCGGATTGACCTGTGCTGGTCTGGCTCTTGGCTGGCGCCTGGCGTTACTGCCGGACGACTCCGCACAATCGCTGACCGTGCGTTCTGCCGCGACCTCGCCCTGGGTATTGCGTGAAGCCGGCCTGCTCAGGGCCGACTTGAATGCGGCGCTGACCGCAGGTGATGGTCCCGAGAGGTACGAAATCGCGCGAACGCCGAACCGGGTGTTGAGCGCTTCGCTCAGGGAACTGGACAGTGCCGAAAGCGAACTCGATCAAGCTTTGCGGCAAAATCCGGACAGCACGTTTCTGCTCGATCGCATGCGCAGCGTGCAACAAAAGAAGGCTCGTCTGACTTTGCGGGCGCTGGCCGCCTGATCAATGCAACATTGTCGAAACCAAAATATTCAGGAATCAGCATGAACCAACGTCTTCTTTTTAGCGGTGTCCTCATTGCCCTGGTGCAGGGTGCTGCGTTTGCGGCCGAACCGATCAAGGCGGTAGCCAAACCGATCGACCCGCGCGGCACCGTAGAAGTCAGCAATATTCGCGGCCGGATCAAGGTGAGCGGGTGGACGCGCAGCATGGTGGCGGTGACCGGAACGCTTGGCGCGGATACGCGGCTGATCTTTGAGGGTGCAGGCAATCGGATGGTGGTTCGTGCCGAACGCATCAGCAAGGGAAATACCGGTTGGCTGAATTGGGGTGGTTCGGGCCCCAACGAAGACACGCTGCTGCAAGTGCACGTGCCACTGGGCGCTTCATTGGAACTTGAGGCTGTCAGCGCCGATATCGATGTGCTGGGTATCAAGTCCAGCGATCGCCTGCAGGTGGAGACGGTGAGCGGCGATGTAAATCTGCAAGCCAGCACCGACAAATTGGATATTTCCAGCGTCAGCGGCGATGTCATTTTCGCGGGTCGTGCAGAACGCGCGGAAGCCGAATCGGTGAGCGGTGATTTGCGCCTGCGCGGCATCGATGGCGAACTTTCCGTCGATACCGTGTCGGGTGAGGCCAATGTTGCGGATAGCCGACTGCGCCAGATCGATAGCGGTTCGGTTTCCGGCGATCTGGACTTCGATGTCGAACTGGTCGGCAATGCCAATGTCGATGTCGAAACGATGAGCGGCGAGATCACATTGAGCCTGCCGGCAAGTCTCAGCGCCACGATTGATGCCGAGACGTTCAGTGGCTCGCTGCACGCTGATTTCCCGGTGCAGATCATTGACGAGGCCGGCCCGGGGTCATCAATGCGCGGCAAACTCGGCGCTGGCGATGCACGCATCCAGTTGGAGTCTTTCAGCGGTGATATCCGGGTGCGCAAACACTGAGCAGATTGTGGCTGATTCCCACTTGGACATACAGGGAAGTCGCGAGCCACGGGCAATCTGATGCGACCGGTTGGGTCGGCGCCGTGCTTCCGGGTCGCCAGCTTAAGCCGACCCGAATAGGGATGCCGCGTTGCTTGTCGTTGAACCGGCACCCATTGCACACGCGCAAGTCGGTTTTGCGTGACCGCCCGATCGCCGCCATGACCATCGGATCACGCCGAGTTGACGAGGTTCTGCGATGATGCATGCTGCTGACCGGTGGCGCGACGAGATTCGTAGCCATCACGCCCCGCCGATCGACGCGCGCACAGACTGTTGATTCCATGCCGCGCTGGTCGCGATTGTCGTCAATCGATCAGGAATGCGACCGGATGAGTTTTGCACTGCGCCACATGCTGCCCCTGATCGGAGCCATCGCAATGCTGTCGGCCTGCGCCGGCAAGAAGGATTCGGTCGCGGCCAAGTCGCCGCCGATCACGGTCACCACCGTCGCCGCTGCATTGAAGCCGTGGAGCGACAGCATCGAAGCATTGGGCACGGCTCAAGCGAATGAGTCGGTAATGGTTACCGCCAAAGTGACGGAGACCGTGGTGCGGGTAAAATTCGAAGATGGCGATCTGGTCGAAGCCGGCCAAGTGCTGGTTGATCTTTCTGGCCGGGCCGAGCTGGCAGGCCTGGACGAAGCCGCGGCCGCCTATCGCGAAGCCGAGCAGCAATTACGGCGCCAGCAGCAATTGACCGAACAAAAGCTGGTTCCGGCCAGCCAACTGGACACACAGCGCGCCACTGTGGAAACAGCCAGGGCGCGACTGGATGCGACTCGCGCGCGGCTTTCGGATCGCGTGATCACTGCGCCGTTTGCCGGCGTGCTGGGATTTAGACGCGTCAGTCCGGGCACTTTGGTCACACCTGGAACCACGATTGCCAGTCTCGACGACACCAGCGTGATCAAGCTGGAATTTTCCGTGCCCGAGCTCTATCTCGCGTCGCTGGCGCCTGGGCAAAAAATCACCGCGCTCAGCGCTGCATATCCGGGCACCGAGTTTTCCGGCGTGCTGCGCACCATTGATTCGCGCGTCGATCCGGTTACGCGCGCAGTTGGGGTTCGTGCCGAAATTCCCAATCCTGATCGCGCCCTGCGCGCAGGCATGCTGTTGACGGTGCGCATTTTTCAACCGGAGCGCCAGGCCATCGTGATTCCAGAGATCGCCATTGTTCAGATCGCACGTGAGGCCTACGTGTTCCGCGTCGACGCCAAAAACACAGTGGAACGCGTGTCAGTTCGGCTGGGCCAGCGACGTTCGGGTGAGGTCGAGGTGCTGACCGGGTTGATCGTCGGCGAACGGATCGTGGTGGATGGCACCGGCAAGCTGCGCCCGGGAGCACTGATCAGGGACGTTGCGCCGCCGACTGCTGCAACGCCGAACGTTGCGCCCGTGTCCAGCACCACGAACTGACCGACACTTCGGGGAGAGCGATGATGAATCTGTCGGAGATCTCGATCAAACGCCCGGTGTTCGCCGCCGTGATGAGCCTGCTGCTGGTAGTGCTCGGGGTGATCGCGTTTACCCGACTCACACTGCGTGAACTGCCCAAGATCGATCCACCGGTAGTTTCGGTCAGCGTCAGTTACCCCGGCGCATCGGCCGGTGTCGTCGAAACCCGAGTCACTCAGTTGCTGGAAGATGCAGTCAGCGGCATCGAAGGAATCGAGCTGATTGATTCGCGCAGCCGCAATGGCGAGGGCAGTGTGAATCTCGAGTTTTCATTGAGCCGCGATATCGAAGCGGCCGCGAATGACGTGCGCGACGCGGTCAGCCGTATTCTTGATCGACTGCCGTTGGAAGCCGATGCGCCGCGCGTTGAGAAAGTAGAGAGCGACGCCGAGGTCATCATCTGGTTGAACATGAACTCGACTGAGCTGGACACTTTGCAGCTGAGTGATTTCGCCGAGCGCTACGTGGTCGATCGGCTGTCCAGCATCGATGGCGTCGCTCAGGTCCGCATCGGCGGGCAACAACGCTATTCAATGCGCATCTGGCTTGACCGCGAGGCGCTAGCTGCGCGCAATCTGACCGTCAACGATGTTGAATCGGCGCTGCGCCGCGAAAACATCGAGCTGCCTGCGGGCAGTATCGAATCGCAGACGCGTGATTTCACCTTGCGCGTTGCGCGTGGCTATCAAGACGCCGAGGACTTTGCCCAAATCACACTGAAGAAGGGTGCGGATGGTTACCTGGTGCGGCTGGGCGATGTCGCCAAGGTTGAACGCGGTTCGTCGGAGCGGCGCGCGTACTTTCGGGGCAACGGTCAGCCCAATGTCGGACTCGGCATCATCAAGACATCTACCGCCAACAGTCTGGATGTGGCCAAGGCAGTGAAGGCAGAACTGCCGGTGATTCAGCAATCACTGCCGGCGGGCACACGCATTTTTGTCGCTTTCGATTCCACCACATTTATCGACGTGGCGGTGCAGCGCGTGTACATGACGCTGATTGAATCGGTGGTGCTGGTACTGGTGGTGATCTATCTGTTCCTTGGCAGCCTGCGCGCCGCGCTGATTCCGGCGGTAACCGTGCCGGTGTGTCTGATCACTGCCTTTATTGCGCTGTGGGCGTTCGGCTTCACCATCAATCTGCTCACTTTGCTGGCACTGGTGCTTTGCATCGGGCTGGTGGTTGACGACGCCATCGTGGTACTCGAAAACGTGCAGCGGCGCGCTGATCTTGGCGAACCGCCGCTGGTCGCAGCGCGTCGCGGTACGGCGCAGGTCACCTTTGCGGTGATTGCAACCACGGCGGTGTTGGCTTCAGTGTTCCTGCCCGTGGGGTTGATGGAGGGCAACACCGGGCGTCTGTTCCGCGAGCTGTCAGTGGCACTCGCCGGAGCAGTGATCATCTCTGCTTTTGTAGCGCTGACGCTGACACCGATGATGTGTTCCAAACTGATCCGGGCGCACACGCAGCCAAAGGGATTCAACGCCTGGGTGCAATCGCACCTGCTCGCTTTAGGCAACGGCTATCGTCGCCAGGTGACGCGGATAGTCGCGCAATCAAGGAAGACCATGATTGCGGCCATCGCTGTCGTGGTGGTGGTGTGCGTTGGCTTGATCCTGTTGCTGCAAAGCGTTCTGCCCAAAGAGCTGGCTCCGCCCGAAGACCGTGGTGCCTTCTTCGTCTCCGTGGTCGGCCCTGAAGGTGCAGGCTACGACTACACCGTCGAACAGATCCAGCAGGTCGAGCAGATACTGCTCAAGTATGTCGGTGACGGTCAGCCTATCGACCGCGTCAACACGCGGGTGCCGGGTGGCTTCGGTCAGGGCGGAGAAATGCACACGGGCCAGGTGATTGCGCTGCTCAAATCGTGGACCGAGCGCAGCGTGAGCACCGCCGAAGTGGTGGATAAAGTGCGGGCTGATCTTGCCGCACTGCCGGGCGTTCGCGCCTTTCCGCAGATACGCTCCGGACTGGTGCGCAGCAGTGGTGGTCAGCCGGTGCAGATTGTGCTGGGCGGACCCAATTACGAAGAGCTGGCACAGTGGCGCGATCGCATGCTGGAACGCATGGAGAAAAATCCGGGATTGTTCGCCACCGACTCGGACTACAAGGAAACGCGCCCGCAGCTGCGCGTTGAAATAGACCATAGCCGGGCGGCCGATCTTGGCGTCTCGGTGGACGAAGTTGGGCGCACGCTGGAAACCATGATGGGTGCGCGTCGTGTCACCACTTATGTCGAAGATGGTGAAGAGTACGACGTGATCCTGCAGGCGCAGCGCGACAATCGGGCGGCGCCTTCAGACATCAATAATTTGTATGTGCGCTCTGCCAGCAGCGGCACTCTGGTGCCGTTGACCAGTCTGGTGACGCTGACCGAGTTGGCCGAGCCCGGACAGTTCAATCGCTTCAATCGCTTTCGCGCCATAACCTTGTCGGCGGGGCTGGCCCCGGGCTACACGCTTGGGCAGGCGCTTGATTGGGTGCGCGACGTGGCCAAAGAAGAGCTGCCAGAGCGCGCGCAGATTGACTACAAGGGCGACTCGCGTGAGTACCGCAGCGCGGGCAGTGCGATCGTGTTTACGTTTGCCATGGCGCTGCTGATCGTATTCCTGGTGCTGGCCGCGCAATTCGAAAGCTTCCTGCATCCAGTGGTCATCATGCTGACTGTGCCGCTGGCGGTTGCCGGGGCTTTCATCGGTCTGTTCCTGTCTGGCGGCTCGGTCAATCTGTTCAGTCAGATCGGCATCGTCATGCTGGTCGGGCTCGCTGCCAAGAACGGGATTCTCATCGTCGAGTTTGCCAATCAATTACGCGATGCGGGCATGACGATTGCGGAAGCCATAGTCGAATCCGCCGCGGTGCGCATGCGGCCGATCCTGATGACCTCGATCGCCACCATCATGGGAGCGGTGCCATTGGTGTTGGCCGGTGGCCCAGGTTCGGCGAGTCGCGCAACGATTGGCGTTGTGGTTATTTCTGGCGTGGCCTTCTCGACTGCGCTTTCGCTGCTTGTGGTGCCGGCCTTCTACGCGCTGATCGCGCCGTACACGCGTTCACCGGAAGCACTTTCGCGCAGGCTTGAACAGCTGGAACGCGATACGCCGGCGGCTGGCGGGCATGCCTGAGTTTGGCGTCGCCCGCGGCTCGCAACCGGGCAGTAGTTGACGGAAAAACATTTGATGCAGAAACCCGCAGACGCAGGAGAGGCGGTTTGATGATCACGGTGCACCACTTGGACAACTCGCGCTCGCAGCGTTTGCTCTGGCTGCTGGATGAGATCGGCCTCGACTATCAGATCAAAATGTAGAAGCGCGATCGCAAAACCATGCTCGCGCCGGCTTCGTTGCGCGACGTACACCCCTTGGGAAATCGCCCCCTTGGGAAATCGCCCACTCGGGAAATCGCCAGTGCTGGTGGACGATGCAGGCAGCGTGGCGGAGTCGGGCGCAATCATCGAATACTTGTTGCAGCGTTACGACACAGCAGGCTTGCTTGCTCCGCCGATGGGGACACCTGAGCGCCAGCAGTTCACTTATTGGTTGCACTACGCCGAAGGTTCGGCCATGCCGCCGCTGTTGATGAGCTTGGTGTTTTCGCGACTGCGTCAGGCGCCGATGCCATTTTTCGCCCGGCCCATTGCGCGCGCGATCGCCGACAAGGCCATGGCCAATTTTGTCGGACCGCAGCTCCAGACGCATTTTGATTTCATAGAATCAGAGTTGGCTAAGCAGCCCTGGTTTGCGGGTGACAAGTTCAGTGCCGCGGATATTCAGATGAGCTTCCCGATCGAAGCTGCTGCGCGTGGCGTGCTCGGCTTGCGGCCGCGCTCGATCGCCTGGCTGGAAAACATTCGTCAGCGAGCCGCTTACTTGCGTGCGGTCGAGCGCGGTGGGCGATTTGAGCTGTTGCGATAGCCGCGGGTTTCGCTGCAATCGACTGACGCAATCTGCTACGCCACGCAATCTGCTACGGCAGCAAGCCTAGAGATCCTGCTTGTAACGCACGTAGGGTGTGCGTGTGGAGGTGCGATCGATATTGGCGGCCTGTGGATCGGGTAACAGGGGCTCGTCGCCTTTGGTGACCAGATTGCGGGCACCCAACGTCAACTCGCCGCGCCACGGCGTGCGCCATGACACACCCAGATCCAGACCACCCCAGAGAGCGCCCGTGCCGGGCAGCGAGGGCGCGCGAGCGCGTTGCATGTGTCCACTGACATTGCCGCTGAACGGACCGTAGATCATGCCCAGTCCCGCCTGCGCTTCATTGATGCTCAGACCCGGCAAGGTATAACCACCCTGGACGCGAAGTTGATTGAGGGCAGCATTGAACTGCAGCGCGCTCGCCGGCGTGAGGCGCCACTGCGCACCCATTGCAACGCCTTGAGCTTGAACATCAATCAGGTTGATCGGCGTGGGCAGTGTATTGGCGTGCGCCAATTCTGGCAGGCGCAGGTTGGGATGCGCACTCCTCATGTCGAGCTTGTTCATCAGCAGGCTGAGTCCATAACTCAAAGTCACGTCCCAGTTCTGGCCGGAGAAGTTGACCCCGGTTTGCGCCGACGCAATCTGGCCAGGCAGCTCGAACTGCAGCGTGCCCTGCATCAGACATTCCTGTCCCAGCGAACCAATACGCAACAGCCCCGAGGCTTCTGCACACCACGGCACGCTGGTTGCACCGCGTTGGTTGGCTTGCGGACTGAGCAACGAAGAGAACAGACTCAGGCTGCCATCGGGCTGGAATACCAGCGTGGCGTCCAAGTTTTCATCCGATAGATGGCTTTCCAGCCCAAATCCGCTCAACGGCCGGTAGCCGCCCGAACGCGCCGACCACAGCGTATTGCCGCTAGCGCCAGCTGGCGCAACTGCCAAAGACTGGGCACCGCTGGGCACAGACACTCCGTCTGCGAATGCGCATAGGGGCGCAAGCAGAAGAGTTAGAAAACAGATACGTGAATTAAGAGGCAGCATATTCATGGTTCTCGCCTCGCTGAGACATCGAAACACGGTTAAAGTTCCGTTGCCTTGTCGCTGGTCTCTGATGTGACACTGAGTCTACAAGAGTTTTGTAACTTACGGAATACTCTGGATTCTGTGTCCCAAGTCTCATGCCGGACCGACGGTCCCGAGGTGACGACGAACGGTGCATGCTGTCAGACGCCGTCGCGTGCAGCCTTCACTGCGCCAATGGGCTTCCCGGCGCGGTCGAGTCTCCGCGCAGCGCCTGCTCCAGATCCACTGCGTCGAACGTGTAACGCTGATTGCAAAACTCGCAGTGCACCTCGACCAGACCTTCCGGTCCAATCGCAGCGAATGCCTCTTCGCGACCGAGTGCGCTCAACATGTTGGCCACACGTTCGTTGGAACAGCTGCACGCGAAGCGCAGCGGCAGCGGCTCGAACAAACGCAGGTCGTCTTCAGAAAAAAGCCGCCGCAATATAGTTTCTGCATCCAGCGAATACAGCTCCTCAGCGGTGATGGTTGCAGCCAACGTGCACGCGTGCTCAAAAGTCAGCGCGTCGTGTTCCGAGCGCAGCCCGCCCTCTGCGGGAATTTGCTGCAGCAGCAGGCCCGCGGCCTGGTCATCGTGCGAGAACAGATGAATGACCGTCGGTAATTGTTCTGACGCCAAAAAATAATTTTCCAGGCACTGCCCCAGGCTGCCGCCCTCGAGTGGAACCAGGCCCTGATAGCGATGTGCGGACTGGGATTGTCCGGATTGAGGGGGGGCGGCATGATCGCGTTCGATGGTGATGGCCAGTATCGCGTGCTGCAATGCATCGGCTGCGAACGGCGCGCGTTCATCCGCGGTCCAGCGCGCCAAGCCGCGCAGGCTGCCCGAACTCGTACATTCGACAAAGCCGAGCGAGAGCACTTCGCCGCCGCGCAGCTGCACCGAAACTTTGCCGGTCATGATCGAGCCGTCCATGCCGATGTCTCCGGCCAGTAACGCGCTCGCTGCGGCCATTTGCCCGAGCGCGCTGGCGATCGGCAACGGGTAGTTGTCGCGTTCTCTGATCTGGCGCCAGGCGTCGCCAAGCCGCACAATCACTCCACGCACATTGGCGCCTTCGAACATGAAGCGTCGAACGCAGTCGTTTTCGGTTTCGCTTTTCACTTCAGTCACGATAAGTTCCACAATTCTGGTGTATGCAAGTATGCAACGAAATTCATTGAAAGCGCGCTCTGGAATCGTGCCATGAGCGCGGCGCGCAAGCCTCGCGGTTTATCCTGGCGGTCACCACTGCGTTGGCTGTGCAAGGCCGCGTTGTTGTTCGTGTTGGCCAGTGTGGTTCTGGTCGGCGTGCTGCGCTTCGTCGACCCGCCGCGATCGGCATTTATGCTGGCCCGGTCGATCGAGGCAAGACGCGCTGACGATCGCGACTTCCGACTGAAACAGAGTTGGCAACCGATTGAGAACATGTCCAGGTTCCTGCCGCTGGCAGTGATCGCTGCTGAGGACCAACGCTTTCCCGATCATCACGGCTTCGACGTGGTCGAAATCCGCAAAGCCATGCACACAAAATCCGGCAAGCCGGCACGCGGCGCCAGCACCATCTCGCAGCAGGTCGCCAAGAATCTGTTTTTGTGGTCCGGGCGCAGCTACGTGCGCAAGGGACTGGAAGTCTGGTTCACCGGGCTGATCGAACTGATGTGGCCGAAGCGGCGCATTCTTGAGATGTATCTGAACATCGCCGAATTTGGCGACGGGGTCTACGGCGCCGACGCCGCCGCGCGTCAGTATTTCGGCGTCGGCGCGGCACGCATCAGCGCCGCGCAAGCCGCGCGCATGGCCGCCGTAATGCCCAATCCGAAACGCTTTCTCGTCGCCAAACCCAGCGCCTACGTACTAAAACGACAACGCTGGATTGAACGCCAGATGCGACAGCTGGGTGGCGCTGCGCTCACCGATCAAATATTGGGAAAGTGAATGTAGGCGCTGCGTCAGCCGCGATGCTCTGCTCCTGCTCCGAAAGTTCAGGAGCAGAGCATCGCGGCTGACGCAGCTCCCACCACATCTTTCCGGCACATCCCATCCACCGCGCTGGAGAGTAAACTCCACACCCACGCCGAAGGAGCAAGCCATGACCCTGGTCAGACACCTGCTTGAGGGCAAGACCCGCGACTTGTATTCGATCCATCCGGACGAGCCCGTGCTTGCCGCGATCGAACAGATGGCCGCACTCTCGGTGGGAGCGTTGCTGGTTTTGAAAGGCGACGAACTGGTCGGCATCATTTCCGAGCGCGACTACGCGCGCAAAGTCATCCTCAAGGGCCGATCATCGGCCGAAACGCCCGTGTGGATGATCATGTCGGCGCCGGTAACCCACGTCACGCTCGACGACACCGTCAACACCTGCATGATGCTGATGACCGAAAAAAAGTTTCGCCATTTGCCGGTCGTCGCCGATGGCCGCGTCGTCGGAATGCTCTCCATCGGTGACTTGGTCAAACAAGTCATTGACGAGCAAGCCCGCGAGATCGATCAGTTGCAACGCTACATCGCCAGCTAAAACCCTGCGGCGCTGCAGCTTCCCTTCTCCCGCTGCACGGCAGCAAGATGGCCCGTCAGGGACGGATGAGGGAACCACGCCAGCCCGAATCGCCGCGCGCAACCCCCGCGCGCTTGACAGCTCAACCCCCGCCTAAGACAATGCGCGGCTCCACTATTCCCCGATAGCTCAGCTGGTAGAGCAACGGACTGTTAATCCGTGTGTCACTGGTTCGAATCCAGTTCGGGGAGCCA
>JAWXCG010000105.1:0-8646 GCA_034440555.1 Pseudomonadota bacterium
CTTGGCCAGTACCGCCTCCTTGTGGGCCTTGCTGAAATACCGCCGGCCGTTGCTCGTGATCCGGTACGGCTCCCCAGAAACAACCTTCGACCTTCGATCCATCTTGGTGTCCACTTCCAACTTGGTGGACACCATCTTCGTCCTTAGACCACTATTCCAACAAGACGGTCTTTACCGGACGCTTACGGGGAAAACCACCACGCTGAAGGCGATCTGCGGATTGCTCAAGCCCGCCTCGGGTGATATCGAATACGACGGGGGCAGTATTGTCGGCCGTGCTTCGCATTCCATTGCCCAGCAGGGGTTGGCATTGGTGCCGGAAGGGCGCGGCGTGTTTCCGGGGCTGACCATCGAAGAAAACCTCGCGATGGGCGCGTACTGTCGCAATGACCGTGCAGGCATTGCTGCGGACATGGAGCAGGCGTTTGAGCGTTTTCCAAGATTGAAGGAGCGCGCCAAACAGACGGCCGGCACCTTGTCCGGCGGCGAGCAACAGATGCTGGCGATTTCGCGTGCCCTGATTTCGCGCCCCAAGCTATTGTTGCTCGACGAGCCGTCGATGGGTCTGGCACCGATCATGGTGCAGAAAATTGTCTCGGTAGTGCGTGAAGTCGCCGCAGCCGGCGTGACGATGCTGCTCATCGAGCAAAACGCCAAACTCGCCTTGCAGGTTAGTCACCGTGCCTATGTCATGGACGGAGGGCTGATTACTCTCGAAGGTAAATCGTCGGCGCTGCTCGATGATCCGCGGGTGCGCGAGGCGTATTTGGGCGAGGCGGCCTGAGTCGCTCTGGCAGTTGACCCAAGCCGGTAAACTACTGCCATGTCTGCCGCCCATCCGCTATTCTCCAAAACTGAACTCGCCGAACTCAAGCGCGCCAAGTCGCTGCTGGAAAACCCCGGTCTGGCCGCGCGCCTGGCCGCGACGCTCGGCGCACCTATTGAGCGCGGTATGACGATGCTGCCGAGATCGGTCCAATCGACCGTTCACAAGGCTTCCGAAGCCGCCATGATGAAAGCGCTCGATGTGGCCGTGAAGTCACTCGACGGTGGCGGTGTGCCCGGCAGGACGTCAAAGGATCGTTCGCACAAATTTTCTGCGGCCGCCTCCGGCGCGGTTGGGGGTGCATTTGGTTTGCTGGCGCTCGGTATCGAACTGCCCGTATCGACTTCGATCATACTGCGCTCGATTGCCGATATCGCCAAAAGCGAAGGCGAGAACATCCAGCACATCGAAACCAAGCTCGCGTGCCTCACGGTATTCGCCTTGGGCGGACGCGGTAAAGGCGATGACGCCGCTGAATCTGGCTACTTTGCGGCACGTATGGCGATGGCGGGTGCCGTTTCAGAAGCGACCAAATATCTTGCCGAGAAGGGCCTGGGCAAGGCGGGGGCACCGGCGTTGATCCGTCTCACGTCACTCATTGCCTCGCGGTTTGGCATCGTCGTTAGCGAGAAAGCGGCTGCGCAGATGATCCCCATTTTGGGAGCAGCGTCGGACGCGCTAATCAATACACTCTTCATCGAGAATTGTCAGAACACCGCGCGCGGGCATTTCACAGTGCGTCGCCTGGAGAAAATTCACGATGCCGAGCCGGTTCGGCTCGCCTATCAGTCGCTGTAGGGAACGCTTATCATCGGGCCATGTCTGACCGCTCGGCATTGCTCGACAAATCCGATCGTCGCGATCGATATAACCTGCGGCGGTCGTCGCAAGGTTGCAACAGGGGAGACTTACAATGATGACAATCTTGATGTTTGTCGGCGGGCTGGTATTGCTCATCGGCGGCGCGGAGGCGTTGGTGCGCGGCGCTGGCAAGCTGGCCGTTTCAGTCGGCATCTCGCCGTTGGTGGTGGGCTTGACCGTGGTGTCGTTTGGCACGTCGTCGCCCGAACTGGCAGTGTCGGTACAGTCGGCGTTTGAAGGCAAGGTTGACCTCGCGATCGGTAATGTGGTCGGCTCAAACATCTTTAACGTGTGGTTCATACTCGGCGCGTGTGCGCTGATCGCGCCGCTGATGATTAACCGGCAGATCATCCGTCAGGAAGTGCCGATCATGATCGGCGCTTCCTTGCTGCTGGTCGGCTTCATGTGGAACGGTGAGATTTCGCGCATAGAGGCGGCGGTTATGTTCGTGTTGCTGATCGGCTATACCGCGTTCGTGGTCATTCAGTCGCGCAGCGAAAGCAAGAACACCGCGGCGGAAGATACCGAGCTCGATTTGACCAGCACCTGGGACCGTCACTGGTCGGCGCAGGTGGTGCTGATCGCCGTCGGTCTTTTCCTGTTGGTGCAAGGCTCCAACTGGCTGGTTGAAGCAGCGATTATTTTTGCCACGAGCATGGGCGTCTCGGAGTTGGTGATCGGGCTCACCATCATTGCGGCCGGCACCTCAATGCCGGAAGTGGCGACGTCAATTCTGGCAACCATTCGCGGTCAGCGCGACATCGCGGTCGGCAACGTCATCGGTAGCAACACCTTCAACCTACTCGGCGTGCTGGGATTGACCGGTATCGTCGCGCCAGCCAGTCTGGCGGTCGCACCTTCCATCCTGAGCTTCGATATGTGGGTCATGCTGGCGGTGGCGGTCGCCTGCCTGCCGGTGTTCTTCAGCGGACGTGAAATCGCGCGCTGGGAAGGTGGCGTGTTTCTCGGCTACTACTGCGCCTACGCGGCGTATTTGATCTTGATGTCACAGGAACACAGCGCGCTGCCGATGTTGAGCAATGCGATGTTGTTGTTTGTGGTGCCGATTACCGTCGTGACCATCATCGCGAGTTTGATCCGGCGGCGACCGCAGCCCGATGGCATCGGCTGAATCGGCGCGGATGCCAATAAAATAACAACATGTCATCCTCCCAGCATAGTCTGCTCGCGCTAACGCTGCTGCTCCCGTTCATGGGAGCGGTGGTGCTGCTGCGGGTTGGCAATGAGCAGCGAAAGCTTGCTGCCTGGCTGGCTGGCGCGGTTACGCTCGCAAGTTTTGCGCTGTTGCTGACGTTCGCGCCGATGGTGTGGAACGACGAAGTGCCACGCTTTCGCGTCGAATGGCTGCCGTCGTTAGGCGTGGGCTTCGGCTTGCGCCTTGACGGGCTGGCGTTTTTGTTTGGTGGGCTCATCCTCGGCATCGGCGCGCTGGTAGTCCTCTACGGTGCCTACTATCTGGCCGATAACGATCCCCCGGCGCGATTCTTCGCGTTTTTGTTGTTCTTTATGGGCGCCATGCTGGGTGTGGTGCTGGCGGACAACCTAATTCTGCTGGTCGTATTCTGGGAATTAACGAGTGTATCGTCATTTCTGCTGATCGGCTTCTGGCGGCACCGAGAGGATGCTCGGCAGGGCGCAAGAATGGCGCTGGCAGTGACCGGCCTGGGTGGCTTGGCGCTGTTGGCGGGTGTGTTGTTGATCGGCAAGGTGGTCGGTAGCTACGATCTGGACATCGTACTCGCCAGCAAGGTGGTGCTGCAAAACAGTCCGCTGTTCGTGCCGATTCTATTGCTGGTGTTGCTCGGTGCGTTTACCAAGAGCGCGCAGTTTCCATTTCATTTCTGGTTGCCGCGCGCGATGGCCGCACCGACGCCGGTATCCGCATATTTGCATTCAGCAACCATGGTCAAGGCGGGCGTATTTCTGCTGGCGCGTATGTACCCGGCGCTTGGCGACAACGACGCCTGGTTCTGGATCGTCTCGAGTGCTGGAATGATTACGTTGTTGATGGGCGCGGTGGTCGCTATTTTTCAGCACGATCTGAAAGGCCTTCTTGCCTACTCGACCATTTCACACCTCGGTTTGATCACGCTGCTGTTCGGTCTCGACACCCCTTTGGCTGTGGTCGCCGGCGTGTTCCACATCATCAATCATGCGGTGTTCAAAGCGTCGCTGTTCATGGCCGCTGGCATCATCGATCATGAAACCGGCTCGCGCGATATGCGGCAACTAAACGGGCTGTGGAAACACATGCCGATAACCGCAACCTTGGCGCTGGTGGCCAGCGCGGCGATGGCGGGCGTACCTCTCGCCAATGGTTTTCTGTCGAAGGAAATGTTCTTTGTGGAAGCAACCGTGGTGGACAGCCATCAGTTGCTTCAATTCGCCACGCCAATCGCCGCGACGATCGCCGGCATGGCGGGCGTGGCGTACTCGCTGCGGTTCATTCACGACGTGTTCTTCAACGGTGAGCCAGTCGGGTTAACCAAAACACCGCACGAGCCGCCGCGCTTTATGCGTGTACCAGTTGAGATTTTGGTGGTGCTGTGCCTGGTCGTTGGCGTCTTTCCCGCATATACGGTCGGCCCGCTATTGTCAGTCGCAGCGCAAGCGACCTTGAATCTTCCGTTGGCCGCGCAGATGCCGCAGTACACGTTGTCGATCTGGCACGGCTTCAATCTGCCGTTGCTCATGAGCGCGATCGCGATGGCCGGCGGTGTCACGGTGTATGTATTGTTGCAACGCAAAATCAACCTACACACCGTTGGTAAGCTGCCGGGCGATGCCAAAGTGTTGTTTGATGTATTCATTGAGAACATCACGGTCATCGCCGGCGCCTTGACCCGGCTCACGCAGAACGGCAGCCTGCAGCGCTATCTGTTGTTGATTGTCGTGACGGCGATTGCGGTTGCCGTTGCCGCTGTGTGGCTCTACCCGGCGGTCGGCGTTGTGTCCAACCTTCCAATGGAGTCAGCCAACGTCGTTGTGATGGGCGTTGCGCTGATCGGCGTTGTCGCTGTTATCGGTACCGTCGTTGTCCATCGCGCGCGTCTCACCGCGCTGATCTATATGGGCGTCGCCGGTTTGGTGGTGGCGCTCACCTTCGTCTACTTCTCGGCGCCCGATCTGGCACTCACGCAGTTGCTGGTCGAAGTGGTCACCATCATTCTGATGATGCTGGCACTGAATTTTTTGCCCAAGCAAAGCAAACCAGAGTTGGCGGGTCGCCGGCAAGTTAACTGGCGCGACGCGATTGTCGCTTCGGCAGCCGGAATCGGTGTTGGCTGGATCGTCTATCAAGTATTGACGCGGCCGTTCGCTTCCATCTCTCCATATTTTTTGCAGACCAGCGTCCCGCAGGGGGGCGGCGCGAATTCGGTGAACGTCATCATCGTTGACTTTCGTGCCTTTGACACGCTCGGCGAGATCGCCGTGCTCGGGATGGCGGGGCTCATCGTGGCGTTGCTACTGCGGGGCATGGTTATGCCGGTAAGAAACGAAAACCCGCCATCTGGTGCGGCGTTTGGGGCAAAAATGCCTGAAACTGCCCGTCAATCCTTGTTGTTGCAAGTGCTTGCGTCGCTGTTGTTACCGGTGGCGATCATGGTGTCGATCTACTTCTACCTGCGCGGTCACAACCTTCCCGGCGGCGGCTTTATCGCCGGATTAATTTTTGCCGTTGCTTTGATCTTGCAGTACGTGGCCTTCGGTCAGGCGCGCGCGGAGGCGTCGTTCAAGCTCGACTACGGCAAGTGGGTGGGATGGGGATTGCTGGCAGCCGGACTCACCGGCATCGGCAGCTGGCTGGTGGGATTTCCGTTCCTCACCAGCACGTTTAAGTATTTCAGCGTGCCGCTGATCGGCGCGGTACCGGTTGCCTCAGCCATGTTCTTTGACCTCGGCGTGTTCCTCTGCGTGATCGGCGGCACCATGCTTGCGCTGGCGAGCGTCGGCAAACTCAGCCGGCCAGACAGGGAGACTGCATGAGTCTCGCGCTGCTGGTCGCAATCGGGGTCGGGGTGCTGATGGCGTCAGGCGTCTACTTGTTGCTGCGCGCGCGCACCTTCGACATGGTGTTGGGCCTCACCTTGATCTCGTACGCGGTCAATCTTTTCATCTTCTTTATGGGGCGGCTTGCGGTCGGCAAGGCGCCGATCATCCGTGCGGGTGTCCCGGAAAACTTGGCCAATTACGCCGACCCATTGCCGCAGGCACTGGTGTTGACCGCCATTGTCATTTCGTTCGGCATGACCGCCGTGCTGCTGGCGGTCGCGGTGCGTTCGTACGCCGAGAACGGACACGATCACGTCGATGCAGACGGCGGTCCAGACGTTGCCACCGAAGCCGCGACAGATGTTGCCACCGACGTTGCCACCGAATTTGGCATCAACGTGCCTCCGCCAACCGGGTCGGCCCCAAAATGATGGCCTTCGCAATTCAACATCTTGCGATTCTGCCCGTCGCCATTGCGTTGCTGGCGGCGGCACTGACGCTGGTGGTTGGTGAGCGCCGCTTGGCGCAGCAGCGCGCGATTGTCTGGGTTGCGATTGGCTTGATGCTGCTGTGCGGTGCGCTGGCGGTGAATCGCACATCGGGTGGTCAGATGTTTGTTTATCTAATGAGCAACTGGCGCGCGCCGTTCGGCATCACGCTGGTGGTCGACAAGCTCGCGGCAATCATGCTGCTGCTGACGGCGTTCATTGGTGCGGTGGTGATGGCGGCGCAAACACGTAATGGTCGGCCGGCCGGCACTTACTTCTATCCGCTATTCATGTTGCAGTTGATGGGTTTGAACGGTGCCTTTCTGACGGCCGATTTGTTCAACCTGTTCGTCTTCTTCGAGGTGTTGCTTGCAGCGAGCTACGGCATGTTGCTGCAGCACGCCGACCGCGCGCGCACCAATGCGGCGACACAGTATGTCGTCATCAATCTGCTCGGCTCGGCGCTGTTCCTGATTGCCGCCGCGTTACTCTATGGCGTGACCGGCACGCTGAACATGGCCGACCTCTCGCAAAAAATCAACGCAGTCGGGCCGCAATCACGCGCGCTGGTTGCCGCCGCTGGATTTTTGCTGCTGGTGGTATTTGCCATCAAAGCGGCACTTTTGCCGTTGAACTTCTGGCTCACCGGCACCTATCGCGCCGCCATACTGCCGGTTGCCGCGTTGTTCGCATTGATGACCAAGGTGGGCGTGGTTGCCATCGCGCGCACCCTGACGCTGATCTATCCCGATGGCGGTGTTATTAACGCGCACATGAGTCAGGCGCTGCTGATCATCGCGCCGCTGACCATGCTCGTCGCCGCATGCGGTGCCTTGTCGGCGCGCGATGTCAGCACGCTGATCGGTTGGTCGGTGGTCGGCTCGGCAGGCATGCTGGTCACGGCTCTGGCTATCGGTGAACTCAAAGCCATATCGGGTGCTTTGTTCTATCTCATCGGCAGTACGTTGGCCACAGCGTTGTTATTTCTCAACGCCGCGAGTCTCGACCAGGCGGGTGCTCGCGTAGCAAAACACACAGATGCCAGTGGTCGCCGCTGGGCCTCGACCGGTGCGCTATTCCTGATTGGCGGGGCCGTGATGGCGGGTCTGCCACCGTTCTCCGGCTTCATCGGCAAAGCGACCATCCTCGCGGCATCGACGTCCCACCCCGCACAGGTTTGGGTATGGACGGCTGTATTGTTGGCGGGTTTGCTGTCGATACTGGCTTACGCCCGCATGGGCAGCCGCTTGTTCTGGAAGCGCGACGCTGCGCTGGTCGAAGGCGCCAGTCTTTTGCCAACCGGTGTGCTCGCCATCGCGCTCGTCGGCCTCACGGTGTTCGCAGCACCGTTGCAGCGCTTCACTGATCAGGCTGCGGCAGAACTCAAGCGGCCGCAGATCATGATCGGCAATGTGCTGGGTAAGCTACCGCAGCAAAAGCTAGCGGCGCCGGTTCCGGGCGCAGGGGCTAACAAATGAAGCGCTGGATTCCACAACCACTGGTGTCTGTGATGCTGCTGGCGGTATGGCTGGCGCTGAACAACACGCTCCATCCCGCGCACCTTCTGCTGGGCGCGGTGTTGGCGATCGCCATCCCTTTGTGGACGTCGCGGGTCGCTATCAGCGAGCCGAAGCCACGCCAACTGCTGACGAGCATCGTGCTTGGCGTGATCGTGTTGTATGACATCGTCAAATCCAACATTGATGTGGCGATGTTGATTCTGGGGCCGGAGAAGAACATCAAGCCGTCGTTTGTCTGGGTACCCCTGGACTTGACTGATCCGCACGCCAAAGCGGTGCTGGCAGGCATCATTACGATGACGCCGGGGACGTTGTCGTCCGATTTCTCCGACGACGGAAAATATCTGCTGGTGCATGCGTTCAACGTCACCGACCCGGTCGCGCTGGTGGCGGACATCAAGGCGCGCTATGAGTTACCACTCAAGGAGATTTTCGAATGATGCCCGCGTCAATCTCGTCATTCATCGCCTCTTCGTCGCATCTCGGTACATTCACGCTGTACGCGGCCATGTTCTCTACCACCGCGTTCGCCATTGCCATGGCGCTGAATCTTTACCGGCTCATTCGCGGCCCGAATACCGAGGACCGTATCTTGGCGCTGGATACCGCTTACATCAACGCGCTGGCACTCACTGTGCTGCTGGGTATTGTGTTCGACACTTCGGTGTTTTTTGAGGCGTCGCTGGTCATCGCGCTGCTTGGCTTCCTCGGCACCGTGGTGATGGCGAAGTTTCTGCGGCAGGGAGACATTGTCGAATGATGCCCGTCTGGCTTGATCTGTTGATCGCAGCGTTCATTGTCGTTGGCGCCGTGTTTGCCTTGATCGGATCCTACGGACTCGCCAAGCTTGGCGACTTTCTGAAGCGCATACACGGCCCGACCAAAGCATCGACCTTGGGTGTGGGATCGGTGCTGATCGCCTCAATGCTCTACTTCA
>JAWXCG010000106.1:0-14801 GCA_034440555.1 Pseudomonadota bacterium
GTTGCTCCCGTTGCTCCCGTTGCTCAGCGACGCGATCGATCAACAACTGCGTGGCGATAGCCAGCGCGGACTGGACCGGCAACGCAGCAGGAAGCGCGGCAATCTCGGCTACGCAGCGCTCAAGATCGGCGGCGACATCGACGTCACTCAGTGCTGCGGCCTGCATCCAGTCGAAGCCGCAGTGCGCGAGTGCCAATTCAAATTGTTGCAGTGTGTCGGCGCGACTATAGGTCACCGAATTCCAAAGCGCGGGGTCAATTGCGCGATTGCTACCGAACAGCCAGAAGCCACCGTCGCGAGCCGGTCCGAGCGCAGCGCGCGGCTGCCCGGATGCCAGCCATTGCAGCATAACCGTGACCTCCGCTGCATCCATTTGCGGTGCGTCGGCGCCGACCAGCACGCCAAAACCGTGCTGTTCGACCAGATACGTGTGCACGCGCGCCATGCGCGCGCCGAGTTCACCCTCGCCCTGCGCCAATTGCGGAAAACCCGTCCAACAGACGCGCCATCGCGCACCGCACTCTGCGATCGCCCAATAGATCAACGACTCGACCGGCATTGCCGCCGTTCGCGCAACTTCAGCAACCGCGCCTGCCGCGGCGAGATACCAGTCTTCGGCAGCATGCTGGCCGATGCAAGCAGCAAGCCGCGTCTTCACCGGCGACAGGCCTGGAGTCTTGACGAAAATGGCAATGGCACCGGTCATCGCGGCAACCGTCCGCGAAGCTGCCGCGAAAAAACGCGCGCCTGTTGCCAGGTCATGATGAGATGCCGTGCCGTCGTGGACAGCCAACCGTGCTCGGTATACTTGCGGGCACTGGTGTACAGCGGCGCGCCCGCGGCACGCAACGCAATTCCCAATCGCTTAGCCTGCCAGATCATCGCGTGGTCCTCGGCGTACGCACAACCCTCGTCGAAACCGCCCAGGCGATCGAATGTCGCTCGTGACATTAATAGCCCCTGGTCACCGAAAGGGATGCCGAACAGGCGGCTGCGCAACCAGGCGCCGCAGGCGTTCAATCGCATCAGCGCAGGACCGTCATGAAAGGCAAGGTCGAAAAAGCCGATACGATCGATGTCGCTGCTCCGCATGAAGCGCGCCAAAGCCGCCAAGGTGGTCGGACCCAGTCTTGAATCGGCATGCACAAACCAAAGCCAGGGATTTTGCGTTGCGCCTGCGCCGGTGTTTTGCTGCAGCGCGCGACCTTGAGCTGCCAGCTGCCATTGCACCGAGGTCTGCGCGGCGCTCGGCGATTGCACAGCGCTCGGCGGGATCGAGGCCGGCGCGCAGGTCACCAGGCAGATTTCCGCGCCAGGCGGTAATGCGCCTAGATCCGCCAGCAGTGCAGGCCAGCTGTCGTCGCCAGGCCCGACCGGAATTACCACCGCGAGCGCTGCCAATGGGTGCCGACCCGCTGCTGAATGTACTTGCGCCACAACCGCCCCTGCCTCTGCGTTGGCGAATAAATGAGGCGAATTGATTTGCGCGGGCATCATCGGCAAAGGCATGTGACTATCTTGGAAGTAGCGCGACCAAGCCAACCTTGGCCGGCACCCGCAAGCATTATTGCACCCCGTGGCTTGGCTCAATTGGCTGAAAATACCGCTGAACACACGTCATGCGTTCAGAGCACCACCACAGCTTGATCCTTGCCCGGCAGTACAACCGTAACAATGCTGCGCAACGGCGATCGTACGTCCGGTCAATTCCAGTTCGAGAAGATCCCGCAAATGCGGCCGCGCTCGTTCGGTGGGCATCGCTAGGCCGAGCATCTGATTGAAATCGCAGTCGTATACGTATCCCTGATAATCCACGCTGACCAGATTTCGACACATCAGCCCGTCGATATTTTCCGCGCGGTGCGCATTCTTCAAGACGGTCAAATAGTCGTGGAACTGCCCTTTGGACAGCAGCCAGGAACCGAAGCGTTTGATCGGCATATTGGTGATCGTGTAAAGCTGATCGAACATAATGCCGAAGCGCTCGCCGAGCAGACGCTTGTAGTCGAGCTCGAGGCTGGCCTGTGCTGGGGGCAAATGCGCGCCGACTGGGTTGTAGACCAGGTTCAGCTTAAGACCGCTATCGCCCTTGCCGTAACCGAGTTGATTGAGGCGTTGCAAGGCCTTGATCGAAGCATCGAACACGCCATCGCCACGTTGCTGGTCGACGTTAGCGGCCGAGTAACAAGGCAACGAGGCGATGACCTCAACGCCATTTTGCGCCAGAAACTCGGCGGCCCATTCGTAGCCGGGTTCTTCCAGAATGGTGGGATTGCAGCGGTCCATCACATGCAAGCCCAATTCGCGCGCTGTTTCGACCAACCAACGAAACTCCGGGTTCATCTCTGGAGAGCCACCGGTCAAATCGAGCGTGCCGATCCCATGCCGGCGCACCACATCCAATGCCAGCTCCATGGTGGCGCGGTCCATCAGCTCCTTGCGCAGCGGCCCCGCATTGACGTGACAGTGGATGCAACTGAGGTTGCACAAATAACCCAGATTCATCTGCAACGTGGTGGTGGCACCGCGCTGGATGGAGGGGAAATCGCTGTCGCGCAGCAAGGGCCAGGTATCACGCATGGGAACACTCCGCGTCGACGCGTTGATAGGACGAGGCACTTAGGGAAAACAAACACGGTACTTCGGTTACCCGCACCGCGATGGTGGCGGTGGAATGGGGACGGTTGAGCACTCGTTTTACCTTCAGCAACACGCGCCTGAACTCCCCGGCGCCGCATTGGCTTCCGGTCCGCAGTCGAACAAACCATAGTGCACATTCTTTTCGCCGAGCACCTTGAAGTGCGGCGCGTAACGCGTGGCGGTCAACATATCCGCGGTATTGCCGCACACGATCATCGGCTTGCCGGATTCGAACAGGTGATGATCATCCAGCACGAACGCATTCGGATGTGCGGCTGCGCTGCCCTGGTAATAGGCCACTTGGCCGTAATCTTCGCAGCGATCTTCGAGCGGCAACTTGAAGGCGCGCACGGTGACCGAACTGAACTTGAGCATCCCCACCCGGCGCTCGATTTCTGCATCGAACAGCGGGATTGGATTCTGCGCAACGACGCGCGCATCGGCACAGCCCACTTCGTGCATCAGGCGCCGGAAGTCCTCGCGGTACATGGCACCACCCAGACATTCGCCGAGCAATACCGCATCGTGGCGCAAAACCTCAGGTACACGCCGATCGGCGAACACGTCCGAGAAATACAACTCGCCACCCGGCTTGAGCACGCGAAAAATTTCGCGAAACACGCGTGCCTTTTCAGGCGACAGATTAAGCACGCAGTTCGACACCACAACGTCGATCGAATTGTCGGCGATTCCGAGCGTCGCCAAATCCTCGATATAGCCGTCGCGAAACTCGACGTTTGATTGCGCGTAACCATACCGCGCTGCATGCCAGTCGAGATGCGACCGCGCCAGATCCAGTTGCTCCGGTGTCATGTCCACACCGATGACTCGACCGTGCGCGCCAACCAGGCGCGACAGCAGATAGCAGTCGCGTCCGCTGCCGCAGCCCAGATCGAGCACTGTGCAGCCCTCCAAAGCGGGTGGCAGCGGCGAGCCACAGCCATAGAAACGATCCCGTATCTCGGGATGCACATCCTCGACCAACTCACGCAAGTACGCTGGCATGGAATCCGTGGCGCAACACGCACCGGTCTTCAGATCGCTCTGCGATTTCAGCACCTGTCCGTAATAATGGCGAACGTCGGCCTGCAGGTCAGAGTCACTTTTCATAGGAAACTTCCAGATAGAGGGGGCCAACACGATTCCACTGTACCCTGCCTTGGGCGGCGAGATTGTACGTTGCACATCCAGATCAGTAGCCGCATCACTGTGGACCGCGAATAGCCCAATTGGCTTTCATCGCCACCCGGTTGGCGCCGAAAAGACGGGCCAAACGCGAGCCATAATATTGCCGCAAAGCCGTGCCTGGCGCGTGACGCGAGCGACAGCATTGGATCATCGCGCCGGCACCTGCAGATCGCTTGGCCGAGGCGCGTATCTCCAGGGAAGGTCTGAATAAGTCAGCACTTCGTCTTCGCCACAATGCTTATTGCTTGCCAAACCCCCACTGTCAACAGCGGCGCTGGTCGCTTTCAACAGCGGAGCTGGTCAACCTGCGGTTTTTCGCCCCTTGACTCAGGGGGCTATCGCGGCTCCGAACTTGTTCAGGGGTTCCCTAGTCTGGTGTTGCACCCTATGCGACACATAAAATCGCGTCCTCGACCCCGTGGCTTCGTTGCGAATCTTGCCAAGGCCACCAGCCTTGGCAAGATTCGCGCCTCGCCTCGGGGCCGAACCTATCCATTTTATTTGCGCCGCATAGGGTGCAACACCACACCAGCAACGCAACGCGTCGCTACCACACCGCTTCAAACGAGTCCGGAACGACATTCCAACGACGCCCGTACACATGCACGCGATGCGTGGGTTTGCCCGCCGGATCAACCAGCGTTCCGCCTTCGGCCAGCCACGCCAAAACGCCACCGCGCAGGTTGACCGCATCAATACCGCGCTCGCGCAGGTCGCGCGCGGCATGCCCGCTACGCAAGCCGATCGTGCAATAGACCACCACGTGCAGGTCCGGCGACAGCGTCAAGCGATCAGCCTGCGCCAATGCAATCGCGCCAGCGATGATCGAAACGTTGCGCTCAGCCTGGGTGCGCGCATCGACCAGAATCAACGAACCTCGATCGGCGTGACGCAACGAAGATGCCAGCATCACCGGGACATCGCCGACGCCCCGTTCCACCTCGGCAACCAGTTCGGCTATGCGCTGATCGAGTGCCGGAACGGCGGTCGGTGCCACATCAGCGCCCGGCGCCGCACTCGACACCAGTACCCAGAGCAACAGCGCTTTGATTGTCATGGTGCACTCGCTTGAGGTGTATTTGATTTGGCGTCATTGAGCGACCAATCGTAGTTCAGGAATTCGATTTCGTATTCACCCGCCTGGATGGCTTGGGCGTCCAATGCAGAGACCCCCAGCGTTGCGGCGTAACGCAGCAGAAAAGTCTCCAGGCGATCTGCGCCGCCGTAGCCCTTCGCGAAATCCCCGCCGTACCAGTCGAAAATCTTTGACAGGTCCAGGACATGCCGTGCCCGATCAATGCGGTTACGCGTTCGATCCGACAGAAAGCGCCGCGTCTGATCTTCAAGCTGCGCGTAGAGATGTGCACCCTGATAAGCTTCCGGGCGAAGTGCCGGGCAGCCCACGGAGGCACAGTTCAGCGCAAAGTGGATACGCGGCTCGTCGAAATTCGCAGCGCCGCGCAGTAAACCATGTTCAACCTCGTCGAGATGACGCTGCGCACCGAGCAACGGCACAAAGCGTTTCTTCCATGCTGAGGTGATCAAGCCACCGAGATCACGAATCGACTCCACATCCGGATACTCGGTCAGAATCAATTCAACCGTGTACGCGTTGTAAGCGTTGATCAGAAACGCCCGCTGCGATGCGCTATCCCAGTGATCAAACCGATCTTTTGGCACTGCCGAGAGCGCGTCCAGATAAGTCTTGAGTGCGACGTGATCGCGCTTGAATGCGGCGTAGTCCGTCGTGGTCGCTGTGCCGGGGGCGTTCCACTGCACATGCTGCTTCAGCAACGCATTCCATGCGTCGTGCGAGAAGGCCGGGTCGGCCGACAGCGCCGGCACAACGCAGATCAGCATCAGAACGAGTAACCGAGATAGCCGACGAATCATCACCGCGCTCGTTCAGCGACGCCAGGCAAAAAAGCGCTGTAACCAACGCAACGCTGCTGCTGGCGCGTGTGCGCGTTTCCAAACGCCAGCGGCGTACTTGTTGGCTTCCATCAGGGTGGGATACACATGGATGGTCGCCAGTATCTTGTTGAGTCCGAGACCATGTTTCATTGCCAGCACGTACTCAGCAATCAGCTCTCCGGCCGACGCCCCAACGATGGTCGCGCCAAGAATGCGGTCACTGCCCTTGGCGGTAAGCACTTTGACGTAGCCCTCTGCCGCGCCTTCCGCGATCGCACGGTCCAGATCATCAATGCCATATCGCGTCACCTCGACCTCGACGCCAGTGTCGCGCGCTTCGTTCTCCGACAAACCAACCCGCGCCACCTCCGGATCGGTAAACGTGGCCCACGGGATGACTCGATAGTCAGCTCGGTACGACCAGAAGGGTGCCAGCAGCCCATTGACTGCGGCATACCAGGCCTGATGCGCGGCAACGTGGGTGAACTGGTACGGACCAGTGACATCGCCGCAAACATAAATGTTCGGAAAATTCGTGCGCAACCACGGGTCGGCCTCGATCGTGCCGGATTTGGCGAGACGCACGCCGAGCTCTTCCAATCCAAAACCCGAGACGTTGGCGCGTCGCCCGAGCGCCAACAGCAGCCGATCAAACTCAACGCGCTGGCTCGCGCCCGCGTGCTCGACGACCAGCGAGCCGCCGTCGCTCTGGTCACTACCACTGCCATCACCCTCGACACTGAGTGCCTTGTGGTCGGTGAGGACACGAATGCCCTCTCGAGCAAAACTCGCCGCCAAAGCCGCCGAAGCATCGGCGTCCTCGCGTGGCAGCAGCCGCGGCGCCATCTCGATCAACGTCACCTCAGAACCAAAACGCCGAAACGCCTGCGCCAACTCGCAACCGATCGGTCCGCCGCCGAGTACCACCAGCCGGCGCGGCAAAACGCGCAGCGACCACAGTGAATCGCTGGTCAGCGCCTGCACTTGATCCAATCCGGGCAGCGCCGGAAGCAATGGCCGCGCACCCGTCGCGATCACGATGCTGCGCGCGGATAGACGTCGTCCATTGACTTCCACTTCCCACGGCGAAACCAGTTTAGCTTCGCCTTCGATCACATCAACACCCAGCCCGCGATAACGTTCGACTGAGTCATGCGGCTCTACTTCAGCAACCACTTTTCGTACCCGAGCCATCACCTCGGCAAAGTCGAACTCGACTTGAATGTGACGAATGCCCAGATGTTCGCTATCGCGCGCATCGGCCATCAGCCGCGCCGATCGGATCAGTGCCTTGGACGGCACGCAGCCCGTGTTCAGACAATCCCCACCCATGCGATGCTTCTCGATCAGGGCGACTTTGGCTTTCAACGCGGCGCCGATATACGCCGTCACCAATCCCGCCGACCCTGCGCCAATCGCGATCAGGTTGTAATCGAATTGCTTCGGTTTGACGTGTCCACGATAGATGCGTCGCGCCACCAGCCATTGGCTGAACTGGCGCATCACCAGTGGCAGCAAGCCGAGCACCACCAACGCCCCAATCAAACCCGGGGACAGCACGTCACTGAGCGAGCGAATCGACGCCAGCTGCGTGCCGGCATATACGTACGCGATCGTGGCCGGCAACATGCCGAGCTGACTGACGACGTAGTAAGTCAGCGTTCGGATCGGCGTCAATCCCATCAGCAGGTTCACCAGAAAAAACGGAAATACTGGCACCAGCCGCAACGTCAGCAGGTAGAACGCGCCATCGCGCGCGACGCCCTCGTTGATCGGCTTGAGTCGTTCACCAAAACGTCGCTGCACCGCATCGCGAAACAAAAAACGCGAGGCCAGCAACGCCAGCGTCGCACCGATTGAGCTAGCAAACGACACCAGCACCGATCCCGTTGCGAGGCCAAAAATCGCGCCGCCCGCCAGCGTCAGGATGGCCGCTCCGGGGATCGAAAGCGCCGCCACCAACACATAGACGCCGAAAAAAATGGCCGCCGCCAACCAGACGTTCTGATTTGCCCACAAAGTCAGCGCATCGCGCTTGGCCTGCAGGTTCGCCAGCGTCAGCATATCGGTGAGCCCGGATGCGTAAATCGCAATAACGGTGGCGGTCACCGCCACAACCAGCAGCAGTCGTCGATATAGTGGTGTCATTTACAATCTCTCTATGGAAGGCCTGAATAAGTCACGTCGTCGTCTTCGCCACACTGCTTATTGCTTGCCAAACCCGCAAAAACCTGCGGTTTTTCGCCCCCTGACACAGGGGGCTAACGCAGCTCCGGACTTGTTCAGAGGTTCCCTAAGCCGCGACGTCGATCGCGACGGTTACATATTAGTCCGGGTGCGAGCCGGTTTGATCATCATCGGGACCGGCACTGCGGCGAATTAATGACAGCGGCTCACCCGGTCGCCGGGAATGCACCATCGCCAGACTGCAGAGTTAAGGAGCGCAATGCGTGTAGTACTGCTGGGCGCGAGTGGCATATTTGGCAGCCGCCTCGCTGCTTTGCTTGCCAACATCCCGGGATTGAACGTGGTGCTCGCCGGTCGCGACATATCAGCGCTGACAGCGCTTGCCGAAACTCTGCCCGTCGTCGCCGCCACCACGATTGAACTACGCCACATCGATCTGGAGGCGCCAACCCATGGCGCATCGTTGCTCGAAGCCGCGCCCGATGTCCTGATCGATACCTGTGGTCCTTTTCAGAATCGCGATTATCGACTGCCCAAACTCGCCATTGAGCATCGCTTCCATTACATCGATCTTGCCGACGCGCCGGACTTTGTCGCGGGAATCAGTATGCTCGATGCCGCGGCGCGAGCCGCCGATGTATTGATCGTGTCTGGCGCCAGCAGTGTGCCGGCGTTAAGCAGCGCAGTCATCGATGGCTTTGCCAGCGAGTTTGACGTACTTAAAGAGATCGAGATTGGCATCTCGCCGGGCAACCGCACGAAACGCGGTCTCGCCAGCATTCGCTCGGTCTTCTCCGGCGTCGGCAAACCGCACGCGCAGTTCGAGCGCGGCGCGCTACGCAGTGTGCCGGGATGGAGCGGATTGCATTCCCATCGCTACGCTGCGCCGGTAGGCAGGCGCTGGTTGGCGTATTGCGCGGTGCCTGATCCGTTGCTGTTGCCGCAGCGTTATCCGGGCCTGGAGCAGCTGAATTTTCGTGCCGGGGTGGAACTCAGGCGCATGCATTTCGGGCTCTGGCTGGGCGCTTGGTTGGTGCGCCTGCGCTTGCTGTCATCGCTCACACCGTTCGCCCAATTCGCCAAGCGAACCAGCGAACGCTGGCTGACTGCCGGCAGTGATGCAGGCGCCATGCATGTGCGCCTGCGCGGAATCGATCGCCAGGGCGCAGCGCATGAACTGCTCTGGCAGTTGATCGCTGAAAACGGAGATGGGCCGTTCGTGCCGGCTGCAGCAGCGGCTACCCTGGTACGTCTGCTGGCACAAGGCCGCATCAATGTGCGCGGCGCGCAGCCCTGCGTCGGCCTGGTGCCGCTGGACGAAATCCGACTTACCTTGGCCGGACGTGCCATCCGCTTCCTGCACGCATCGAGCACGCAGCTCGCGTCGCGTATACGCAACCCGACATAAACCCCTACAGCTGCCGAGACTTACAAAAACCCGGGCGCTTCGCTCAACACATCCTTGCGACCGCCGACAATGCGCAGCGTGTGTTGATAGCCACGATCGATGGCGCGATAGAAGGCTTTCCATTCGAGCAGGTCAATGTCGTCGAGTGGTGGCGTCAGCAACAGGGTCGACAGTTCGCGCGCTTCGAGCGCGGCACTGCCGGAATTGACCATGCCCGCGCGCAGCAGAATCTGCGATAGCTTGGGTCGGCGCCGATTGCGGAACCACTCGGTTGCGAGCTGCCAGATCGGCGGCAAATCCACTTCGTCGATCGCAGACTTGATCACATAGTTGCCACCGATATCGACCGCGATCACCTCGCCCTGGTGCATGCCGCGCATCACATCAACCGGCAGATTGTTGATCACGCCGCCGTCGACATGCACCTCGCCACCCATGCACACTGGCGGCATCAGCCCAGGGATTGCAATCGATGCACGCAGCCACTGCCAGAGCGGACCGCGGCGGTGAATGGCGGCCTTGCCCGTAGTCAGATTCGACGACATGCAAAAATAGGGCAGCGGTAAATCCTCGATGTCGCGCGAGCCAAAAGCTTCCTGCAACAAGCGTGAAGCCTTGCGTCCAGACACCAGAGAGACAAAGGGCAGTGTGTAATCCGACAGCGGATTGGTGTCGTAGAAGCAGCGCCGGAATATTTCCGTCATTTCCTCCACCGACCAGTCTGCGGCGATGCCGGCACCGATCACTGCACCGATCGAGGTGCCGCCGACCACATCGATCTCGAACCCGGCTTCGCGCAACGCTTTGATCACTCCGATATGCGCGAAACCTCGGGCGCCGCCGCCACTGAGCACGAGCCCCAGGCTCTGTCCGCACAACAGCCGCGCCACGCGGCCGATATCGCCGGCATGGCGCACGTGATGCAAGCTCGCACTATCACGCAGCGCGTGCCAGCGATGCCCGGCACCAAGCCGCGGCTTCCCGTCATGGACCAGAACCAGATGCTCGGGCGTGGGTACCGAAGCGGAAGTACGTGCAAACAGAATCTCGGCATCGGCCGTGGGCTGACCACTGGCGCGCGCCACCAGTAGCCAGGCATCGGCCTGCCGTCGGCACTGGCTGCGCCATTCGGCATCGGCGGCATCAGCGATGTACAGCACGAAGCGCGCTTCTGACTCCATGGCGAGGTACTGCGCCGGCGCCAGCCCGGCGCTGTCACTGGTGAGTTGGCGCACCTTGCCGTAACGACTGAGCGCCACTGCCAGCGTCTGCGCGAAGCCGCGAAGGTCAACGCCCTCCGATTGCGCCAACAGGGCGATCGTACGCGGCGCGGCGTCGTGATAGCGCGATGCGCGTGGCTCTGTGGCGCGGCGTAATGCCAGTCGCGACAGTCCGACCAGCGCTTGCGGATACTGCGCGCCCACAGCCTCCAGATGTGCAGCGGGCAAACGCAACACTTCGCTGTCGCGCAACGCACGCACACTGGCCGTGCGCGGACGCTGGGTCAACACGCCCAGCTCGCCAACGGTCTCGCCCATCACGATTTGCCCGATCAGATGCGAACCGTGCTCGTCGCGCTTGAACGCACCCAGGCTGCCGCTCAATACCAGATAGGCTGAATCAGACGTCTCGCCCTCGAAAAACAACACCGCGCCACCGGGCAGGTCACGCCCCTCACAACCCGCCAGCAGCGCCTCACGCGCTACCTCCGGCAGTGCCTGGAACCAGGCCACCTGTTCCAGTAGCTGACGCGCTTGATCGATATGACGGGGCATTGCGGACATGGGTGCATCGTAATGCAGCAAGGTGGTCGATGTGGGTGAAATGTATCCGCAGAGGACACCGACGATTGTGGGAGCGGCTTCAGCTGCGAAGCTCTGCTAGTGCTCTGACTTGCATGTAACAAGCCTTGAGAAAGCGAACAAGCCAGAGCTTCGCCGCTCAAGCCGATCCCACATTCGCCGCTCCGACATTCACTTCTCCAACACTACTTACTTCTCCAACACTTACTTCTCGCACATTTACCAATGCTCAATGCAGCCAGTGGCCGCCGCGCTTGCGCAGCACGGGTCGGCGGCCGGGTCCGCCCAGGCCTTCGCTGATTTCGGGGGGCTTGTTGCGCCAGTACTGCTGCACGTCGGCGACCGCGCCCGCGACTTCGTTGAGCGCTGCCTCGAAGTCCTCGTCGCTCAGCGGGTCGATGCTCTCGCCCTCAATCGCTTCGAAAACGTCTTCGTCGGCGGCCAGGGCGATTACTGGATTGAGCAGTTCGAGCAGCTCCGAGTCCTGCTGCATGCGGCCCTCCCAGAGCGCTGAACGCAGGTCCACGCCGATCGAAAACCCTTCGCACCAGCCGCGCGCACTCAGCTCGGTGTCGTCGCTGTCGGCAATCTCGACCTCGCCAAATATGGGCTGGTAAGAAAGCGCATCAAGTTCCTGCACCACGCTGTTGTAGAGACGGATCAGCAAGGCCAAAATCCGATTGGCTTCGTCTTCGGATTCGAACCCCTGCTCCTGATCAATCACGTGACCCAACCATTCGCTGGCCGAAATTGGATCCGGTCCAATCACCACGGCGGTCAACAGACCATGCACCGCATCCAGCATCAGCCCGCCTGCTTCGGCGCGTCGGCCGAGAAACTCGTGCAGCTCGTCGAGTTCGCCGGCATCCAGTCCGTACGGCACCGTCTCATTCATGCCGCGATCTCCACCCACACCGGAGCGTGATCGCTGGGCCGCTCCCAGGTGCGCGGTGCGCGGTCGATACCTGCGCCGACGAAGCGTGCGCGCAGCGCCTCGCTGACCAGGATCAGATCGATGCGCATGCCCAAGTTACGGCGGAACGCCGCGGCCCGATAGTCCCACCAGCTGTAGTGGTTACCGGCGGGTTCCTGCAGGCGAAAACTGTCGTGCAAACCCAGCGCCAGCAGTCGCTTGAGCGCGTCGCGTTCGGGCGTGCTGCACAACACCTGCTCGAACCATGCCTCCGGATCGTGCACATCGCGATCTTCGGGCGCGACATTGAAATCGCCCAGAACAATCAGATTCGGATGTTGCTCGACCTCGAGCGCTATCCACTCGGTCACCGCGTGCAGCCAGTCCAGTTTGTAGCGGTACTTGTCAGACGCGAGATCCTGGCCATTGACCACGTACAGATTCACCACGCGTAGATCACCGATGGTCGCGGCCAAAAGGCGGCGCTGTTCGTCGGCATAACCCGCGACATCAGTGAGCCCATCACGCATCGGCATGCGGCTGAGAATGGCAACGCCATTGTAGGTTTTCTGACCCGAGACCAGTGCTTCATAACCCAGCGCGCGCATCGCATCGAGCGGAAATGCAGCGGTCTCCATCTTGATTTCCTGCAGCGCCAAAACATCGGGCCTGGCGTCTTGACACCAAGCCTCCAGATGCGACATGCGCACCTTGAGCGAGTTCACATTCCATGAGGCGATTTTCATGGCGACATGTTAACCAAACCGGACGTCATAGGAGGTGGCAATTGTGGGAGCGGTGGTGTGGGAGCGAAAATGTGGGGGCGGCGTGAGCCGCGATGCTCGCTCACGATCTCTCAGCAGAGCCAAGTCCATCGCGGCTCACGCCGCCCCCACATTTTCGCTCGCTACGCCGGCAGTTGCCCGATGTCGGCGACGCGGGTGAACATCCCGCGCAGCACGTTGAGCATGTTCAATCTGTTCTGGCGTTTGGCGGGTTCGTCGGCCATGACCATGACACTCTCGAAGAACGCATCCACCGGCGCACTCAACGCAGCGAGCCGCGTCAACAAGACGACATACTCACGACGCTCGGCCAGCGGGCTGATTTCGGCGTAGGCGGCATCCAGCGCGTGTTTGAGTTCGAACTCGGCACCGGCATCCAGCGCGGCATCGTCGACGTCGTGACTGAGTGCAATGCCCTTTTCCCCAGCTTGGCGCAGGATATTGCCGATGCGCTTGTTGGCTGCGGCCAGACTGGCTGCCTCCGGCAGCTGGCTGAAAGCGACTACCGCACGCAGTCGCCGGTCAAAGTCGAGCAGGCTCTCCGGCCTGAGCACCGCCACGGCATCGAATACTTCGCTGCGAATGCCCTGATCAGCGTAGTAGCCGCGCAGACGTTCGAGAACAAACTGATACAGCTCGGCGGCCAGCGAGCGCGTATCGACTGCGTCCGTTGCTTTGGACTTGGTCTGGGTCTGGATACGCTGCGCATCGATGCGGGCTCGATCCAGCGCGTCGCGAATCAAAGCGTCGAGATCAAGATCCAGCTCACCCTCGATTAAGGTACGCGCCAAACCCAGCGCATTGCGGCGCAGCGAGAATGGATCCTTGTTGCCGGTGGGTTTCTGGCCAATCGCGAACATGCCGGCCAGTGTGTCGAGTTTTTCGGCAATCGCCAACGCCTGCCCGACGCGACCCTTGGCAATCGCATCGCCAGCAAAGCGTGGTGCGTAGAACTCATCCAGCGCATTGGCCACTTCCAGAGGCTCGCCCTGTGCCAATGCATAGGTTCGACCCATGGTGCCTTGCAGTTCCGGGAACTCGCCGACCATGCGTGTCAGCAGATCGCACTTGGACAGTTTCACGGCACGCTCGACCCAGGGAATCTCAATGGTAGCGCCATCATCCCGCATGCGCCGCGCCACCACTTGTGCCAGCAGACTGACGCGGCCGACCTTGTCCCACACCGAACCCAGCTTGGCATGATAGGTCACTTTTTCCAATGCCGGCTGCTGCGAGATCAGGGCGGTCTTCAGATCCTCATCGAAGAAAAACTTCGCATCTGCAAAACGCGGCCGTATCACGCGCTCGTAGCCTTTGCGGATTTCGCCCGGGTCCTTGGAATCGATATTGGCGATGCCGATAAAATGCTCGGTCAATTTGCCCTGCGTATCGAACACCGGGAAAAATTTCTGGTTCGACTCCATGGTAGTGATCAGCGCTTCGGGCGGTACCTGCAGGAAAGCGCGCTCGAACGTGCAGGCGATGCCCACTGGCCATTCGACCAGATTGCGCACCTCGGCCAGCAAGTCAGTGCGCAATCGCGCCTTGCCGCCAAGCGCGCTGCCGACGCGCTCCACCTCGACGCGAATCTGCGTCAGCCGTTCCTCGGGATCGACCAGCACGTGCGCGGCACGCAGTGCATCGATGTAAGACTCGGGATTGGCGATCCACACGGGTTGCGGATGATGGAAACGATGGCCGCGGCTCATGCGATCCGATTGCAGGCCGAGCACCTCGCCGCTCACGACGTCTTCGCCGAGCAGGATCACCAGCCAGTGCGCCGGACGCACGAACAGGAAATCCAGATCGCTCCAGCGCATCGGCTTGGGAATCGGCAGCGCTTTGAGCGCCTCGTCGATAATGCCCGGCAGCAGTGTGGCCGTGTCGGCGCCCGGTTTGACCGAGCGATACACGAACCAGGCGCCCTTGTCGGTCTCCAGCTTGTCCAGTTGCTCGACGCTGCA
>JAWXCG010000107.1:0-27048 GCA_034440555.1 Pseudomonadota bacterium
CCGACTCGACCGGCTTGCGTGGCCGCACGCGCAGGCCGCGCCCGCTCAGCAGGTGCGCCAGCGCCGCGCCAACACGTGTCTTGCCGACACCGGTGTCGGTGCCGGTGATGAACACGCCGCGGGTCATCGCTGCTCTCCTGTCAGTATCATTCAGTCAAAAATCGAACAGTTCGCCCCGCAAAGACTTGCGCCGCGTGGGGTGTCGCCCTTTGTGGCAAGTTTCGTCATGCCGCTGCGGGTAGCGATCGTCGCAGGATCCTGACGCTGTCTTCAAAGGCTGATGTGTGGGCTGTTCCGCCCGCTCGATCAGCCGGTCCAGTTCGCCCCGGATACCCCGGCACTGCGGGCAGTAGCCAATTTCGATCCCTCGCTGGTCGGTCATTGAAAGGTTCACTTCATTGTAGGCGGCGCACAGCATGAAATTATCCTGGATTCGAAGGGTCAGGGGTTGCAGTAGTCGCAGCGCTCAGGGTCGGCGGTGTGCCTGTCGGTCCGTTCGCGGGTAACGCGATGCGGGCATTTCACGCAGCCCAGCACATCGGCTTGTGGTTCCCGGGTCATTGCGCCGCAGTCCTCGCAGGGCAATCCCGGGACGCGCGCGACGATCCAGAATCCCGGTGCACCGCATTCCGGACAGAGGCAACGGAGCTTCTTGGCCAGATCCTCGGCCGCGAGGCGGATGTTCTCCAGACGCGTGGGATTGGCGTGGGCGCGCACGTCGGTCTCAAGGAAAACCAGACCGCTCAGCGATTGCTCCAGTGCCCAGGTGAAGGTGTCCCCAAGCTCCGCCCAGGAGGAGATCCCCTTGCGGATGCGCAAGTCGTCCTCCCGCTCCGGACGCACGACAAGGTGATGCTCGGGGAATCCCCATTGCAGGGCAAAGGCCGCGGCCGCAGCCCAGTCCTGCACCAGTAGATGGGCGAAGTTGGCCTTGCCCTGCGCCGTCCCCACAACTTCCAGTCCGCGCACATCGTCAATCCAGATCAGAAATTCCACGTTCCAGGGAAACATGCCTATCGTCTGATCCGGTCCGAATGAGCCCTCGCTGGCGAGCCCGAGAGGTAGCCCTGCGAGTGTCATGCCGAGACGTGCTTTCTTGCGCGCCGCTTCGAGCTGAGTACCGGCGCGCGGGATGTCGCGCGTGAAGGTCCCGAGCAGATCCGTGTCGTATCCGCTCACGCGCTCAACCCGGCAGCCGAGCGCAGGACCAAGCACCGATGCGAGAACATGCTCCTTTCCATGCTGGGTGAGAAAGGCAACGGCCTGTCCGGTGTAGGCGTTGGCGCAAAGCGACGGCTCGGCTACCGACGGGATTTCAGCTGAGGGATTCGGATCACACCGGCTCATGGTGTCTTCCGGTCGTGCCCTTGGCCCTTGCGGGTGGCGATGAGGCTGGCGGTCACCAGCGAGCCCAGGATCAGGGCCGCGATGCCGAGGGCCAGCCCGATAGGCACCTTGTAGAAATCGGCCGTCAGCATCTTCGCGCCTACGAACACCAGCACCAGGGCTAGGCCGCACTTGAGCAGGCGAAAGCGCGTGTTGAGATCGGCCAGCAGGAAGAACATCGCCCTGGGCCCAGAATAGCGAAGATGGCCGGGATGGACTCCATCGCGAAGAACAAGCACGAATAGATCCAAGGCCAGCATGGCCAAGATGAAGAGAACGAACCCAGCCCAGAGAACCGGCGTGGCCACTGAAGTCAGTTCCATTCGTGGTTCAGCATAACCATGGAAGCAAAGCCCTGACTCTGGGTCACGGTCGCATCTCCTTCGCCTTTGAGCCTGATATCGATAGTGGGGCCTTCTACAGTTTCAATAAAAGCAGTATGTTTCTTACCATCACTCAGACTTTTACGAAGTGTTTAACGATGGCCCGCCTCAATTACAAGCAACTGCACCACTTCTGGAGTGTGGCCAAGGCGGGCAGTCTCAAGCGCGCGGGCGAACGGCTACACCTGACACCGCAGACCTTGAGCGCACAGATTGCGGCGCTGGAAGAAACCATGGGGGTGGCCCTGTTCCGACGCGCCGGGCGGCGCTTGGAACTCACGGAGATGGGACGGACTGCGCTCTCTTTTGCTGACGATATCTTTCAATTGGGTGGGGATCTGGAGGATGTGCTGTGCGGCCACTCGGCAGGCCGATTGCTGCCTTTCCGGGTGGGGATAGCGGATGTCGTGCCCAAGTCGCTGGCCTACCGGCTGTTGGCCCCAGCATTGGCATTACCCGACCCGGTGCGCATTGTCTGCCGGGAAGACAAGCTGGAGCGACTGTTGGCCGAACTGGCAATCCACCGCCTC
The DNA here is from genome assembly GCA_034440555.1 of Pseudomonadota bacterium. Taxonomy (GTDB): domain Bacteria; phylum Pseudomonadota; class Gammaproteobacteria; order Xanthomonadales; family Ahniellaceae; genus 0-14-3-00-62-12. The sequence continues at coordinate 2,300 of JAWXCG010000107.1, forward strand.
GATCTGGTGCTAGCCGACCGCCCTATGCCTCCGGAAACAGACGTGAAGGGTTATAGCCACAAGCTCGGCGAGTGCGGCATCTCTTTCTTCGCCTCACCGCAACTCGCTGCCTGTCACCGAGGCAGATTTCCGGATTCCCTGAAGGGGGCGCCTTTGCTGGTGCCTTCCGAGCACACCGCGGTACGGGGGCGTTTGATGCGCTGGTTCGGCACGCGCCGGATCCAGCCGCGTATCGTTGGTGAATTCGACGACAGTGCGCTGATGAAGGCGTTTGGTGGCGGCGGGATCGGGATCTTCGTAGCCCCCACAGCAATCGCGGCCGAAGTGCAGCTGCATTACGGCGTCGAGATGCTTGGGCAGACTGACGAAGTCGTGGAGCGGTTCTTTGCCATTTCGGTACAACGTCGGCTCACTCATCCGGCCGTGGCCGCCGTCAGTGAGGCCGCGCGCCAAAAGCTGTTCGCCGATTTCAGATCTTCCTAGTGACACGCTGGCGCCGCAGAGCGGTTGTGGATGAATCAATATCGTCTTGCGCGCCAAGTCGGTCAACGACAAGCCCCCGATTGGAGCGTACCGATGTTCGGTTATGGAGGGTGGTGCCTACCAGCGCTCTTCCGCATGGTCGCCAACATAAGAAAACGAGAACCCGGTACGAGGCTTCGATCTACCGGGGTGCGTGCAGCCCAATGGACCCGGTGGCCTGCTGATTGAAGATTGTGCGCGGCTCGGACGATCGGCTGCACCCGTCTCGGCATTTTTCAAAAAAAAACGACTTTCAGAAACAACGCGTTATAGGCCAAACGGCTGTTTTTCAAACGAATGCCTGCCGACGCTGACATTCGTCAAGCGCGACGATTTCACACTATGCCGCTGGCAGCAATGGGCCTGCCGAGGCGGATCTGCTGCTTCAGGCCAGCGGAAGGCATTGGCGGCCGATCGCGCCGAGTGGTGAAAGCCACAACGTCCAGAGTCCATGATGGTGCCTCAGGAACATCGGATCGCGCCCGTGTCCCAATTCAATGGAACTGGATGAATTGCAGCGTCACGCATTCGAATCCTTCCTTCGGGAAACCAACCCGGCAAATGGGCTGGTAGCCGACAAATCGCAGCCGTGCGCACCTGCGAGTATCGCGGCGGTGGGGTTCGCTCTGGAGGTCTATCCGGTCGGGGTCGAACGCGATTGGGTGAGCCGCATCGATGCGATCGAGCGCTGTCGTCGATGCGGTGCTTCTGGGCCAGCGAGCAGGGAACAGCGCCTGACATCAACGGCTACAAGGGCTACTACTACCCCGAGATATTGCAGGCAACGGGCTCCGGCACTACTACCTCGGTCAACGGGCGGCTGGGTACGACCGTCAGCCGCACGTATCGCATCGAGGTGTATTCCAATGATGCAACCAATGTAAGCGGCTTCGGCGAGGGTCAGCGCTTTGTGTCCGCGCAGGACGTCGTCACCGATGCGAAGGGCGTTGTTGAGAGCGGGGGTTTGGCAAGCAATACGCAGCGTGGCGAAGACGAGTTGGTGAGTTATTCAGACCTTCCCTGGGAGTAGCGTTGTTCCAGTCTGATTCCGGCGGCTCGCGCGTTGGGGCTATGCCAGCTGCGCTTCAGCTACCGCTGGCAACCAGTGCGGCGCGGGGCCGAGGTGGATGTCGCGCGCTTCCTGCAAGGACTGGGTAACCGCGGCATCGCACACCATCTGGTCGAAGCGCACCGGCCATGCAATGGGTACGTATTCAAAATCTGGATCGCGGCTTTCGAGAAAGCCGCAGAACATGTCGAGCATAGGCAGTTCGGGGCACCAGGATTCGAGGAATAGAAACTGTCCGGCCTCGTTGACTTCGAGGAACACCCAATCGCCCTCCGCGCTGACGATGAAGTCGAAGCAGCCGAAGACGATGTCCATGCGCCGCATCAGGCGTCGACAGCGTGAACGCACTTGCGGCGGCACCTCGATCACGCTGGCGGGCATGGTTTCACTCTCCTGGGCGCGGCGCCAATCGACTTGACCATTTTGCGTCTGTTGCGAGTCGATGCGGATCGCGGCACAGCTATTGCCCATGAAAGTAGCGCGCACTTCGAAGTCTTTGTGCACGCGTTGCTGATAGATGCCGGGGCAGGCTTGCAGCAATGAATCAGGTGGCAGCATCGCGGCATCGACATTCGCGGTGTACAGCATGTGCAACTCGCCCTGTTCCATCCAGTCGCCCGGCGTAAACGGTTTGTAGATGGTGTTGCCCGGAAAGCGCGCCAGAAAAACGCGAATCGCTTCCGGATCATTGCCGATCAGGCTGGCCGGAATGGCCAGACCCAGCGCACGCGCCTTGATCAATTGCGCCGCCTTGTTCTGCGCGCGCACCAAGGCCGGCTCGGGATTGATCCAGAATGCGCGGGTTCCGGCGCAATCCCACAGCGTACGACTGGCTTCCTTGAGTTCGCGCGCGACGAATTTCCGGTCTTCGGCATTCACGTCGGGGTTGGGCGTCGGCGCCGAATGCCGACGATTCCACACGACGTCGCAATCGCGCAAATCAATGCGCGTCAGCCCAGCGCCGGAAAGATCCAGCGCAATACTCTCGTCATCAATCGTCAGCGCAAATTTCTGCCGCAGCGGGAAGTCTGCGTGGTGCAAACAGATGACTTCGTGTCCGCGTCGACGCATCACTGCGGCGACGGTGTGAGCGTGCAGGTCGTCGTGCATGGTGCTGATCAAAATGCGCATGGTGTTGTCCTGTTGAGTTGGGGTCGCTGGAGTGCGGAACGGGGCTGGTCACGCAGCGTCGGCTTCGCTTTCGCCGTGGTTGAGCTGGCGGCCAAACAGCCGTCGGAAAGCGCCCGGCTGTTGCACCAGTTGCGCGAAGCTGCCGCTCTGCACCACACGCCCGGCTTCAAGCACCAGTATGGTGTCGGCAGCGCGTACAGTGCTCAGTCGGTGCGCGGCGATGACGCGCGTGCATTGCAGCGCAGAGAGTCGATCAAGTACGTTTTGTTCGCTGCGCGCATCCAGTGAACTGGTGGCCTCATCGAGCAGCAGTACCGCAGGTCGGGCGAGAATGGCCCGGGCCAATGCCAGTCGTTGCCGCTGGCCGCCGGAGAGTCCGACGCCGCCCTCGGCGAGCACCGTTTCATAACCCATTGGCAACGCCTCGATCTCATCGGCGACGCAGGCCTGCCGTGCCGCGTCGCGAATTTCAGCAAGCGTCGCGCCGGGACGCGCCAGCTCCATATTCTCGCGAATACTTTGCGCGAAGAAATAGGGAAACTGCGGCACCAGCAGAATACGTTCGCGCAACACGGTCGGATCGAGGCTATGCAAGTCTTGGTCGCCGAGCAGCACTCTGCCGCTATGCGCCGGGTACATACCGGCCAGTACGTTGAGCAAAGTCGACTTGCCCGATCCGGACGGACCGACGATCGCAATCAAGCCACCGGAGGGAACGTCCAGATGCAAGTCGATCAGCGTGGGCGGCACGTTCGCCGCATGTGAGAAGCCAACCCCCTGGCAACGCAGTGCGCCGGTTTCTGCTGGCGCCGATCGGCCAGCATCAGCTTGCAACGGGAGCTCCAGCAAATCCTGCGCCAGCGCGGCTTGAAACCCTACCGATTGCAGATGCTGTGCGCCCAGAAATAATTTGCTGGCGGTAGCCAGCAGCGTCGCCGAAAGACTGTAGGCAAGCAGCGCCTGCGGCAGGCTCAGCGCACGCTGCACTGCCCAGGCGGTGATTGCCAACAACACCAGCATGCCGACCGAGCCATTGAGCGCCGCGGTCAGCGCCGCGATCCGCCCCTCGGTTCGGCCGAGCGCTGCGGACGCCACCGTCTCACGTCCGAACAATGCCGACCAACGCCGGCGCACACCCGCCGCCATGCCACTGGCGCGAATGGTTTCCATGCCCATCAGCATCTGCACCAGATAGCCCTGCGACTGACTCTGGTTGCCAAAAAGCTCCAACAGTTCGCGCGCGCGTTGCCGATGCAGCAACGCAAAGCCCGCCGCCGCCGCAGCGCAGCACAAAAGCACCAAAGCGCTGACCGCGGGCGAAATCAACAGCAGCAAGCTCAAAGACAGCAGCGCCAGCAATCCATCCAGCGCGAGCGCGACGCCGGTGCTGGTGAGCAGCGATCGAATTTCCTCGTTGGCATGAATGCGATTGAGCAGATCGCCGTAGGGCCGTTGCTGAAGCGCCTTCCACTCGGCGCGCAGTACGTGGTCGACGAGCGTGGTGACCATGCGCAGACCGAGCACGCTGCGCACTTGAACGACGAGGTGATTGCGCGCCAGCTCGGACAGCGGCTGCATCACTGCAACGCCGAGCACGCCGGCCGCCAGCATCAATAGCATGCCGCTTTGATGTTGCGGAACCAGGCTGCCCAGCGCCCAGGCCGACAGCAGCGCTGGCGCCAGGCCCAATAGCTGCAGCAGTACGCAGATGGCCAGCAATCCCGGCAGCTCCGGCATATTGCCGGCAAAACGCCGCAGAAACGGCAGCAGCGGCTTGCGTGGCGCGGCTACCGGCTTGGTCGCGGCGGGCGCATCCAGCCAAAGCAACAAACCGGTGTAGCTGGCCTCAAGTTCTGCCCGATCGACTTCCATCACGCCGAGCGCCGGATCCAGAATACGTGCGCATTTGCCGTCGTAACTTTCCAGAACGACGAAATGACAGAAACGCCAGTGCAGGATCACCGGGCGATCAAGCCAGCGCAGCTCGGACACTTCGTGCAGTTTGACGATGCGCGCGTCGATTCCGATCGCTCGGGAGAGCTCCTGCAGTTCGCCCATGCGCAGCCCGAGCCGACCACAGCCGCTGCGCGCCATCAGCTCATTGACCTGCGTGGCGCGGCCATAGTGGCAGGCCAGCATGGCGATGCACGCTGGGCCGCATTCGCCGGGCGCAGTCTGCGCGATGAATGGCACGCGACTGCGCCACAGGGTAGACAGCCCGGGAAAGCGATTGAGCAGTTCGGTAATCACGCTCATCGGCGCGCACCGCCGAGGGCGTACCAGATGTGTTGATACAGTGGCCGCGCTGGCAGCGAGAGATGCACGACGCCGCGTTCACCGGGTAAAGGGCGACGTGCATCATCCGCGAATTCAGCCATTGCACTGCGTAGCGATCGGTTGTTTTCAGCACGCAGCAACGCGTCAAGCGAGCGCACCTTCACGGCACGCTCGCTGCCGTCGGCGAGCACCAGCCAACCCGAGGCGCCGACCTCGACCGGCAACATGCCTTGCAGTGGAATCTGCAGTTCGACCAGCGCGCGGCCCTGCTCGGGCTGCACCAGCGCCAACAGTGCGCCGACCTCCACGCGCAATCCCAGCGTTGCCGGCAGCTCTACGACACGACCAGCAACCGGAGCGAGCATGGCAAACTCACGTTGACCACGCGCATTGAGCACGCGCTCCCATTGCTGTGCGAGTGGTATCGCCAACGATTGATCTTCGGGTTCGCGCAGCGATTGTCGCAACAGAGCGCGATAGTCCGCCCAGGCTTGATCAAGCTGCTGCTCGGCCGCCGGATCCGATAGGCGCAGCAACACATCACCGGCGCGTACGCTGGCGCCGGGTGCCACCGCAATGGCAACAACGCTGGCCTGCAACGGGCTGACGATCGGTGGCGCGTCGGCATAGATCACTTGCGCGCTGCCGCTGACGCTGGGCGCCAACGGCAACCACAGCAGCAACGGTGAAAGCAGCAATGGCCACCGCCACGCTCGCGAAAAACGCCGTGTCCACGCCGGTGCGAACGCGGGCCAGGCGATTTCTCGATCGCCGTGCTGCAACGCTGCCATCGCGGCCGGACGATAAAGCCGGCGCGCTGCCAGTGGACCGCCAAACGCATCATCCGTGACCGGCCAGAGCGCATCGGCCAGCGCCCGCGTCAGCAGCACCAGCGCCCGCAACTGCTCGCTGCCGAGCGCACGTATGGTTACCGCCGCACTCCAGTCCTGACCGGCCAATTGACGCGTTCCCAGATGAACAACGGCGAGCGGCAGCTCACCACTCGCCTCGGGATAATCCAGTCCAGCCAACGCGCGCGCGTCAGCTGCTGGTTCGAGCACGAGCACATCCTGCGCGCCGCGCAATGCGAGTGCGCCCAGGCCCTCGGCGTGCGCGTTGGCAATGCAGTCCTGAGCGCCGGGTCCCAACACCAGCATCGGTGCCAATCGGTGTTCTGCCAGATGCATTTGTGCCGAGATCGCCCCGGCACTGCTGAGCGATCGCGATAGTCCCTGAAACTGCTCCTGTAACAACAACACCGTCTCGGGTGCCAATTGCGGAACACCCCGGGTCGGACCGGCACTGTTATGCCAATCGCGCAGCATGCTGTGCAGACAATCCGCAAGTTCATCGCCCGATGGCCGCGCGCGACTGGTGAGCAGCAACGGATGGCGGGCCGCAACTTGGGTGATTGCATCCCGGGTCATCGCGATGCCGATCACCGGTATGGCAGGCAAGCCCTCGCTGCTTGAATTCGACGTGCCAGCGAACAATGCCAGATCAGCTCCCGTGCCTGCGTCATCGGGGGCCGCACAGAAAATGTGCAGAGTCGGATAGCGCGCCATGGCCTCACTGAGCGCTGCATGCTCGGTTTCGTTCAACCCCTGGCAGAGCACGCGAACCGACCTCATCGCAGCACCGTCGCTGCAGCCGCGCTTGGCAGCACGTCAATCGCGAGTCCCTGCCAGGAACCGGGCATGGTCTCGGTCGGAACCGCTTCCGCAGTAAATACCTGCGCATTGCGCGTGACCTCAGCGCTCACGCTCAGCACCCGCGCCGTCACCGGTGCCGCGGACGCATCAGCGGGCACCACGCAGACCAGATCGTCGACATGGAGCGCGGCAACGTGGCGCGCCGGCACGGCGAATCGAAATATCGTGTCGATGGGTGTGGAAAATTCGATCAGCGGCGCGCCATCGGGCACTACTTCGCCCGCGCGTACAAATATCGTGCCCACCAAACCAGAGTGCGGCGCCAACAGCCGCAGAGCATGCTGTTCATTCTGCAGCACCTGTGCGCGTCCGGTGACCTCCAGCGCACGTGCCTGTGCCGAGTCCAATCGCGCCCGCGCGGACTTGAGCAACGCGTCGTGTGCCTCGCGTTCCTCGCGCGCGAACAACTGCGGATGCGCTTGGCGGCGCGCGCGCTCGCGCTCCAGCCGCTCCACGTCGGCGTGCTGTGCTGACACTTCCGCCCCCATCACATGCTGCTCGGAACTGATTGCGTGCAAAGCGCGCTCCAGCTCATCGGAATGCAGCTGCAACAGTGGCGCGCCGCTTGCCACCGCCCCACCGGCACGCGCAGAGATCGCCACAATGCGGCCGCCGCGGGCCGCGGAAAGACGATACAAGTTCGTGGTGATCGCCACACCGGGTAGTCGTTCGCCGTGCAGCCACGCATCGACCGCCGAGCGTCGTGCCGCCTGCGCGAGTACATCCACGCAGTCACGAGCCGAGACAGTGGCGCCTCCAAGCGCCATCGCCATCAAGCTCAGCAGGTAAAGCGGCGTGCGAGCAGCGCATTTCAGGCAGTGCGTTGCTGTCGCCACCGGCCCTCGGCGATGCCGATGATGACAGCGGACCTGCATTTGAATCCGGGTATCCATCGCGCAAGTGAGGCGCGGGCAAAGATCGCCCGCGCCCCGAGTCGCTATCAGGCGGTGGGCCAATCGCGGTTCACGCGAATGTCGATCGGTAACGGGTAGGGACCACCCGTGTGCGTCGAGGCACCACTGCCCGAATCCAGATTCGGCAATGTGCCGCCCGCGGCTTTGGCAGCGGCGGCGTAATCGCTGTGCACGCTCTGCGCCAGTACGCGCCCCAGAACACGTTGTTGCTGATCATTGATCGTTCTCATGTTTTTCTCCTTGGTTGAGGTGTGTGCAATGCCTGCATACGGGCGACCGACTAGAGAACCTCTGAACAAGTCCGGAGCCGCAATAGCCCCCTGAGTCAGGGGGCGAAAAACCGCAGGTTTTTTGGGGTTTGGTAAGCAATAAGCAGTGTGGCGAAGACGAAGTGGTGACTTATTCAGACCTTCCCTAGAGACTCGGGTCGCCGTTACCGCCGTCGAGTACTACGCCGTCGGTGAAGTAGTAAGGCGCGGTGTGGATCATCTTTGCGGTGCCCGGCACTGGGCGACCGCCCGCTGCGAGGGCGCGTGCTGCCTGTTGTTCGCAAGCGCCGAGTGACTGCGCCAGAATGCGGCCGAGAACGCGCTGCTGCTGTTGCTGTTTCATGTTGATGCTCCTGCTATTGGTTGCTGCCATTGGTTGTTGACGAAGTTTTCACTGACGCTGCGCTGCTCAGCGCGGACCGCCGCCGTTGTCCTGCGTGATGCTGTCGGTGAAGTAATACGGCGCAGTCTTGACCACGTGGGCGGTCGCGGCGGGTGGACCCACTGCGCCGGCGGCCGCGGTTTGCATCGCGTGCTGTTCTGCGGCGCTGAAACTTTGCGCCAGAATGCGGCCGAGAACGCGCTGTGCGGTGGCGTCGGCCTTGTTTGCTTGCTGCATCGATGTTCCTTTGTGGGTTGAGTCACGGGCGTCCGAACACGGGTCCGGCGCGATGTTGCCGGCGCGTGATGCGTTGATCTGAACACCGCCGCCGACGTATCCAAGCTACGGGTGGGCGCTGCTCAAAGGAAGGAAGAAAGCGGGATCGGCTGGGACAAAGTCGGGCAAGGGTTGGTGGGCCAGCGCTCGCAGTCGCTGGCAGCGTTGCGCTGCAAGCGGGTGTCTGGAAAGGATTCGGGGTTGATTTTGTCCCCACTTCGTCCCGCGCTGGCGCTGGACAATCATCGCCCTGGGCCTAACTATAGGCACACTGGATCAAGGAGTCGCGTCATGTTGCGTCGTCTGAGTCTGCTGTTCTGTCTGGCTTTGCTCGCCAGTCCACTCATGGCGCACAGTGAGCTGCCAGTCGGGGCATGGTGCGCAGGCGGCCAGCCCACCGAGGTCGCCAGTTTTCGCTTTGAACCCGGTGCACTCAGCGCACGCTCGGGCACGGGCACCTGCCCGGGGCCTGGCGATTCCGTCAACGTTGGCAAGAACTGTGGGCAATTTGATGACGACTACGGACGCGGCTTCCACGCCAGCCACCGTTACTGCGCAACGTTTGAATACGGACGCCGCCGCAACGAAATCAGGGATGCTGGAAGTGTCGTAGTGCTGGTTAGCCGGCCAGCCAGCTTTCTGCGGCCGACGCATCATGCCGACTACTCGGCCTCACAGGGCCTGGAAGGTGTCTGCGTTCGCTGCGAAACCGCGAGCAGCTTACCCGCTGTGCCGCTCGCCACTGACAGCGACGACTGAACCGCGCATCTGCGCCTGCAAGTTGTGGATGCGCTGATCGATCAGCTCGCGCTGCATTGAATCCAAGCGGCATTCGGCCAGTACGAAGTAAGCCGTGCGCAGCACTTCACGCCAACGTGGACGGGCCGGCAGCGCGGCAAGATCCAGGTAACGGTTCAAGGTGCGCGTGCGCAAGCGTCCATCATCGATGGTGATGCGCCAGATGCCGCTCTTCTCAGCGAGTTCCAGACGTGTGCTGCAGGTGCTGCGCTCCCACGCCTCAAGGCTGGCCTGCATCAACTCGACCATTGCGCCGCGACCCGCATCTGATGCGGGGAGATCGTCGACCGCTTCGTGCGTGTGCGGGCTGACGCCTTGCTCCCAGCGTGCGTGCGCCCGGTTCATGCTGTCGACCCAGGCCCCTGCGTGGGTCTCGCTGGACAGTGACAGCACACCCAATTCCTCTTCCAGCGTCAGCGACAGTGCGCGAATTGGCAGCGCGCTGTGCGCCCCCACTTCAATATGCAGCGGCGATGCGGTTTCGCCGCTGCTCAGACGCTCCAAAGCGGACTGCAGCTCAGCGGCGGCATCGGCGCCAATGACGTCTGCCAGACGGGCGCCGCGCAGCACCGCTTCGTCACGCTGCAACAGCAACGCCGCGGCTGCGTTGGCGAGTCGAATCACGCCGGCGGCATCCACCACCAACACCGGCTCGCTGGACTGATCCAGCGCCACCCGCAGCGACCGCAGATCGGCGCGCAGCGACTCGGCTTCACGGCGCGCCTCTTCGACATCGACACGATGCTGCGCCTCGACTTGCTGCGTGCGCAGACGCTGCCGATAAAGCCGGCGTTGATAGAACACCAGCAGACCGGCGACAGCGAGTACGCCGGCCAGGCCGAGCCCGAGCAACTGGTTGCGGCGCTGTTGCAGCGCCAGCGCCTGTTCGGCATTGGCATGGCGTAGCCGGTCGCGCTCATGCTCCAGCTCGGAAACCTCGAAGCGCACGCGCAACGCGTCCATACGCTCACCGTGACGGCGCTGCATCAGTTGCAGCTCGGCGCGATGCGCCGCCTGTGCGAAGCTGAGCGCATCGCGATCACGCCCGAGTTGCGCCGACCACAGCGACTGCGTCGCGGCCCACTCCTGCGCCAGCGGCAAATCGTCGTCGCCTGGCGGCGTCGAAAATTGCGCGAGCTGCCCCGCTGCCGCATCGACGCTTCCCGCCGCGGCAACCAGTCGCGCTTGCAGCAGCACCATGTCGGCCGGCACCGGTTGTTTCAGTTGCTCGGCCATTTGTTGCGCGATCCGCACCCAGCGTTGAGCTGCATCAGCAGCACCAGCAAGCCACTCCAGTTCGGCACGGTGTCGCGCCAGGCGCAATTGATCAACGCGGGCTTGCTCACGCTCGAACACCGACCAGGCGCTATCCAGATGCTGGCGCGCCAAGGCGAAATCTTCGGCGTCACTGGCAAGCAGTCCGAGGTCCTCGGTAGTGTGCGCGGCGAGCAGCACGCGCCCTTCGCGCTGGTGCCCGTCCAGTGCGCGCCGCAGATAAGCCTCGGCCTGCGCCGGTTCCTTGAGATCGCGATAGAGATTGCCAATGTTGTCTTCGGTCGCGGCCAGATCCGTTTCACCGCTACGCCGCTTGTGCTCCAGGCTCGACAACCAGTGTGCAAGTGCCTGACGGTCCTCACCGAGTCGGCGATAGGCCACGCCCAGATCGTTTTCGCTGACCGCAGTGGCACGCAGATCGCCGGCCGTGCCAGCGGCGGTCAGGCCCTCCAGGAAACGCGCCAACGCGCGCGCCATATCGCCCTTCCGATAAGCCAGCATGCCTTGCCGGCGGGCAATGCGATGCGCCGCCAGCGGATCTTTTACCTGCGCCAGGATTCGCTCTGCCGCATCCAGCTGCGCTGTGGCCGCATCTAGGTCGCCCTTGGCGGTATGCAGTTCCGCCAGGTGCATGCGTGCTTCAAAAACGGCGTCGGTATCCGCCGCTGATTGCAAGGCCAGAGTGCAAATGGCGATAGCCTGCGCCGGCGCGCCGCGACGCGCCAGACGACAGTCCTGCACAGACGCCGCGCCCGTCGCGGACGCAATGCCCAGCCATCCAATCAGCAGCAGCGCGTAGCGCCACTGACGAATCAGCGTCCTGCTCATGCAGATTGGCAAGCCCACTCCCACATACTTTTGCGACCACAGCCCGCGCGTACGGGCTGTCATAATAGCCCGCATCGCTGCGACGTTTGGTGCCACATCGTGCTGTCCGATCAAAGTGAAGCCAAAGCCCGGTGCACCTGGGTTTACCAACAGTCACGATATTTTGCTTTCCTTCGCTAGCAGCAGTTGCAACATTGTTTGCTACCTTTCGTGGATAAGTCAGGAGATTGAGCATGGATGAGTCTTTGCCACAACGCGCCGCGCGGCTGATGAATGCACTTACCGCTGAGCAGCCCTCGTTGTCGCGACGCGATGTGCTGCGCGCGGCGATGAGCCTGGCCGCGGGCTCGCTGCTTCCAGCGTCGCTGTTTGCTGCTGAGGGTGCGGTGCCCCCGCGCTTCACCGCCTATCCATTCTCACTCGGCGTTGCTTCAGGCTATCCGCGCGCGGATCGCGTCACGTTGTGGACGCGGCTGGCGCCGGAACCGCTGCGCGCCAATGGCGGCATGTGGGACGACGTTGTACACCTTGGCTGGGAAGTAGCCGAGGACGATGGTTTCCGGCGCATCGTGCAGAAAGGCGGCGTGCGCGCGGCACCGGAGCTGGCGCACAGCGCGCGCATCACTGTGCGCGGGCTGGCTCCCGATCACAGCTACTTTTATCGTTTCACCTGCGGCGACGCGGTCAGCCGCAGCGGCCGTACCCGCACCACACCGGCGGCAGACGCAAAAGTCGGTCGCTTCCGTCTTGCCATCGGCTCCTGCCAACATTACGAACAGGCCTGGTTTTCGGCGCATCGACACGCCGTCGCGGACGACATTGATCTGATGCTGTTTCTGGGCGACTACATTTACGAAAGCAACTGGGGTGATGCGTTGGTGCGTCGCCATGTTGGCGGTGAATCCAGCAGCTTGGCCGAGTATCGCATCCGCCACGCCCAGTACAAGACCGATGCCGATTTGCAGCTGTCGCATGCATCGATCCCGTGGGCCTTCACCTGGGACGATCACGAAGTCGACAACGACTACGCCGGTGCCCAGTCCGAGCACCTCGACCCAGCATTTCTGGCACGGCGGGCAGCGGCTTATCAGGCGTTCTACGAGCATCAGCCGATGCCACTGGACATGCACCCATCGGGCCCGGACATGAAGATCTACACCGATCTCGACATCGGTCGATTGGCACGCATCAGCATTGTTGACAACCGCCAATATCGCAGCCCGCAACCCTGCCCGACCGACTACAAGGGCGGTGGTTCAACCGATGTCAGGCCCAGGGATTGCGCCCTGGTCGCGGCGCCAACGCAGAGCATGCTGGGCAGTGAACAGGAAGCCTGGTTGAATCGTTCGTTCGCTTCCTCCAAGGCGCAGTGGAATCTGGTCGCACAGCAAACCTTGTTGGCGCGCTTCGACGGCGCGCCCGGCGCGGATCGTTTGGTCTGGACCGATGGTTGGGATGGCTACCCGGCGGCGCGCAATCGCCTGCTTGCCGGCTTGCACAAACACCATCTCAGCAACCCGATCATCCTCGGCGGCGATATCCATGCCACGGTGATCGCCAACGTGCACGCCGATTCCGAGAACAACGACTCGGCGATTGTCGCCGCTGAATTTTGCGGCACCTCGATCGGCTCGCAGGGTTGGGCGCCGGAACAATTCAACCAGCGTCTGCCGGAAAACCCACATGTGCTGTATGGCGATACCACCAAGCGCGGTTACATCGTGCTCGATCTGAATGGCGAGCGCTGCAGCGCCGACCTGCGCGTGCTTGATAACGAAAAGACGCCGGACAGCAAGGTCAGCACCGCCGCCAGCTTTGTCGTCGAAAGCGGCAAACGCGGCGTGCGCAAAGCCTGACGCTGCTGCGAACGGTCGTGCCCCGGACTGTGTCCGTGGGAGCGGCTTTAGCCGCGAATCTCTTTACCAATTGCCGCGGCCAAGGGAAAAGCTTCGCGGCTAAAGCCGCTCCCACGCGCGCATTGACTGCGAAAGGAGAAAAAAGGAGATTATCCGGCGGGAAACCGCTATGAATTCGCGCGATGCTGGCGCACGCTTTTTCATTTGGGCATCCGTATTGGACATGCTGGCGTACTCCCATCGGTCGCGATCCAGTCGCGGTTGATCAAGCCAATCGGAATTGCCCAGCAAATCCCTCCATTCCCAAAACGCGCAAGCGCGAGCAGCAACCGCCGGTGCCGGCGCTTCGCGGCTGATACTGCTCCTGGAACGCTTCTTACGCGTCAATCTTTACGGTGCCTCGATACGGATGCTGTTGTCGTACTCGTACTCGGCGATCGTGGTTGTAGTCTTGCGCATTGCGGTGCCGGTAGTCTCGATGCGCAGCGGATAGCCATCGACGATGCTCAGGAACACTTTGGCTGTGCCGCTGGAGTGGATACCCATCACCTTGCCGTCGAAGTCGTACGTATAGACTTTGACCGGCTTGCCGTTGACGGTTTCCAGTCCGACGAAACGCACGTTCTTGGTCGCATCCAGCGACTGCTGCATCATCTCCGGCGTGAACTGGGCAATCAGCTTCTGCATGTCGATCGGCAACTTCATCCAGTTACCATCGGCGTTCATCCAGGTGCCGCCGGGCAGAATGATCATCTCTGACTGATCGGTCTTCATGTGAAATCGATTGGGCCACTGCACACGCATCACCGACCTGATCGGCTTGTCCTTACCGGTAGTGATGCTGCTGGTCACCTGGAACGCGAGGTCGCGGCTGGCGAACATCTTTTGCCAGAGTCCGATCAGCTCGCTGCGCGCGCCGACATCGTCGGCGCTTGCTGGCGCGACGGCAAAAACAATCAGCGAAATCAACGCCAGGCCGAGCAGGCGTGCGGGACGAAAAACGATCATGGGACGGGCTCCAAGGAGTGTGGTCGTGGTTAGCGTTGCATTGTATACGGTTGCGCATGGTGGGCCAGCGCGTGTCGCAGCGGGCGGCACTAGCAGGGTGATACGTAAAACCCCCTCACTTCCGGACATACTGAGTCGTGGTTACACTGCGCGCCCTGCCCAAGCCGCGATGCGCCTTGCGCCTTGCAGTTTCCCAGAGCCGCCCGATTTTCTTTCCGTTCCGGAGCACGCCATGGTCTTTGACATCCTCGCCAAAACTGGTCACGAGCAGGTTGTCTACTGCCATAACCGCGACGCCGGCCTGAAGGCCATCATCGCGATCCACAACGCGGTGCTCGGCCCCGCTTTGGGTGGCCTGCGCATGTGGCCGTACAAAACTGAACAGGATGCACTCAACGATGTGCTGCGCCTGTCTCGCGGCATGACCTACAAGGCTGCGGTTTCTGGTCTGAATCTCGGCGGCGGCAAGGGCGTGATCATCGGCGATCCGACCAAGGACAAATCCGAAGCGCTGTTCCGCGCTTTTGGCCGTTTCGTCAACTCTTTGAATGGTCGTTACATCACTGCCGAAGACGTCGGCATTGATGTCAATGATATGGAATGGGTGCTCAAGGAGACCGAGTTTGTCACCGGTGTGCATCAGGTGCACGGCGGTTCCGGTGATCCCTCGCCGTTCACTGCCTACGGCACCATGCAAGGCCTGATGGCGGCGCTGAGCTTCAAATTCGGCGATGAAGACATCGGCAAGTACAGCTATGCCGTGCAGGGCATCGGTCATGTTGGCATGGAATTCGTAAAGCTCCTGCGCGAACAGGGCGCCAAGGTGTTTGTCACCGATATCAACAAAGATTCGGTGCAGCGCGCGGTCGACGAGTTCGGCTGTGAAGCGGTAGGCCTGGACGACATCTACGACGTCGACGCCGACGTCTATTCGCCCAGCGCGTTGGGCGGCACGGTAAACCACAACACCATTCCGCGCTTCAAGTTCAAAGTCATTTGCGGCGCAGCCAACAATCAGTTGGCAACTGAAGACTGCGGCGACGAGGTCGAGCGCCGCGGCATTCTGTACGCACCCGACTACGCGGTGAACGCCGGTGGACTGATGAACGTGTCGCTGGAAATTGATGGCTACAACATCGAGCGCGCACGGCGCATGATGCGCACCATCTACCACAACCTCGGCAAGATTTTCACCATCAGTCAACGCGACGGCATACCCACCTATCGCGCCGCCGACCGCATGGCCGAGGAACGCATCGATACCATCGGCAAGATTCGTCTGCCGCAAATGGGCAACACCGGTACCCGCTTCCTCGGTCGCATGCGTGGGCTGGGCTGAAACCGGAATGTTCGCACCCCGCACTCGGCCTGGCTGGCACCGCACAGCGCCGCGATTGCGCTGGGTCGCCATTGCGGCGCTGTGCTGTGCCGGCGCCAGCCAAGCGAGTCCCGAAGCAAATACAGCGGCGCTGACCTTCGGCAAGCGCACGCTGCACGTACCGCCGCCCGCCGGTTTCGCTGCGCTGAGCGCGAGCGAACCCAGCGTCCTCCTGCAAGCACAGGCTTACTTGCCGCAGAGCAACCGGTTGGTCGAGATGTACCAGCCTGAATCTGGCGAAATCACCGACTCGACCGGGTTTAGAACAGCGTATTTCCAGGTTCAGTCGCTGCGTCACATGGACGGCGTCGAGATCTCCACCGCAGAGTTCGACCGGCTGTCGGTTGAAACAGAGAAAGAGCTGGAGCTGGCATTCGTGAAGTTGGACGAGCTCGCTGAAACCCTGATGAGCAAGGGCAATGATTCGGTGCGGTCGCAGACCGGCACTGATCCAGCCATTGCGCTCGATGGCACGGTTTATCTTGGACGCGATCGCAAGGAACCCTGGGGTCTGTTTTTCAGCCTGCGCTCCACACTATCAGCAGGTGAAGCAGGCGCCGCGACAAGCGCGAAGATGGCGATGTCCGCAGCCCTTGTCATTATCGACCAACAGCAATTGATGTTGTACGCCTACCGTCGCTTCAATGGCCCGCAAGACCAGACCTGGACCAGAGATGCGGTGAGCCAATGGGCAGACGCCGTGCGCGCCGCCAATCCGGATCGTCACGTGGTCAACACCGACGCCCGCCAGAATGGATGGCACTGGCGGCGCACGGCATTCATGGGTATCGCAGGCGCGCTGATCGCAGGCCTGATTGCACTCGTCGTCCAGCTTGGCCGCAGGAACAGATAGTTTCGATTGTCGCCACATCCCATCTTCGTACTTGGTTGCCCATCAACAGCTGGATTGAATATGCGCCCGTTCCCCCTTGGTGAAGAAATCGACCTGCTGCGCGAAAGTGTGCGTGGCTTTGCCGAGAAGGAAATCGCGCCGCGCGCCGACCGCATTGATCACGACAATCTGTTCCCCGCCGACCTGTGGCGAAAACTGGGCGACCTGGGCCTGCTCGGCATTACCGTGCCTGGCGAATACGGAGGTTCGGAGCTTGGCTATCTGGCGCATCTGGTGGCGATGGAGGAAATTTCCCGCGCTTCCGGATCGGTCGGATTGTCCTATGGCGCACATTCCAACCTGTGCGTGCAAAATCTCTACAACAACGCAACGCCCGCGCAACGCGGGAAATACCTGCCCAAACTGTGCAGCGGCGAGCATGTCGGCGCACTGGCAATGAGTGAGCCTGGCGCCGGCTCGGACGTGGTCGGATCGATGAGTTGCCGTGCCGAGCTCAAGGGCGACCGTTACATCGCCAATGGCAACAAGATGTGGATTACCAACGGGCCCGAGGCCGATGTGCTGGTGGTGTACATGCGCACCGCTGGCAAGGAGTACAAATCGCGCGCGATGAGTGCTTTTATCGTCGAAAAGGGCATGAAAGGTTACAGCACAGCACAGAAACTCGACAAACTCGGCATGCGCGGCTCGAACACCTGCGAGCTGGTGTTCGACAACTGTGAGATTCCGGCCGAGAACCTGCTCGGGGAACTGAACCAGGGCGTTCAGGTTCTGATGAGCGGGCTGAATACCGAACGCCTGGTGTTGTGCGGCGGTCCATTGGGCCTGATGCAGGCAGCGCTGGAAGTTTCTCTTGGCTATGTGCGCGAACGCAAGCAGTTCGACGCCCCGATCGGCACCTTCGGCATCATGCAGGCCAAGATTGCCGACATGTACACCGCTTTGCAGAGTGCCCGCGCATTCGCCTACATGGTCGCGGGCGACTACGACCGCGGCCATAAATCACGAATCGATCCGGCTTCCTGTTTGTTGCACGCTTCGCGCTCGGCAGTCGAGGTGACGCTGGAGGCGATCCAGTGTCTGGGCGGCAACGGCTATATCAACGAATATCCGACCGGGCGACTGCTGCGTGATGCCAAGCTGTATGAGATTGGCGCTGGGACCAATGAAATCCGCCGCATGTTGATCGGACGCGAACTTTTTGCCGCGACCCGTTGACGCGCGATTGAAATCGGCCGCGATTGAAATCGGCACTGCCGCGCCTGAACTTCAGTCGGCTTGACCAAGAAAATTGACACCTGGCGCGTTGACGGTAGCAAATCTGGACGTTTTCGCTGCTATGTTCTAGGTCAGTCAAAACCGGGGTCGAGACCAGCGATGGATTTCCTGTTTGCTCCTGAAGCCCAGGCCAGCAAGCCCGCCTGGAAAGTATTGATCATCGATGATGAGCCCGAGGTGCACAACGTCACTCGCCTCGTCCTCGGCAACTTTCGTTTTGAAAATCGCAGCATTGAATTCGTGCATGCCTATTCTGCCAAAGAGGCGCGGCAGAAATTGCGCGAACACACCGACCTGGCGGTGATGTTGCTGGATGTGGTGATGGAAACCGATCAGGCCGGCCTGGAGCTGGTGCGCTTCGTGCGCGAAGAATTGCAAAACCACTTCGTGCGCATTGTGCTGCGTACCGGCCAGCCCGGGCAGGCGCCCGAGCAGGAAGTGATCGCCAACTATGACATCAACGACTACAAGGAAAAGACCGAACTTACCGCGCAGAAACTGTCCACGATGATGTACGCAACACTGCGCGCGCACCGCGACATCATGACCATCGAAGCCAGCAAACGCGGGCTCGAGCGCGTCATCGAGTCTTCTGCAAAGATCTTTTCGTTGCACGAGTCACACGAATTCGCGTCGGCAGTATTGGCGCAGCTGACCAACCTGATGAGCATGGATCGGGGTGCGCTTTACTGCAGAGTGGTGCGCCCCGAATCGTCTACACCGGACCATTTTGTAGTCGCCGCCGCGACCGGCGATTACTCGCAGTTCGTCAACGCCAACGCCGACGAAAGCCTGCCCCCGCTGATCGCCGATTCGCTGCGCGCCGCTTACTCCAGCAAGAGCCATCAATTCACTCGCGACCACTACGTCCTGCATTTCACCGACAGCCATCGCAGCGAGAGCCTGCTTTACGTTGGTGAGGCCTGGGATCTTTCGCCAATGGACATGAAACTGGTCGAGGTGTTCTGCACCAATGTCTCGATCGCCTTCGAAAACCTGCACCTGCAGCGCGAGCTTTTTGCTGGCCAAGTTGAAATGGTGACCTTGCTTGCCGGGCTGGCCGAGAGTCGTTCGCGCGAAACGCTGGCGCATGTCAAGCGCGTCGGCATGATCGCCAACCTGCTCGGCGAAGTCTGGGGACTGGATGCAAAGTCGCGCGAAATGTTGCGCTACGCCGCTCCGCTGCACGACATCGGCAAGATCGGCATTCCGGACGCGATTCTCAACAAGCCCGGGGCACACACGCCAGCGGAGAGTGCGGTAATGCGCACGCATGCGGCCTTGGGTGCGCAATGGCTGTCGGGTTCGCGACTTCCGTTGCTGCAGCTGGCCGCGATCGTCGCCGAGGACCATCACGAGAACTGGGATGGCAGCGGCTATCCACGCGGTCTGAAGGGCGAGGAAATCTCCGTCGGCGGGCGGATCACCGCCTTGGCCGATGTGTTCGACGCACTCGGCAGCAAGCGCTGTTACAAAGACGCTTGGGAACCCGAAGCAATCCGCGCGTTCATCACTCAACAATCCGGCATAAAGTTTGATCCGCGTCTGGTGCGGATCCTGTTTGACAACTGGGAACGCGCCTTCAAGATCCGCGGCGACATGCCGGATTGAATCAGCCGCGGTTTCTACACCCAAAGGACTGCTTTAACGCGGCTGCCACTCGACAGTGACGCCCAACTCGCGGCCGTGCCGATATTCGCGCGTGATCTCGCTGCCCTGCTTGTACTCGATCTTGGGATCAAGCAGATTGCGCAAACGAAATTTGAGCGTCCAGTTTTTGGCGAGGGCGTGACGCCAGTTGAAATCGAGCACGTGCAAGGGCTGCTCATGGATATCCGGCGCGCCGAATACGCCGACCTGTGAGATGCGTTCTCCAGCCACGTTGTAGAGCAGTGTGGCCTCGTTGTCGCCATCCGCTGATTTGTAGCCAAGCTGCAGGTTCAACACGTATGGCGATTGACCCTGCAGCGGACGCGATGAATTGGTCTGGATGTCATTGGCCGCGCCCAGCTCGATGTTGGATTCGATCCAGCTGAAGTTGGCGGCGGTATAGAACTGCTGCAAGCGATCACTGACGAAACCCAGGCTGCGAAAATAGTCGATTTCGATACCGTAATTGCGCGCCGAATCGGCGTTGTCCAGCGACACCAGACTGCCGGTGCCGGGCACCTGGATCTTCTCGATGGGTTGATCGAAATCCTTCAGGAACAGTGCCACGCTGATCGATTCGGTATAGGAAAAATAGTGCTCCCAGCGCGCGTCAAAGTGGCGGATGCTGGTCGGCACCAGATTCGGATTTCCGATGGTTTCAAGATCGAGCAACGGATCGGTATACGGCGCCGATGACAGTTCGCGAAAGTCCGGTCGCGACAGGGTCTCGGCGATGGTAAAACGCAACTGGTCATCGTCTGAGTACAGCCAGGTAAAGCCCAGGCTGGGCAGCCAGTCTGCGCTATTGATCGCAGCTACTACGGGCACCGCGTCGGGCACGCCGAGCTGGAACGTGCTCACTTCCTGCGCGTTATCTTCGTAACGCACGCCGGCGGTGAAGCGATACTTGCTTTTCCAATTGAGGTCGGCGCCCAGGAACAGCGCATCAAGTTCCTGGTCGGCAACATAGTTGTCGGTACCGCGCGTAGTCTCACGCAATTCGAAACCGTTGGGGCCGATGTTGGCGGCATTGAGAATGTCATCAAGATCGAAGTTGCCGATGACGTTGGGGTCATTGGCCAAAGGGCCGACGCCGACAAAACTGAAACGCCGGATCTGCGAATCGCGGTCACGGCGCAGCACCCCGCCACCAGCGCTCAGGTCGAGATAGGTATCGTCGTTGAGCATGGTCGGCAACTTGAACGCAAAGCTGAAATCCTGACTGTCGTCGTCGAGTTCGGCAAACACGGTCGAGTTGCTGTCGGAGCGCCGCGAAAACGAAAATGCCTGGCTGGCATTGTCGCGATCGTAGCGATAGCGACGCGTGTTCGGCGACTCTCGCGTGGCTTCGGCCAAGGTGTATTGCCAGTTCAAATTGAGATCTTTGAGGCCCGGAAAGCGGTGCTCACCGGCGAGTTGCTCGGCGATCAATGCATTCTCGATCCACTCCAACTCGGTGAAACGCGACACGTCACCCGGGTCTTCCGGATAGCCCGTCGACTGCTGCGTCTGGTCTTCGCTGTTGCGCAGTAGCAGGGTGGTGCTCTTGAGCCGGTGATCAGCGCCCAAATCCAGGCCAGCAACCAGGAACGCCGAAAGCTCAATGTTCTGCAGGCTGCGCTGAACATCGAGCTCGCTGGCCTGCACCAGTTCGTTCTGGCCGACCACAGCAAACTCGCGGCGGACTTCATCGAAGTTGTCGTAGGTATTGCTGTAGCGCAACGCGCCGAGCAGGCCGAGTTTGCTCTCGCCCAGGTCAAAGCTGTTGCCGAGCGCAGCGCTGAACCCGGTATCTGGCTTGATCGTGGTGCGTGTATCGACGTTGTAGTTTCCGGCCAGCGCCTCGCCGAACTGTTCCAACTCCGCTGCCGAGGAACCACCAGGATTGGTCGGCGACTGGGGTCGCAGCACAGTACCACCGGCGGTCGCTGCGGCCAGCGCTCCAGGCAACTGGCGCGCGCTGTCGAAACCAGTCCAGTCGTTGGAATCGCCAACATAACTCAGGTCATCGTCGAACGTACTGTCCTGCACGTAGCCAAGGCGCAGCCCCAGCTTGGCGATGAAGCCCGCAGGCACTCCACGCGTGCGCAGTTGCACGGTACCACCACCGAATTCCGCTGGCAGATCGGGTGACCAGGATTTCTGTACCACGACACCATCGAGAATCTCGGTCGGAAACAGATCGAGCGGAATCGTGCGTCGCGTCGGATCTGGACTCGGAATCTGCGCGCCATTGAGCAGCACGCTGGAGTAGCGATCGCCGAGTCCGCGCACAAACACAAACTTGCCATCGACAACGGTGAGACCGGTGACGCGCTTGAGCGTGGTCGCAGCATCGGAGTCGCCCGTGCGTGCAATCTGTTCGGCACTGATCGCCTCCGTTACGTTGGCCGTGGTGCGGCGTTCGTCGACGTAGAGCTCCTGACCGCCCTCGACAATGGTGCCTTCAACTTCGACGCCGGCCATTTCGGTTGCGTCCAGATCGCCCGGAGGCAAAGAGTCTGCTGAAGAATCCGCTTCATCCGCACCGCCCGCTACCACTGCTGCTGGCGCGATGGCGGCGGTCGAACTGCCAACCGCGTTCATCACCACTTTCCATTCCACTGCAGCGGTATTTTTTATCGAGAAATTATTGGCCGAGAAACTGTCAAAGCCCGCGAGGTCGACCATTACGCCATAGTCCCCCGCCGGTAGACTCAGACTGAAGCGACCTGCGGTATCCGATACCAGCTTGTGCGACTGGTCATAGACCGCTTCGCTTACGCCCATCGCGTTGATTTCAGCGCCCGTCAACGGCTTGCCGGCAGCATCCTGCACCACACCTGCAACATGGGTCTGCTGTTGCTCGGCTGCGACTGCCGTCACCGGGAGGCAGGCGACAAACCCTGTGGCCAGTGCGCCGGCTATGAGCAAAGGCAGTGCCGCGAGGCGTGGCTTGGAATTCGAGTGAATGTGCATGGTCTGGGTCCGGAACGGGAGGGCGCGGTGGTCGAGACGAACACGCGATGCAATGCAAATTACTTCCATTGCGTGACGAGTCGATGACGCCAAGGCTGCGTTGAGATTGCAGAGGAACCGAGCGCCGGGCTAGGCTGGGGTATTCGCCGTCACCAAGAAACACAGCCATGAAGCTGATCCGTCGCACCCTTATCCTGCTGATCTTTCTGCTGTTTTCCCTGCTGGCAAGCGTCTGGTGGCTACTCCACGGCAGCCTGGCCAGGCTAGATGGCAATCAATCATTGCCGGGACTGACGGCGTCGGTGACGGTGACGCGGGATGCCCGCGGCACGGTCAGCATCGACGCAGGTGACGCCACCGATTTGGCGCGTGCGCTTGGATTCGTGCACGCGCAGGAGCGCTATTTTCAAATGGATCTGTTGCGCCGGATGGCAGCGGGCGAATTATCGGAACTGGTCGGCGCCGCGGCGCTGCCGGTGGATCGCGCGCATCGTGCGCACCGTTTCCGCAGCCGTGCCGAACGCGCCATTGTCGCGTTGAGTGCAAGCGAACGAGCTCGCATCGAGGCCTACCGCGATGGCGTCAATGCCGGCATCGGCGCACTGCGCACGCGACCCTGGGAATACTTTGCATTGCGTCAGCGGCCGGCACCGTGGCGCAGCGAAGACAGTGCGCTGGTGATCTATGCGATGTTTTTCGACCTCAACAGCGATGGTGCCAATCTGCGCGAGCTGAACCTGGCGCGGATGCACGCCGTGCTGCCGCCCGAACTGGTGGGGTTCCTGGTGCAGGCCGGGAGCGAATGGGATGCACCCTTGACCGGCACGGCGATGCCAGCGGTTCCCATTCCTGAGGTGCAGACCATTGATCTGCGCGCCTTGCCCGCAACCAGCAGCGAGCTGGCGCAGCTCGATGCAGCGGATCGCGGTCACTTTATTGGCAGCAACAACTTCGCGGTGGCCGGAGCGCTGACGCAGCATGGCGCCGCGTTGGTCGCCGATGACATGCACCTCGGACTCGGTGTTCCGTGCATCTGGTTTCGTGCTCAATTGCGCTACACCGACACCAGCGCGGTCGGCGGCAAGGTGCAACTCGATGGCGTCACGCTGCCCGGCGTTCCCGGCCTGGTTGCCGGCAGCAATGGTCACATCGCCTGGGGCTTCACCAATAGCTACGGCGACTGGACCGACTGGGTACGCGTGCAGCGCGATGCATCCGACCCCAAGCGCTATCGCAACGCCGACGGCTTGGCGAACATTGTCATGCACCGTGAAACTCTACACGTGGCCAATGCCGCTGACGAATACCTGCTGATCGAAGATACCGAGTGGGGTCCGATTCTGGCCAAAGATACCGATGGCACCGACCTGGCGCTGAAGTGGACAGCGCACGAACCGCGCGCGATCAACATGCACATGTTTGAGATCGATCAGGTCAGAAACGTCGAGCAGGCTCTGGCGCTGGCCCCAAGGCTGGGCATGCCGGCGCAGAACTTCGTCGTTGGCGATCGCGACGGAAACATCGGCTGGACGCTCACTGGCAATGCCATCCCACTGCGCGTCGGCTTCGATGGACAGGCCCCCACCAACTTCGCTGATGGCAGCGCCAGCTGGCAAGGTTGGCTGGATGCCGCTGACTACCCGCGAATCATCGACCCACCGCAACAACGGCTTTGGTCCGCCAATGCACGCACCGTCGATGGTCACTGGCTTGGGCTCGAAGGCGATGGTGGTTTCGACCTCGGCGCGCGCCAGCAGCAGATCCGCGATGAGCTGTTTGCGACCAGGAAATTCGGCACCGAGCAGATGCTGGCGATTCAGCTCGACGATCGCGCCGTGTTCCTCAAGCGCTGGCATGAACTGCTGCGTGAGGTGCTGCAGACTACGCCGGCGCAAAAGCTGGCGGCACTGCGTGCGCAGACCGATCAGTGGTCGGGCAAAGCCAGCATCGACTCGGTGGACTACCGGCTGACACGCGCATTCCGTTTCAACGTGATCGAAGCAGTGATGGCGCCATGGCAGGACTTGGTCAAACGCAGATTCAACGACTTCGAGTTGCCATCGGCACAGGGTTATGAAGCCGCTGTGTGGGCAATGATCGAAGCCCGTCCGCCGCACCTGCTCGATCGCCAGCATGCCGATTGGAACGCGTTGCTGGTTGCAGCCGCCGAGCGCGTCGAGAGTGAACTGGGACAACAAGCCGGTGGCATTGCGGCGCGCAACTGGGGCGAGCGCAACACCAGCAATATCCATCATCCACTGTCGGGCGCACTACCCGGTTTTCTCGCACGTCGACTCGACATGCCGCGCCAGCCG
>JAWXCG010000108.1:0-8873 GCA_034440555.1 Pseudomonadota bacterium
AAACCCCCGCTCTCAACAGCGGAGCTGGTCAAAACCTGCGGTTTTTCGCCCCCTGACTCAGGGGGCTATCGCGGCTCCGGACTTGATCAGAGGTTCCCTAACCCCTTGCCACGCGTATCTGCGCTTCGACTGCGGCCAATGCGGTCATGTTGACGATGCGGCGCACCGTTGAAGCGGGCGTCAGCACGTGCACGGGCCGATCCACACCCATCAGGATCGGGCCGATCGCCACGCCGTCGGTCATTTGCCGGGTAAGGTTGTAGGCGATGTTGGCGGCGTCGATGTTCGGGCAGACGAACAGATTGGCGCGCCCGGTCAGCATCGAGTTGGGAAACAGCTTGTCTCGGATTTCCTCGTTGAGCGCGGCATCGGCGTGCATCTCGCCTTCGATCTCGATCTTCGGCTGCTTGGCCAAAACCAGTTCGCGCACCTTGCGCATCTTCAGCGCACTGGGTGAGTCGTGCGAGCCGAAATTTGAATGTGAGAGCAGCGCAATCTTGGGCGTGATGCCGAATAATTTCAGCCGATAGGCGGCTTGCAGCGTCGCTTCGGCCAATTGTTCGGCAGTCGGGTCGATTTGCACATGGGTGTCGAGGAAAAAGAATACGCCCTTGTCGTTGGCGACCGCGGTCATCGCTGATGGTGCCGACACGCCCGGATCGAGCGAAATCACGTCAAGTATGTGGCGCAGTTTGCGGTGATAGCGACCGACGATGCCGCAGATCATTGCGTCGGCCTCGCCGCGTTCGACCATGAGCGCAGCGACCACCGTGGGGCGCGAACGCACAACCGCCTTGGCGCCATCAGGTGTCATGCCCTGACGTTGCATGCCAGCGTGGTAATGCTGCCAGTATTCGTTGAAGCGCGGATCGTTGTCCAGATTGGTGATCTCGAAATCCTCACCCAGCTTGATGCGCAGCCCCATGCGCTCGATGCGTCGCTCGATCACCGCCGGCCTTCCGATCAACACCGGCCTGGCCAAGCCTTCATCGACGATCGTCTGGATCGCGCGCAGCACGGTTTCCTCTTCGCCCTCGGCATAAACCACACGCTTGATGTCGCTGCGTGCGCGGTCGAATACGGGTTTCATCAACAGGCCGGTGCGGAATACAAACTGCATCAGCTTTTCGCGATATGCCGCCATATCGGCCATCGGCCGTGTGGCGATGCCGGAATCCATTGCGGCCTGCGCGACTGCGGGGGCAAGTTCGACAATCAAGCGTGGGTCGAACGGTTGCGGAATAAGAAAATCCGGACCAAACGCGGCGGCCTTGCCACCGTATGCGAGCGCCGCCACGTCCGAGGCCTCGCGCCGCGCCAGCGCTGCGATCGCGTGCACACAGGCGAGCTTCATTGCTTCATTGATCGTGGTGGCACCAACATCCAACGCGCCGCGGAAAATGTAGGGAAAGCACAGCGCGTTGTTTACCTGATTGGGATAATCCGACCGGCCAGTTGCGATGATGCAATCCGGACGCGCCTCGCGCGCGAGCTCCGGCAGGATTTCAGGCGTGGGGTTGGCCAGTGCCAGGATGATCGGTCGTGAGCCCATGGTCTGGACCATTTCCGGCTTGAGCACGCCACCGGCAGAGAGGCCGAGAAAGATGTCGGCGTCGCGTACGATGTCTGCCAGCGTGCGTTTGTCGGTCTGCCGCGCATAACGTTGCTTGTCGGCGTCCATGTCTTCCACGCGACCGGTATAAACCACACCGCAACGATCCACGACCAGAATGTTCTCGCGCTTCATGCCAAGCGCGACCAGCATATCCAGGCAGGCGATACCCGCTGCGCCGGCGCCCGAGCCAGCCAGCTTTACCTCGTCGATTTTCTTGCCAACGACATGCAACGCGTTGAGCACCGCGGCACCGACGATGATCGCGGTGCCATGCTGGTCGTCGTGAAACACCGGAATGTTGACGCGCTCACGCAGCTTCTTTTCGACATGAAAGCACTCCGGCGCTTTGATGTCCTCCAGATTGATGCCGCCAAAAGTGGGTTCGAGTGCGGCGATGATATCGACCAGTTTGTCCGGATCGCGCTCGTTGATTTCGATGTCAAACACATCAATGCCGGCAAATTTCTGGAACAGCACGCCCTTGCCTTCCATAACCGGTTTTGCCGCAAGTGGTCCGATCGGCCCGAGACCGAGCACGGCAGTGCCATTGGTGATCACCGCAACCAGATTGCCGCGTGCCGTATACAGCGACACGGTGCTGGGATCGCGCACGATCTCCTCACAGGCAGCCGCCACGCCGGGCGAGTAGGCGAGCGAAAGATCCTTCTGCGTCATCAGCGACTTGGTCGGCTGGACTTTGATCTTTCCGGGCGGGTACTGACGATGGTACTCGAGCGCTTGGGTCTTCAGATCTTCGGAGTTCGACATGTTGTGCGCGGCCTTGCCTGGCGCAAAAACTCAAGTGTGGTCGGCGGAATATATCACGCAGTTTTTTCCTGCCTTGGAAGCGCCTGCGACAGCCCCGTATCGACCTACAATTGGCATCCTCTCGCGCCGGACAAGCCATGATCGATTTCTCGTCGGATACCAAGACCCGTCCCACCCAGGGGATGCGCCAGGCCATGGCAATGGCCGAAGTCGGTGACGAACAGGCGTTCGAAGATCCGACCGTCAACGCACTCTGCGCGCGCGTCGCCGCGTTGCTGGACAAGGAAGCAGCGTTGTTCGCGCCCTCCGGGTGCATGTGCAATCAGATTGCAATTGCCGCGCTGTGCCGGCCCGGAGAGGAGGTGATCTGCGATCGTTCCGCACACATTGCCTGGTTCGAAAGCGGCGGACCGGCGGCCAATGCCGGGGTGATGCTGAATACGCTCGACGGCAATCGTGGCCGTTTCACCGTGGCGCAGATCCAGGCGGCGATGCGTCCGGCGTGGCGGCATTGCCCCGAAGCCACTTTGCTGGCGGTGGAGCAAACCAGCAACCTCGGCGGCGGCGCGGTATGGCCGTTGACGCAGCTGCACTCGGTGGCAGAATTTGCCCATGCGCATGGCATGCGCACGCATATGGACGGTGCCCGGCTGCTCAATGCCGTCGTAGCCAGTGGCGTCAGCGCCGCCGAATACGCCGCATCATTCGATTCAGTGTGGATTGACTTCAGCAAAGGCCTGGGTGCCCCGGTGGGTGCGGTGCTGGCGGGCACAGAAGAGTTCATTGGCCGCGCCTGGAGAGTAAAGCAGCGACTCGGTGGCGGCATGCGCCAGGCCGGCATTCTGGCTGCTGGCGCGCTCTACGCTCTGGACCATCATGTCGAACGACTGGCCGAGGACCACGCCAACGCGCGTCGGCTTGCTCAGGGCCTGAGCCGGATGCGCGGAATCAAACTGGATCCCGGCCAGATTGAAACCAATGTGATTTTCTTTGAAGTAGATGCGGCCGAAGCAGGGATGGACGCGGTGGAGTTCACCCGCCGACTTGCCGAAACGGGTTTCCGCATGGGTGCGTTCGACCATCGCCGCGTGCGTGCAGTGACCCATCTGGACACGTCTGCCGCGGCCGTCGAGCAATTGCTGGTCGCGGCGAACGCGGTGCTGTCCGCGTGCTGAGTGCACGTGTTTTACATGTTGCGGCCGAGTCCCTTGGTACACTGGCGACATGAGCACCCCGTTGACCGCGCCGCGCGATCCAACTTGGCCACAGCCAAGTCTGGATGAACGCGAACGAGCTGCGTTCCTGTTGTTGCTGTTTTCCGCTGACAGCATGGCTGAACTGACGCGCATTGCCGACCGCCATGTTGCCCGCCGCTGGCCGGGAGCGCGCGCGTGGCTGTATTGGAGCAACGGGCATATCGAAAGCGTTGGAGTGACGCGTCGCTTCTTCGCGCCGCCGGAGGCCTTTCCTCGGAGCGAAGATCCTTTGGTGCGCGCCGCGCTTCTGGGCACCTCGAGCGACCCCGTGCGACTGGGCGTGCGCGAGTGGTGCGTCGCGCTCGGTGGCCCGCGCCCAAACATCAATGCCGCGCTATTGCTGACCGATAGCATCGAGCAGCCGATGGGCGAGGCCGAGTACAGCACGCTGGTCGCTGCGCTGCGCTGGCGCAGTCGCGAATTGCTCGAACGTGATTACTTGTCAACCTCGGTGGAGCGCCTGGAAAAGGCGCAACGTCTGCAGCATGCGTTGTACGCCATCGCCGACCTTGCCGGCAGCGATCTGGAAATGGCCGAGGTACTGCAAAGTATCCACGCCATTGTCGGCGAGCTGATGTATGCGGAGAATTTCTACATCTCCTTGCTCGACGAACCCGGCCAGCGCATGCGCTTCATTTATTTTGCCGATAGCGTCGACACGCGACCACTGCCCCCGGACGAGTACTTCCGGGTCGATCAGATGTCCAACAGCATAACGCTCGCATTGATTCGTCATGGCAAGGTGATGCGTGGCCCTTCGGAGCATGTGCGCGAATTGCTTGGCGTCGAACGCGATGCCGCCCAAGGGCCGATGGCCAACGACTGGCTCGGGATTCCCCTGGTCAGCGGCGGACGCGTGCATGGCGCCGTGGTGGTGCAGAGCTACCATGAGGACGTCGGTTACTCGGAGGAAGATGCAGCATTGCTCGGCTACGTCGCCCAGCACATTCTCACCGCGGTGCAGCGCAAGCAGGCGCACGAGGACCTGGAAGAGCGCGTCGAAGCGCGCACGCACGAACTGAAACTCGAGGTCGCCGAGCGCCAGCGCGGTGAACAGCTGCAGGCCGCGTTTTTGCGTATCGCCGAGCTGGCCAGCACTGCCGAGACCATCGACGCGTTCTATCGGGGCGCGCATGGCATCGTCGGCGACTTGCTGTATGCCAAAAATTTCTTTGTTGCACTGATCGAAGATGACGACATGTTGTCGTTCCCGTATACGGTCGATGAACGCGATCCCCTGATCAGATTCAAGACGCGCAAACGTGGTCAGGGTCTGACCGAGTACGTGATCCGCACCGGCAAACCGTTGCGCGCTGACCGTCCGCAACTGGACACGCTTTACCGGGCTGGGGAGGCCAAGACTGTCGGCGCGCTGTCGGTGTGTTGGCTGGGCGTGCCGCTTCGGGGCGAATCCGGACTGCTCGGGGCGATGGCCGTGCAAAGCTATACCGAATCGGTGATTTACACCGAGCGCGACCAGGAAGTACTCACCTTCGTCTCGCATCACATTGCGCTTTCGCTGGAGCGCAAGCGCGCACAGGAATCGCTGAAGCTGGCGTACGCCGAACTGGAACAACGCGTGCACGCGCGTACGCACGAGCTGGCTGAGGCCAATGTCGAGTTGCGCGAGCAGATCCGTGAACGCGAGCGCATGGAGTCCCAGCTCAAGCACGAAGCGTTGCACGATACGCTGACCGGGTTACCCAATCGCGCGTTGCTGCTGAACCGGCTCGAACACGCGCTGGCACGCTTTCGCCGCGACAGTACCCACATGTTTGCGGTGCTGTTTCTTGATCTCGACCGCTTCAAGATCATCAACGACAGCGTCGGCCATCTGATCGGTGACGAATTGCTCAAGGAAGCCGGTACGCGCATTCGCGCCTGCCTGCGCGATGAAGATCTGGTCGCGCGACTGGGTGGCGACGAGTTTGCCATTCTGCTCGAAGACACCGTTACCGAGGAAGAGTCACTGGTGGTGGCGCGGCGCGTGATTGTTGCGTTGAACGAACCGATCCGGGTCGAAGGCAAGGAGTTGTTTACCTCGGCCAGTATTGGCATCGCCTACAGTCACGCGCGTTATCAGCGCGCCGAGGAGCTATTGCGCGACTCGGACGTGGCCATGTATCGCGCCAAGGCGATGGGCCGGCAACGTTTCGAAGTGTTCGACGAACGTCTGCATCGTGAGGCGCTGGCGCTGCTCGATCTCGAAGGCGACCTGCGCCGCGCCTTGACGCGAGAAGAGTTCGAACCCTATTTCCAGAGTATCTGCGACCTGAGTACTGGCGCCATTATTGGCTACGCAGCACTGCTGCGCTGGCACCATCCGGAGCGCGGCCTTTTGTTACCCGGCGACTTCCTGAAGGTGGCCGAAGAAAACGGCAGCGTCGAATTGATCGACTGGCAGGTGTTCCATCGGGTGATGAAAGTGGTGCCGCAAGTGTGCGCCGGAGGACGCTATGTCACCATCAACGTCTCGGCACGCCATTTCCGCGACGCCGACCTCAGCGACAACATCATCAGCATGCTCAGGACCCATGACGTGCGCCCCGAACAGGTGCGTATCGAAGTTACCGAAGGCGCATTGCTGGAAAACCCCGAACAGATTCGCCGCATTCTCGATAGCCTCGGTGAGCATGGCGTGCTGGCCGTGCTTGATGACTTCGGTACCGGATACTCATCGTTGAGCTATCTGCATCAATTTCCGATGCACTCGCTCAAGATCGACCGCAGTTTCGTCGCCGATCTGACTCCGGGCCGCACCGGTGGCAATGCCGTGGTGGTGCGCGCCATCATCGCACTGGCGCATTCACTCGGTGTCGAAGTGATTGGCGAGGGCATCGAACAGATCGAGCAACGCGAGGCGCTGCTTGAGCTCGGCTGCATGCGTGGGCAGGGCTTCCTGCTTAGCGATCCGCGTCCCGCCAGCGCCCTGTTCCAGTAGAGCGGGACAAGCCCGCGTTACCAGGGCGACGGTTATTCGAAGTTGCTCGGCGGCGGCGGTGATATCACCGCGCGCGGGGGCGATTTTTCCAGTGCCTGCAGCAACAACTCGATGGCCTTTTCCAACGAAGGGTCGTGCCCTGCGTGGATTGCCTCGGGCAAGTCGATCACTTCGAAATCGGGCGCCACACCCTCGTTCTCGACCGCCCATTTGCCTTCGGTGTCCAGGAAGCGGAAGGTCGCCGCCAGCACCGAGCCGCCATCGGCCAGGCCAGGATTGCCACTGATCCCGATCAGCCCACCCCAGGTGCGCGTTCCGATCAGTGGCCCGAGTTTGAGCTTGCGAAAATAATACGGCAGCGCATCCCCGCCCGAACTGGACAGCCCGTTGATCAGCATCGCCTTGGGACCGACATGCGAAAGCATCGGTGTCGCGGCGGGTTCTAACCCACGAGACTTCCAGTAGCTCAACGGCTGCCGCGACAGCATCTCGATCATCCGGTCGGGAATGAATCCGCCACCGTTGTAGCGATCGTCGATGATCAGCGCGTCCTTGTGCGCGTAGGCAAGAAATCCGCGCATCAGCTCGCGATTGCCCTCCAGCGCTGTGTTGGGCAGGTGGACATAGCCGATGCGCCCCTTGCTGAGCCGATCGACGATGGCGCGTCGCGCCTGGACCCAATCCAGATAGCGCAAAGCCTGCTCACTGGTTTGCAGGCGCACACGGACCAGACGCGCCGCGGCGGGATCGGCGGTCGTGCTGACGCGCAGTTCTGCGATGCGATCCGCCTTGCCTTCAAACAGCGCCCAGGCATTCTTGACGCTACGTGCATCGACGCCATCGACGCTGATCAGGTATTCGCCGCTGGAAACATCAACGCCGGCTTCGGTCAATGGCGAACGCAAATCCGGTGACCAGTTTTCGCCCTGGAAAATGCGACCGATGCGGAAATAACCCGAAGCATGCCCCTCCAGTTCGGCGCCCAGAAAGCCACCACCCTTGCGTTCAATCTGCGGTCGATCGCCACCCTGCACATAGACGTGACCCGCATTGGCTTCGCCCGCCATCTCGTGCAGCAGATAATCGAGATCCGCGCGGCTCGCTACATGCTCGACCAGTGGCAGATAGCGATCGCGTATCGCGGTCCAGCGCTTGATGCCGCCGTGCACATTCTCGTCGTAAAACCAGTCGCGCAGGATCCGCCAGCCGTCGACAAACATCTGTCGCCACTCGATACGCGGGTCGATGCGCAGCTCCAGCCGCGCCAAATCCAGCTTGCCGGCAGCAAGGTCGACGCCGGTTTTCGGTTCGATGATCGACCACTGCGGCCCCTGGCGCAGAAGCAAAGTTTCCGTATCGCCGCTGAGAGCGAAGCCGGTCACGCCTTCAGCGATCAGTCGCGGCTTGTTTTCGCCGGACTCGACTGGATTGAGCACGTGCCGATACAACGTACCGCCGTTTTCGCCATCGCGGCCCTCGGCCAGGCTCAAGTACAACACGCCGTCCTTCAGCGCCTGCAGCCCGGCGTAGTTGCCGGCGACGATTGGCAACGCCACCACGCGCGCGTCGAACCCTTCGACATCGATGCGCACACGGGCACCGATTTTGGCCAGTTCGGCGGCCGTTTCTGGCCGTGCCTCGTCGCTGTCGATACTGGCGAGGCTGGGCCCGTTCTTGCTCAGGCTGGCTGCATAGATGCGCGCAGCGCGCGTGTACAGATAGTTGAACTCGAAGGCGCTGTTGGTCAGATTGAAATCGCGGTTCGAGAGGAAATAAAGATAGCGTCCGTGTGGATCGAAGGCGGGCGAAGTGTTGGGCACGGTATCGCTGAGCAGCTGCTGCGGTTTGCTGTCATCGAGCGAGTAAATCCAGATCGTCGTGACACGCGAGCGGCCCGTCTTCTCGTAGGCGAGGTAGCGCGAATCCGGAGACCAGGCAAGGCCGTCGAGACCTGCGTATTTACCCAGATCAGCATCCGTGATGGCGCCGCTGGTTACATCCAGAATGCGCAGGCGCTGACGCTGATCGGTGAAAGCCAGCATGCGTGAGTCTGGAGACCATACCGGCGCGTTGCGCCAGGCATCGCTATCGAAACTCATGCGTCTTGCCGCACCTTGCCCATTCTCCGGGCGTAGATAGATTTCGTACTCGCCACTGGCATCCGAAAGATAGGCGATCGACTTGCCGTCCGGTGACCAGCTGGCGCTCATTTCACGTGCCGCCGGTGTCTGACTGATGTTGCGCAATGCACCGTCCTTCGCCGGCACGGTGAACAACTCGCCGCGCGCGGCGA
>JAWXCG010000109.1:0-5487 GCA_034440555.1 Pseudomonadota bacterium
GCGAACGCAAACAGCGACGCCCTCGCGCGCTCAGAATCACCCAAGCCAGACCGGTGGTGCATAGCGCCGCAGCACGCCAGTGAGTGAGCAATGCGGCGCCAAGGCACAAGCCCAGCAACGCCCAATCGCGCGCCCGATTGCTGTCGGCGGCCCGATCCAGACAAACGAACGCCTGCAGCATCAATAAGGTCAGCGGTAGATCAGGTAACGCCAGCACGCCGCCCATGTTGATCAGCGGCAGGAACATCGCGTACAAAGCTACGCGATTGGCATCAGCACTATTACCCAGTCGCCAAATCGCCCAATGACGCAGAACCAGCGGCAGCGCAGCTCCGATCAAGAGGAACGGCCAGCGCACGCCCAACAGTGTGTCACCACCGAGCGCTGTGCCGAGCGCGATCAACCATGCGGTCAGCGGCGGCAAGTCGGTATAGGACACCGCGAGTACACGACTCTCCTGCCAATAAAACGCCTCATCGCCGAACAGCGGGAGCCAGGCAGCAATCAGCACTCGCATCGCAAGCAGCGTCAACGTGACCATTAAAACGGCACGATTGCTCACAATGTCGGGATGAAGTGCACTCATCATCGAACTTTCCGTTTTCGCAGCCCCATGTTAAGCGCAACTCGCACTGCAGGACTCCAATGGACCGGGCGTTTGCACACCCGCTGCGCCGCTCGTGCACGCATGCACGGGCGGCATCATTCCGAATTATGGCAGGCGGCAATTCGAAACTCTTTGCATTGTGTGCACTCTACCTGCACCGGTCGCGACTAGAATCCGCAACGGGAATCCTCCTCCCATATTCTCCAACAAGGCATGCTGCATGAGCACCGAAAGCGCCGAACTGCACGCACTCGAACTCGCTATCACTCAAGTCAATCGCATCGTACTGGGCAAGAACGAGCAGGTGCGCCTCGCATTCGCCTGCCTGCTCGCCGGCGGGCACCTGTTGCTGGAGGATGTTCCCGGGGTCGGAAAGACCACACTTGCGCACGCGATCGCCGCCAGCTCCGGGTTGAGCTATCAGCGCATCCAGTTCACCAGTGACCTTTTACCATCGGACATTCTGGGCGTTTCGATCTATGAGCGGGAGAGCGCCGTCTTTCGTTTTCATCCTGGCCCCATCTTCTCGCAGTTGATCCTGGCCGACGAGATCAATCGCGCCACGCCCAAAACGCAGAGCGCACTGCTCGAGGCAATGGCCGAGCTGCAAGTCACTGGCGACGGCGAGACCCGGCCGCTGCCATTGCCATTTTTCGTGATCGCGACACAAAACCCGATTGATATGGCGGGCACCTTTCCTTTGCCCGATTCGCAGCTGGACCGCTTCCTGATGCGTCTGTCGGTGGGTTATCCAGATGCCGAAGCCGAGCGCAACTTGCTGGCTTCAACCGACCGACGCGAGCTGCTGATCGGTTTGAAACCTCAGTTGGACACCGAGCGCATCAATCACCTGCGCGCCCGTGTGCACGCGCTGCCAGCTTCAGCGGCACTGATCGATTATGTGCAGCGTCTGCTCGCGGCATCGCGCAGCCATACCGGCGTGCGCGTTGGATTGTCACCACGCGCCGGGCTTGCTTTACTCGCGGCCGCCCGCGCTTTCGCCTTCCTTGCTGGACGGTCGTTTGTGCTGCCAGAGGATGTGCAGGCGGTCTTCGTTGGCGTCGCAGCGCACCGGCTGGTG
This sequence comes from Pseudomonadota bacterium, assembly GCA_034440555.1. Taxonomy (GTDB): domain Bacteria; phylum Pseudomonadota; class Gammaproteobacteria; order Xanthomonadales; family Ahniellaceae; genus 0-14-3-00-62-12. The sequence goes on from JAWXCG010000109.1 coordinate 1,689, forward strand.
CCCGGTGGTGAAAACACGCGCTCACGCGATGAACTTGCCGCCCAGATACTGCGCAGCACCCAGGTCGACTGATGCGATTGCTGGTCGAATCATGGTGGCAGCGGTTGATCGGACTGGCCGAGCGTCGTCTGCCGGCGTTGACCCGCCACCGACTGCCCGAGTCACTGCCGATCCGCCTACACCGGCGGCGAATCTACATTCTGCCGACGCGCTTTGGCCTGATATTTGGCGTTGTCGTTTTCGCCATGCTGCTGGGCGCGCTGAACTTCAACAACAACCCTGCCTTGTTGCTGACTTTTCTGGTGGCGAGCATTGCCGTACTGAGCTTCCACCATAGCGTTGCGCAGCTGCGTGGCATCAGTCTGGTCGCGCTGCGTGCTGATCGAGTGCATGCTGGCGATCATGTTGAAGTGCAGTTTTGCATTCATGAGGATGAGGGCCGACATCGCCCCGCGCTGATGCTTGAGCAGGACGGCCAGGAAGTCTGCTGTAGCGCAGTGGCGGAGCAAACAACGCTGGTCTGTGTGCAGCTCGCTACGACGCGGCGTGGCTGGCAAAGTGTCGGGCGCTGGCGGCTTTGGACCGAATACCCGTTCGGTATCGTCTGGGCTTGGAGCTATCTGCATCCCGAGCAGAAAATTCTGGTATTTCCACCTCCTGAGACAGAAGCGCCCTCGCTACCGGGCGAAGCGCGCAACGAGCCGGGCACGCAGTACCGGGCGCCCGGCGACGATTGGGTGGGATTGCGCGACCACCGCGCCGGCGACCCACCGCGTCTGGTCGCATGGCGAGCCAGCGCCCACAGCGATCGGCTATTGGTAAAAGAATTTGCCGATCCAGTGGGCAAAGCCGTGGTTCTCGACTACGCGGCGCTGGGAGCGCTTGCGCACGAGCATCGAATTTCGCGGTTGACGCGATGGGTGCTGATTGCCGAGAGCCGCCAGCTCAGTTTTCGTTTGCGCCTGCCCGGAAACGACCTGGGCCCAGGCACCGGACCTGATCACGTGCTCGCCTGTCTACGCGAACTGGCGTTGCTGCCATGACACGACGCGCGACACAGCCGAGCAATGCCACGCTGGAACCCTCGCGTCTGATTGGCGCACAGCAAATGCAGGCGCTCGCGTTGCTACTCGGCGCTAGCCTGCTGGCGCACGCGGGCTGGATGTCGATCACGCTGACCCTTTACCTCGCAGCGTTGATCGCGCTGCGCGTCTGGTGGCATGTTGCGATGGCGCGTGCGGTGCCCATGCCGATTCGCGTGCCATTGCTCATTCTCACGTTCACGCTGTTGTTCATCACCTCGGGCACCCCGGTGGGTAGGGATGGCGGCGTCGCGATGCTGCTCAGCTTAGCCGTGCTCAAGTTGGTGGAAACCCGCGTTGTGCGCGATGGTCGCATGCTGGTTGCGGCCGTTTTCTTCGTTGCCATGACCGAGTTTTTGTTCAGTCAAGGCATGTTGATTACCGTCTATCTGGGGCTGGTCGCGGTCGGGGCTTTCGCAAGCTTGACCTTGCTGCGCAAGTATCCCGATTCTGCGCAGTCGACGCAGTTGCTGGGCGCCCGACTGCACGCGGCGCTTACCGCAGTTGGCCGCATGGCACTGGCTGCACTGCCGCTCGCAGCGGCAGCGTTTCTGTTTTTTCCGCGTCTGGGCGAGCCCCTCTGGGGCGCGCCGTGGCGCGGGTCAGAAGGCCGCACTGGCATCAGTGATGAGATGCGACCCGGCATGTTTTCCAAATTATGGACCGACGATACGCCAGTCTTCCGCGTCACCTTTGACGGCAGGGTTCCACAGACGCGGGACCTGTATTGGCGAGGGCCAGTATTGTGGAACTTTGACAAAGGCACATGGAGTCTCGGGCGCTGGATTGGCCGAGGCGATATCCTTCCAATCCGCTACCGCGTGGAAAGCGTAGTCCGCTACGAAGTGCTGCTCGAAGCCACCGAGATGAACTGGTACTTTCCACTCGATCTGCCGTTGCGCCCTGCGCCCGACTCACAGCTGATGGTCGATGGCCAGATGGTCACCTCCAAACCCATCATCGCGCCGAAGCGGTTGAACCTGGAATCGGCGACTGAGTTCGCGTTCGAAGAGACGCCAATACGTGGACATCGCTGGGCCGCACTGCGCTTGCCGCCCGGCAGCAATCCGCGCGCAATCGCGCTGGCTCAGCAATGGCGGGCTGAGGGCAAGTCCGATAGCGAGATTATCGAGGCGGCGCTCAAGATGTTCAATGCCAACTTCACCTATACGCTGGAACCGCCGCCACTGGCGCCTGAACGCAGTGTCGACGACTTCCTTTTTGAAACTCGGATGGGTTACTGCGAACACTTCTCTTCGAGCTTTGCGTTCCTCATGCGGGCTGCTGGCATTCCTGCGCGCGTGGTCACCGGTTATCAAGGCGGTTATTGGAACCGCAGCGGCAGCTATCTGGTAGTACGCAACTCCGACGCGCATGCCTGGACCGAGGTGTGGCTGCAGGGAAGAGGCTGGGTGCGCACCGATCCAACCAGCGCCGTGGCGCCAGAGCGCATCATTCGTGGCAGTAACGCCGATGCGCTGCCCGCAGCCATGCGTTGGTATCACAACAACTGGGCAGCAAGCTGGCTGGATCGCGTGGACCATGTCACGCGCTGGTGGCGTCGACGCATCGTCGACTTCGATGCTTTGCGGCAAGAGAAACTGTTGGTTCCCTTTGGTGTAGTCCAAACGCAATGGCAGCATCTGGTGATGGCCCTGGCCGCAGCGGGCGGCATCGCCTTGGCAATCGGCGTGTGGTGGTCTATGCGCGGCATGCAACTGCGCGCGCGTGATCCGCTGCTCAAGGCATGGAAGCAATTTGCCAATCGATTGGCACGCGCAGGCGTGATCCGTGCTGTCGACGAGGGGCCTATCAGCTTCAGTCAACGCGCGGCGCGACAATTGCCACACATTGCGGCCAACATCCTCAAGCTTGGTGAAGAATTCGCCGGCCTGCGTTACGACCCCGCACGTGCCCCAGATCGCCCGGCGCGCGAGGCCTTGATTGGAAACCTGAGAAGATTTCGGGTTCGCGCACAGACATAGGCCGGATCACGGCGGCCAGGGCATGCTGCGTCCCGCAAGCAAATGCACGTGCAGATGAAAAATAGTCTGGCCACCATCGCGGTTGCAGTTGATGACAGTGCGATATCCGTTTTCCGAAAAACCTTCTTTGCGCGCATACGCAGCCGCCGCGAGCAGCAGGCGGCCAGCAAGCTCGGCGTCTTCAGGCTGCAGGTCGTTGAGCGTAGCAATCGGCTTTTTCGGAACAAACAATACGTGCACCGGTGCTTGTGGATGAACATCGCGAAACGCCAATACATGATCGTCTTCGTAGACGATATCGGCGGGAATCTCGCGGCGGATAATCTTGCCAAATAAAGTGTCGCCCATCATGTCGACTCCGTTGTTTCATCTTGAAAAACCATTTCGCGCACTGGCGCCGGTAAATCACCGATCAGGAAATTTCGAGGCGCCCACCGAATGCATGCGCCAGAGTGCCGCGATCGATGAACTCCAACTCGCCACCGAGCGGTACGCCGTGCGCCAAGCGGCTGGCAAGTACGTTGTGTTGCCGGGCGATCTGGCCAAGATGATGCGCCGTTGCCTCGCCTTCGACCGTGGGATTGGTGGCCACAATCAGCTCGCGCACTTCGCCCTCGCCAAGGCGCCGCGCGAGCAGGTCGAGGCCGAGCTCCTCTGGGCCCAGCCCATCCAAGGGTGACAGCCGGCCGAGAAGCACGAAATAGCGGCCGCGAAAGCCCGTCGCTTGCTCGA
>JAWXCG010000110.1:0-6428 GCA_034440555.1 Pseudomonadota bacterium
CGAGGAGCGATTGGTGTCGACGACTACGGCCACTTCCGCGAGAACCGTGCCAACGGCGGTCGAGGCCTGGACGCGATAGCGGCCGTCGTAAACAACCTGGCCTGCGTTGTTGCGCCCGTCCCAAAGTACGGCCCAGCCACTGCTGCCGATGAATTCCTCAGTGGTAAACGTGCGGACGATTCGTTCGCCAACGTCGCGCACATCGATGACTGCGGGCGCCGATGCCAGCTGGCGGAACACTACTTGGGTGGATTCCTTGATGCCATCGTCGTTGGGCGAGATGTAGGGCTCGGTGGCGTATTCGTTGCCAATCGCCTGAAGTCTGAGCACGGCAAGGTTGTTGTCTTCGCGCCCTTCGGCAATCTGGTTATTCGGGTCAAGCTCGGCACTGATGGTGGGATCGCTGCCGGAACTGACGGTCCAGTTCCAGGTCAGCACCGTGGTTGCTCCGCCGGCGATATCGGGCGCTATCTGCTCGGGCGACAGCATCGTGCCGGCACTGGGCGTTCCGTCGAACAGGCGCACCTGCAATCCGACCAGCGGCTGTTCGCCGAGGTTGCGCACGGTGACATTGACGATCACCTGTGCACCGGGTGCCGGGTTACTCGGCGTAAGTTGCACACTGGACACCGTGACCGATGCGTCCGGAAGACTACGCACACGCGCTCGCATGAAAGCCGTGTTGTCGTTGTCGTTGAGTTCAGCGATCACGCCGTCAGGATCGACAGAGACAAAAAAGTAGCGATCGCCGGCGGTGGTCAATGCCGCAATCGGCAAGCTTATTGGGACTTCTGCACCGGCGGCGAGGCCACCATTGACGGTAATGCGTGCGAGTTCAGTGCGTGCGCCAGTTTCGCCGCCGGTACTGACCGCCACTACATAGTCACCCGACAATGCAGCACCCGCGTTACGCACGCGCGCCTGCAGGGTTGCGGGTCGCGATTGATCCAATGGCGATGGCAGCATCTGGACCGACCCAGCGATCACTATCAGATTGGGCGCGCTCGGATCGACAACTTCGAATGGCAGCGACGCCGAGTTGTTGCTGCGATCGGCGTCGTTGATTGCAGATTGTGGATCAAGCGCGACTTCGAGCGCGGCAGTACCCATCGATGCCGACGTCCACACCACTTCGCGTTCGGCGCTGGCTCCGGCATCGAGCTGCAAGTTGATATTGCCGAGCGGGTAGGTTTGAGCGCCTTGGCGAATCTGCGGTACCAACGCGAAGGTCGGAGACGCCGACGCACCGTGGTTGTGTGCGGTCACTCGAAAGCGCACCGACTGCCCGGCAACCGCGGGTTGAGACAACTGGACAATATCAGCAGCCGAAATGGCAAGATCGATACCGGCAGAGCTCGACAGTGCGTACAGCAGTTCGTTATTGGATTCGCGGATCTCAGCGATCGTGTTGTCTGGATCTGCCACTAGAGCCAGCGACAGCGGATCGGTGCGTTGCAAGGTAAAATTCAGTTGCATGGGCGTAGTTGCTTGCGCCGCTACGTTGAGCACCACGCGCGCCAACTCGGTGCGAGTGCTGTTGCGCACCGAATACACGACCAGTGGAACATTTGTTAGTGCCGCACCGCCGACATTGGCGAGCGTGCCGCTGATCGACATCGACGCCGGGAATACCGTCACCGCGCTTGGCGTCAGTGTGAAATTCTCGCGCAACAAGGCGGCGTCGGGCACCAGCGGAAGCGCGCCGACATCCAGCGTCAGTGACTGACGGTTGTCGTTCTCGTTCAACTCGTCGATCGCATTGGCGCGATCGAGAACGGCAACAAGTTGCTGCACGCCAGTCAAACCGCTGCTATCCCAACTGAGCGCAACCTCGATGGACTGCCCTGCGCCCAGGGAGCCAAGCTCGGTCGCGGCACCGAGGGCCGTGCCACCTTGATCTGGATCGCCGCGAAACCAGGACAGCAGCACGTTTTCAGCGACGACACCATCGTTGCGAACGCGACTTCTGAGTTGGACGAGGTCACCGGAGATCGGCGTTACGGGCGTGGCGACAATGGCCGCATCGAACGAAAGGTTGGGCTTTGCAATCTGCCCCAACACACGAATGACTTCGGCTGTCGTAAACACGCTGCCGTTCCAATCACCCAACGATCCTTGCTGCGCGCGCAGGAATGCAATCGAGGGGGTGACATCGATCCCGCTCCCCAGTCGCACCAATCCCGCGACCGCCCAGGCGGTGGGCAAGACGCCATCCGCACCGGCGCCAAAACCACCGTCGGCGCTGCGCTGCGTCAGTAACCAGGCCGCGCTGGCGTCAGCGATCTGTTGTGCCGCTGGCCCATCGAGCGGCGCGACTTCATTCAGGACCCAAGCTGTCAATCCCACATGACTGACGCCGCCGGGACTGATACCGAAACCGCCGTCGGCGTTTTGCAGCGCGCGTATTCGACCGAGGTATGCATCGCGTTCAGACGCTGACCGGCCAGAGAATGAAGTTGACAATACAGCGGCCATATCCCAGGCGCTGGTCGACCAACTCGGTCCCAGCCCAAGCATGCCCGCAGCCAACAACGGTTCCCGCTCGTTGGCCAGTTCTGCATCGGCCGCTGTTGGGTTGGTGATACCCACCAAGGCCATCCCCTTCCAGGCCAGGTCATCGAAGTGTCTGGATACGAATGCAACGAGCCAGTTGCGCGCCAGCGGTGCCTCAGTGGTCGAACCGAATCCAGCGGAATACATTGCACGCAACGCGGCAGCGCTGGTAGGCACCGAATTCAAATCCTTGTCGACAAAAGCACCATCACTCAGGCGTTGTTTCGACAGCAACCACACCTTCGCCTGGGCAACATCCAGCAAGCAGCCGGTGCCCGAGCAGAGTGTTCCGCCCGGCACGCTCACGCTGGTCGGAGCACCGACCATTGCAGTCTGAAGTGGCTGATTGCGAATCGACAACGAAGCGCGGCCGCGCGTCATTGCGGCAAAACGTGTTTCGAAATCCAACGCAAATCGCTGCAGATCAAATATTGCGCGATCGTTAAGCGGCTGACCGGGTCGCAGCAACAACACCAGCCCAGCCGACAAACGTTTGCCGGACTGCGTCACATCCGGCTGACGCGCTCCGTTCGCTGCAATGATCTGCGCGATGGAAACTGATTCGGCAGTACCAGGCGTCCTGAAACCCAAGAGCGGGACGTCCTGTGCCGTAGCGCCCTGACCGCCACGGATCAGCGTCATCGTCGGCACTTCGGCTGCGGCGAAGAATCCGGCCAGGTACAGATCCAGAGGCGACAGACGATGACGGATGTCGATCGCCTCAAACTGTCCATCCGTGCCTTGACGCCAGTCCGATCCGTACATGATCGAGGCATCGCTATCGAGGAAAAAACTCCAGTGCGCGAGATCGCGGCCCAGAAGGTCATCACTGGGTTGCCCTTCGCGCATGAATTTCGGATGCGCGACCCAGCGATGCATCACTTCATGCGCAGCGACATCCAGCGTGATGCCGTAGCGTGGCGAGGAGGGATTGAATTCCCAGCGCGACAGCGCTGCCATGTCGATGTAGTTGTGCATGCGACCGCTGCTGGAACCGAACGCCGCGGTGGAATCAAATGCGGGCAGACCCAGGCCTTGCGTGTCGTTTTTGATGATATTGGCGAATGCTGCCGCTTCTCCGGTGTCGAACTCAAAGTCGGAAAACACCAGCAGCAGGTCGTGATCGTCTTGATAGCGTTCGAAATAACGTCGCGCAACATCCGCGCGTGCCTGTGTATTGCTGCGACCGTAGTCTCCCGAAATCTCGAAGACGGCGATGCCCTCGACATCGTGGTCCGCGATGATCGCTTTGGACGATGGCTTGGCGAGAGCAGGCGCTGCAAGACGGATCAACTCAACGTCATTGTCCAGGCCCTTGGGGCCGGCGACGGCTATGCCCTGCCCGGTGATCATCGCCAGCATGGCGACGATGCGCAGAACGCAAACGCGAATTTTCATGGACGTTACTGGTCCTGGGCAGAGGAGGATGGATCCTTCGCACCAGTCCGGACTTCTGGCGGCATAACTTCCAACGGCACAGCAATCACGCGCACGCCACCGCTGCGATGTTCTGCAGGCGGTCGAATGCGTACTGTTTCCCCGAGCGCGATGCGATAGGCGATGACGTCGCCGGACGATTTGAATCGTACGTCGAGCAACACTGCCCCGCCCGCAACAGACCTCAAGCGCAAACCTTCGAGCGTCTCTGCTTCCAGCTCCAACACGATCGTTGCCCCCGCAACGTCCATCATCACCGCTCGCCCAGCGCTTTGATCTACCGCCAACAACTCGTAGCGACGTTCCGCTTCAGCAGCCTTCGACATCGCGCCCAGCGGCAACAGCAGCCCGCAAATAGCGAAGCAGACCGCCCCACAGACCGAAAGGTCGGATCTCTGGATCACATTGTCCCCTGAAGCGAATTCATCGGCAGCGCGGATTGGTGCGGCGACTTATGGGGAAGATATCCGCTGTTCTGAGTATTAGCAAACCAAGTGATCACTTTGCTCCGACTGTAAGGAGTCCGCTGCCTGTGTGACGAGTCGAGGTGACGAATTGGACAGTCTTGCCGGACTCACAAGAGCCGCAGGACAAAGACCACACTTGTCACGTGGGGCTCGAAATGCTCCAACGCTCTGAAGTTGGACCAATGACCTTTATCTGGAGGTTTGGACAGGTGCGATAGCTCAATTGCATCGCCCCATTGTGGGGAATGGAACTCGATCGGACCATGGCTAGCGCCTGCCCACTCCAACCATTAGTTGGAACAATCGTTATTATTTTCATAGTTATAGGGGTTTGGCACGCGTTTTGCGCAGTGCACCATGGAGAGGGACTGAGCTGGCACCGTTTTAGTGCATCATCTTGGGGCATGAGGTGGTGGGCGTGCGGTGGCAGCTGGGGCAAATTCACTGCACACCATGGAGCGCTCACATGAAACTGATCACCGCGATCATTCGCACCTTCAAGCTGGATGAGGTGCGCGATGCGCTTGGGCAGGCTGGGGTCAATGGCCTGACGGTTACCGAGGTAAAGGGGTTTGGGCGACAGAAGGGACATACCGAGCTCTATCGGGGCGCGGAATATGTCGTCGATTTTCTGCCGAAATTGAAAATCGAGGCGGTAGTTTCCGATGCTTTGCTGGAGGCGGCGCTGGAGGCGATCCAGTCGAGTGCGCGCACCGACAAGGTGGGTGACGGAAAGATCTTTGTAACACCGGTGGAAGCGGTGATCCGCATCCGCACCGGCGAAGTCGACGACGACGCCATCTGAGCCTGCGAGGACCCGATCATGAAACTCATCCCTACTGTTGTGACTCCCGTTGTTGAATCCCACTTTACTGAATCGCGGGTTGTGCCATTGCACGCTGTTGATTCGCGCGTCGTAGAAACACACGTTGTTGCGCAGCGCCGTGCAACGCGCCTGTCCGCACCGGCGGCGTGGTTGATGGCTGCGTTGCTGGCGTTGACTGCTGGCTTTGCTGTGCAGGCACAGGACACTGCTGCCTCAACCGACGCACCCGCTGCCAGCAACGAAATGGCACCGGCAGAAACGTTGGAAGCCGCGCCATTGAATCTGGTGCCTATGGATTCGGTGCTGGCCGGAGCAGATGCGAAAAATGTCGAGCCTGCGATCAGCGAACCTGCTGTTGCACTCACTGAGGAAGCCCCCGCGGAAGAACCCGCTGCCGCGCCGTCACCGGACAAGGGCGACACGGCGTGGATTTTGCTGTGCACTGCGATCGTAATCTTCATGACGCTGCCGGGCCTTGGTCTGTTCTATGGCGGACTGGTGCGCAGCAAAAACATGCTGTCGGTGTTAATGCAGTGCTTCGTGGTGTTTTCGCTGGTGGTGGTGCTGTGGACCTTGTATGGCTACAGCCTGGCGTTCACCACCGGCAATGCCTTCTTCGGTGGATGGGACCGGCTGATGATGAAGGGGCTGACCAGCGGCGCGAATGCAGCGACATTTTCCAAAGGTGTGGTGGTGCCGGAGCTGGCGTTCTTTGCCTTCCAGGCGGCGTTTGCTGCGATCACCTGCGCGTTGATCGTGGGTGCCTTTGCCGAGCGTGCCAAGTTTGCCGCGGTGCTGGTGTTCACCACGTTGTGGTTCACCTTCGCCTACACACCGATCGCACATATGGTGTGGTTCTTCCCCGGACCGGATGCTTATACCGATGCCGCCGCGGCGACGGCTGCCAATGCTACTGCAGGTTATCTGTTTGCCAAGGGCGCGCTGGATTTTGCCGGCGGCACGGTGGTGCACATCAATGCGGCGATTGCCGGTTTGGTGGGTGCGTACATGATTGGCAAGCGCGTTGGTTACGGACGTGAGGCGATGAAGCCACACAATCTGACCTTCACCATGGCCGGTGCATCGATGTTGTGGGTGGGTTGGTTTGGCTTCAATGCCGGTTCGGCGCTGGAAGCCAATGGCAC
>JAWXCG010000111.1:0-4602 GCA_034440555.1 Pseudomonadota bacterium
GACGCCCGCGACCGAATGATCAAAGCGCAACCCAACGCGCCCAACGATGCGAATGCGCCCACCGTCAATTACGTTTATGACGCTGACGGCCGCCAAGTCGAACGCATAGAAACAGCAGCAGGCGGCGGCACACCCACCGCAACGCTCTACGTCTACAACGGCCAAACCCTGCTGCACGAAGCCGATCCATCGAATGGTGCCGGTGGTTTACGCATCAGCGACACCTACCGCCACAGCGCGCTGCTCGACAGGCATATCGCTTACGCGCAAGGTGGCGCGATGACGCTGAGGTCCTATCAACTCGACGCGCTGAACACACCGGTCGCGATGACGGACAGCAACGGCGACACCGTCAATCGCACCGCATACGACGCCTGGGGAAACATCGAAGAGCAAACCGCGAACGGTGTTACGCAAGCGCCGTGGCAGTTGCCTGCCTACAACCCCGATGAAACCGGGCAAGCTGCGTTGCTGAGCAACGACGGCCAATCGATTGGGTTCGCGTCCTATAGGAAGGACTCGGCCACGGGGATGTACTACGCCGGTGCGCGCTGGTATGACCCTCTGATCGGCAGCTTCAATGCCATGGACCCGTGGGCGGGCGACAACCATGCGCCGATCACGTTCAACAAGCAGCTTTATGCCAATGCCAATCCACTGATCTACATCGATCCCACAGGTCGAATCGCGGTGCTGGCCAATGGCGCGAACATGCTGGCCGGTTGGAACCAGTGGCTGGGTCGCCGCACAGGCGAAGTAGATAAAGGGAACGTCGGCACTGGCGTTGCCATCGGCGTGGGCATCGGTCGCGGTCTGCTCATGCTCACCGAGGGCGGCCTGCGCGGTGTGAACGCGGTTGCGAATATCGGTGTTGTCGCTTCGGCGACGGTGGTGAATGCAACCACGGGCACTTTGCCGCGCTATGCCGAAGGTGCGGCGGGCGAACTGATGGGGACGCAGGAGGTCACCGAGAAAACCGTCACGTACCTGGGCGATGATGGTGCCTTCAAATCCTACGACGCTGCGGTAGCAAGAACCACACAGGCATTTGAGGGCGATCACGAAGCGATCAGCGATGTCGGGGCAACGCTGACGATGGTGGCCGCGCCCTATGCCAATCGGGGGGCTGTGAGCACTACGTTCACCCAGAACGTGCAGCAGCAGACGCGGCAGGCTTACGAGAGTGCAAAGACCCTGGCAGCGAGTGAGCTGCAGCGATTGAAGACGGCGCTCGGCAAATCGGGAACGGTTGCTGAAGCTTCGAAGGGCGGTGGTTTTATTGGTCCTGGCATTGGCAATACGGGATACAAGACGTGGGAGGAGTTCAATGCCGAAGCATATGCTCGATATCAGCGATATGTGGACGATGCCTATGATGCCGCTACTGAGGCTGAGGCTGACGGGTTGCTGCGTGGGAATAAGAATACGAGGGTCGGCAACTTAGTTGACCAACAAAGTCGCGCGCGAATGCGTGCTTGGCTTGAATCAGAAGGTATTCCAGAAGGTCCCGGTGAAGTTGTCCAGCTGAACCGTTGGCTGCGCAACCCCGATGGTAGCGGTGGCTATGTTCGTCCGGATGTGCAGTTGCCGGGCCTGATGATGGATGCCACCGTGGGTAAAAAGCCGCCAGGAACGACACAGTTGGATCTCAATGCAGAGTATTCCGGCGGGACGCCAACAACCGTTGTGCGGCCGGCGAAGCTTGGCGGTAGCTGCACGGTTCTGCCGTGTCCGGAGAATTAGAATGATTCGTTGGGTCCGACATCTTGCGGCCTTGCACGACTTTATCGGGCATGTCGTCTTGGGTGCGCCTGATCGCTTTCCCAAAGAGAATTTTTTATCTGATGCCGATCAACTTACGCTTGATCGCGCCTTTGATGAGCTGCGCAATGGCCTTGAGTTCGTGGCGACAAGTGATCGCGATCCTGGCTTCCATGATCGCTTGCGCGCCCTACTGGATGAGTCGCTCGCCGCATATCGTGCTGGCGAACGCAAGAAAGGCGCACACCTGCTGCAAGATTTTCAAGACATGATCTTCGGCGACGGCGAGCGGATGTCGTAAGGTGAGTGCGCGCTGGTGGCTCGAAGTGCCGAATCCGCCTGGAGAATGGCAGCTCGGTATGCGTGAGCAATAACTGTTTGGCTTGATCGGTGATCGTGATTATCGATTGTGCGACATACGCTGTCCGATTGGCAGAGACCATCTGAAGCTGGTGCTGGGCGTTTACCGTGGCAGCGCGGCATCGCGGCAAGCCTGATCTACCTATGTGCTGGTTGTCTTTAACGTAAGCGTTGCCGGAGGCTTGATCAGCCGATTCACTAACTCTTGTGCCTTCTCCCACGCACTGACTTCGTTGACTGCGATGTTGACCGGGATTCTGGCTTCGTGCGCTTCAATCAGATTTGCTGCGTGAACCTTGACCCTTAGCAGTGCCGATACTTCGGGAGAGCTCGAGTCTAGAAGAACCGTCACGCGAAAACACTCTGCAGAAATCTGATGCCGCCATTGCGCACACTCCAGCTCCATGCTGGCTACGGGCAAAGACGGGCGCTCAGGCCTCCAATAGAAAGCGTTTCGTTCCCTATTTAGTTGCGGCATTGACGGCAAAAATTGGCGGGGCGCGATCACAGACATTGCCAGTTCTGCAGCAGCTATGCCCTTCCAATAACTCCCTCTTGGAACATTGGGCGGTTTTGGAAGGTCGCGCATGTCTGGAGCGATCGCTTTGTCGTCATCGTCCGATGAGCTGATGGGCAATATGAGAATCGAACCTTCCGCTGCGAGGGAGACCAGCGCATCATCTGCCGGCTTAGCGCCGGTGTTCTCGATCCATACCCACAACTCTGGTCGGGGTGCTTGGTCAGTCAACTCGACGTGCAGCCTGCGCAAACGCGCCTCGCATTGCTTCAGCCAGCGCGCATGCGCATCTTTGTATTCATCAATTTGGTCGGCGCTGGCAGGAATGAAGCCATCATGGTGTTCGCCGAGTTTGCTTCTGCCTTCGGCTGTGCCGCGCGTGAGCCATTCCCGAGAGCCGAAATCTTCTGCCACCGGATAGCGCGCAGTGATGCGGTCTATAAGGGAAGCTATTTGTTTTGGATCAAGCGCCGAGAACGCGAGACAATTTGTCTTTAGAACAGAGATGCGCTCGCCATCATGCTCGAACCAAGTCTTGAAAGCGGGAGCAGCCTTCTTGTACTGATTGAGGTCGGAGGTTAGTGCAGCTTCTCGCTTATCCCGTTCATCCGATTCCGGGGCAAGCAGCCAGTCGTCTGGTACATCATCGAAATTCAAGCCCACCATCTGGGCGCTGGCTAGGGGTCCCGCATCGTGCGTGAGAATCCGGACATCAAGATCAGGGTTGGTCTTCGCGAAACCCCAAGCAATCCCAACAAGCTGATCGTCCCGCTCTGTGTAGTCGAGCAGTTCTGACGAATTTTGGTCGGGCTTCAAATCTTGTCGGATATGCAGGCGAATCGATGGGTTTGAGGTCCTGACTACGTGCGCCTGTCGAGAGGTGATGATTTCCTTGAACAGGGCGGAAGCCTTACGCGCTCGCGTCGCAATCCTGCCTTGCCCCTTGCTTTTTTGATGGTCGATCTCAGCGACGACTGGGCGCGCCACATACAGTGCTATCTCCTCGGCGTTCCCCCATAAGGTCCACTGCACCTCGCGCAAGTCTTTGCACTGTATGAAGACGTTTGTATCGGGGAAGAGGACCAGTTTCTTTTTTTCCATGGTGCCCTCACCTTGTGGGGATCCGTTCGTTGCGGGGTTCATAGCAACACACATCGAAAACCCGGGTTTGCAATTGCTGCTGCGCTCAGAGTTAGCCGCTATCGCTTGCCCTTGTTCTTCTTATCCTCATGCACCACGAAGCCAATCGGCCGCTTGGGTGGATCGACGGGTGTCATCAGGTCGCGCAGGGCATCGAACACCTGTTTGAGTTGCACGCGGGTGTTGCGGCTGAAGGCATCGTGCTTGAAGGCCAGCGCCTGGGTCTTCTCTTCGAGTTCGTTGAGTCGCTTGGCCAGATCGCCGTGTGTGGTGGCCAGTGCGCGCACGCGCACGAAGGTGCGCATGATCTCTATGTTCATGGCGATGGCGCGCGGGCTACCGAGTACCGAAGACAGCATTGCCACGCCTTGCTCGGTAAACGCATAGGGTGCACTGCGCCGACCACCATGCCCTGGACTTGAGGTCACAGTTTGTGACCTCAAGTGGGCGAACTCATCGGACGAAAGCTGAAACATGAAGTCGGCGGGGAAGCGTGCAAGGTTGCGCTTGACCGCCTGCACCAGCACTTTGGTCGGCACGCCATAGAGTTCAGCCAGATCGGCATCGAGCATGACGCGTTGCTCGCGCAAGCTGAGGATATGGCTGCCGATCAAAGACTGTAGGGGCGCCGTGCTCATCGTTGGTGGTTCGCGTGCGCGACTCGTTTTGCGGCTGTGGTCTTGCCCGCTGGTTTTGCGGACGCAGAAGTGTGCTTGACGGCTTTAGCCGTGGGCTGCGTGCGCATCACTGCCTGCTTGGCCTGGTGCTTGAGAATCAAACTCTCGAGCACAACCTCGGCGACGTGGCGTTCGTCGTCGTCGAAC
>JAWXCG010000112.1:0-7390 GCA_034440555.1 Pseudomonadota bacterium
GCGATCAGCGTGGTCCTGCGCTGCCAAATACTGCTCAGCAAACTCGGCGGCAGATCTTGCGCTGGCGGTTGACGCGGTCGCGACTTGGCGTGCCGCTCCATGCCATCTGGTTGTGCAGGCGGCGTGCGCTGCGTCATGGCCGCTGTGCCGCTATCCGCCCCGCCTCCTCGGCCTTGGTTCGGCTGGACCATATTTCCAGCAGCACTGTGGTGACCGTGAGCGTTACCGGACCCAGAATGAGGCCGGCCGTGCCGAACAGGATCAGTCCGCCGACCACAGACAGGAAGGCCAGCACTGTGTGCAACTTGAGCCGATTACCAACCAGTACCGGACGCAACAGGTTGTCGATGGTGCCGACGACGAGCATGCCCCACAGCGTAAGAATGAGCGCCTTTCCCCAACTGCCCTCCAAGGCCAGGAAAAGCGCAGCAGGAATCCAGACAACGAAGGCACCGATCATCGGCACTACTGCCAGCAAGGCCATCACCACGCCCCACAGCAAGGGCGCCGGAAGACCCAGCCACCAGAACATCAGGCCGCCCAACAATCCCTGCACGGACGAAACCGTGAGCGTTCCGTAGGCCGTCGCATGGATGGTGTCATCGACCCGCGCGAACAGTCGATCCATCTCGGTCATTGTCAGCGGAGACAAATAGCGCAGCGCCAGCAATCCGACACGACCGTCGCGCAGGAAAAAAAACAACAGATAGAAGGTCAGCATCAGACCGATCACCTGGTACACAGAGCCCCTGACGATGACGCCCGCGGCAGTGGTCAACCACGTGGCTACTGTCTTGGCGGTTCCCGGCAGGTCGAGCTCGCGCTCAATGCGCTCGGCCAACGGTGCGAGACGCGGCTGCGCCTCGACGATGCGCCGCCACTCGCCGGCAGCAACCTTGGTCTCGATGAGCTGCGCGCCTTGCGCTGCCTGTTGCACCAGGCGCTGTCCGACAAACGTCACCGGCACGACAACGATCAAAAAGATCACCAACACACAAGCGATTGCAGCGAGGCTGGGACTTTTGAACCTGGACTCCAACCAGCGCTGCAAAGGAGTGAACAGCACTGCCAAGGTCAGCGCCCAGGCGATCGCCGCCAAAAACGGCACCGCCATGCGATAACACAAATAGATACCGAAGGTGGTTGCCGCCAGCAAAACCAGAGTCTGCAAGTGGCTGCGCGAAGTCCACGGGTCTGGGCTCGAGGACGGCGTGGGTGGGTTCTCGGAGGCGCTCATTGTTCAACTGCTGGCATATGCAGCCTCGTGCATGATCTTGGTCATCGTGGTCTCCACTTCCTGTGCGACGGTTTCCAGTAGCGGCACATTGAACATTGCCAGCAGCATGGTGGGCTTCAATGTGGCAAGAATGGTCTTCCCGCCTTCCTCGTAGATCGATATCCGGCAGGGCAGCGCAGTGCTCACGCTCATGTCCGCATCCAACACCTTCTTGGCCTGCTGCGGATTGCACACCTCGAAGATCAGGCATTCGCGGTCGAACTGCACGCCTTTCTTCAACATAGTCTCTTTGAGGTTGTGCACCTGCATGACTCCGAATTGGTTGGCCAGAACGGCCTCATGCAAAGCCGCGGCGGTCGCTTCGACTGACTTGCTTGTGGATACTTTGACTAGCATGGGTTGCGTCCCTTTTTTTGGCAGTTTCAGAGGATAGCCAGCGCACGCTGCACTGAGCGCGCGATCATCACTTGCTCATCGGTTCGAATGACACGAACCGCCACGCGGCTGGCATCGGTGGATATCAGGGCGGCGGTTTGCGCATTGCGCGACTCGTCAAGTTCAATACCCAAGAAGTCTAATCCCTCGCAGATTCGCGTTCGGACAGGCGCTGCGTTTTCTCCAATGCCTCCGCTGAACACCAGCAAATCCAAGCCGCCCAGCGCAGCGGCGAACGCACCGATCCACTTCTTGGTCTGATAGCAGAATAGCGCCACCGCTTCTGCTGCGCGCACGTCGACGGCTTCCTGCGTGAGCAAGTCGCGCATATCGGAGCTGGTTTCTGAGACTCCAAGCAAGCCACTCTGGTGATTGACCATATGCTGCAACTGCGGTGGCGTCATGCCCTCGACGCGCACAAAATAGTCGGCCAGTCCAGGGTCCAGGTCGCCGCTGCGCGTGCTCATCATCAATCCCGCCGCGGGCGTGAATCCCATGCTGGTATCGATACTCCGACCGTCGCGCACGGCGGCAAGGCTGGCGCCGTTGCCCAAGTGCGCAAGGATTACCCGACCGCTGGTTGCGGCGGGAGCGCCAATGCGCACCAGCTCTTCCATCAGATAGGCGTACGACAATCCATGGAACCCGTAGCGCTGTACGTTCTTGGCATCGAAGCGACGCGGGATCGGCAGCAGCTTGGCGATACGCGGCATGCTGCGGTGAAACACAGTGTCAAAGCAGGCGAGCTGGGGTAACCCTGGATGAAGCCGCCGAAACGTCTCGATCAGTTCGATCTCGATCGGCATATGCTCGGGACTGTAGGGACTGATACGGTGCAGCTCATCGATCAACGCATCGGTAACCATTGCCGGCGCCGTGTGCTGCATGCCATGCACGACGCGGTGTCCCAAGGCAGCGATTGACGCGAAATCTTTCTGCTGCTCGAGCCATTCAACCAGAAATCCTGCGGCTGATTTGTGGTCGGCGGTCTCGATCTCGATTTTGCCCGGCTGATTCTGCGTTGGATCGTTGAACGTCAGCGCGGCGCCGCTCAATCCCATGCGGTCAATCTTTCCATGCAGCTGGCGCTCCAGCGTCTCGCCGTTCTGGTGGAAGGCGAACTTGATGCTCGATGAGCCAGCATTGATCGTCAGGATGGATTGCATGGGGTCAGCACTCGGTCTCAGCTGGGCTGCAGCGAACAAGTTTGCGCCGCGCTGTGTGACACGTCCGCAGCATCGGGTCGGACTGCAATCCGATGCTGTTGAAGCGGCGTCGGTGGTAATTCCCGCTCATTGACCACCCGGCAACGTAGCGGCCAACGCGGTATCCACAATGCCTTGGGCCTGCAGCAGAATATCGCGCAAATGCGCATCACCGCAGAAACTTTCGGCGTAAATCTTGTAGATGTTCTCAGTTCCGGAAGGGCGGGCGGCGAACCAGCCGCTGGCGGCGATCACTTTGATGCCGCCAATGGGTGCGTGGTTTCCTGGTGCATGATCGATCACGCTTTCGATCTCCTCTCCGGCCAGCTCGGTACTCAGTATCTGCCTTGGCGCGAGCTTCGCCAATCTCGCCTTTTGTTCGGCGCTGGCCGGCGCATCGACACGATCGGCCACCGGTTCGCCCAGTTCACGAACCAGGGCGACATACAGTTCATCCAGATTGCGCCCAGCGTGCGCGGTGATCTCTGCCGACAACAATGCCAGCGCAATGCCGTCCTTGTCGGTAGTCCATACTCTGCCATCGATACGGCTTAACGATGCACCAGCGCTCTCCTCGCTGGCGAAGCCGAGCGCACTGCTATGCAGGCCATCGGCGAACCACTTGAAGCCAACGGGCACTTCATAAAGTGTGCGTCCGAGTCGCGCCGTCACTCGATCGATCAGCGCAGTACTCACCACGGTCTTGCCCACGGCGGCCGCGGCATTCCAGCGCGGGCGATTGCGCATCAGGTAATCAATGGCAACGCTATGGTAGTGGTTGGTCGGCAGCAGGCCGCCCTTGCGCGTTACGATTCCGTGCCGGTCGTGGTCGGTGTCACAGGCAAATGCAATGTCGTAGCAATCGCTCAATTCGATCAGCCGCTGCATCGCCCAGGGTGAGGACGGATCCATGCGAATGCGGCCATCCCAGTCCAGGCTCATAAAACTGAAGGTAGGATCGACTTGTTCGCTGATCACAGTCAGATCGAGCCGATAGCGCTCGGCGATCCGCGCCCAGTAATGCACACCCGCGCCGCCGAGCGGATCCACGCCCATGCGTAGATCGGCGCTGCGGATCGCATCGAAATCAAGCACGCTGTCCAAATCCGCGACATAGCTTTGCAAAAAGTCATGTGTGCGCGTAGTGTTTGCTCGAAGGGCCTGTTCCAAAGGCACGCGGAGCACACCCTGCAGGCGCGCCGCGAGCAATGCATTGGCTCTTGCCTCAATCCAAGTCGTTACATCGGTGTCGGCCGCGCCACCATGCGGCGGGTTGTACTTGTAGCCCCCGCTCTCAGGTGGATTGTGCGACGGCGTGATGACGATACCGTCCGCCAGCCCCCAAGTGCGACCGCGGTTGTAAGTCAGGATCGCGTGAGACACCGCAGGCGTCGGGGTGAATTCACCGCCTGCGGCAATCATCGTGTGCACACCATTGGCGGCCAACACTTCCAGCGCACTCTCAAACGCCGGCTGCGACAGCGCGTGCGTGTCAATGCCAAGATACACTGGCCCATTGATGTTCTGGCTTTTGCGGTAGTCGCAAACTGCCTGGCTGATCGCAAGTACATGCCATTCGTTGAAGCCACGCTCGAATGCACTGCCACGGTGCCCCGAGGTGCCAAAGGCGACGCGCTGCGCGGCCACCCCGACATCGGGACGCAGATCGAAATAGTCGGCGCGCAACTTGCGCACATCGACCAGCAGCGATGGCGGTGCTGGCTTGCCTGCAAGCGGACTAAGCGCGGTGCTCATACGTGGCGTTGGTGCATTGGGCGCTGGTGTCGGAGCAGCGCAGGAGGAAAGCCTTGCTGCGCGAGGGCCTGTCGACAGTCAGTCCGCGCAGATGGCGTCCGCCGATGGCAGCGAAGTGCTGCTGCAGCGAACGCCATTGCAGTCGCCCGCTCAGCGGCGCTGCCAGCAGCGTGAACCTACCCAACGGCAGATCGGCCGTCATGCGAATTCCTTTCCGGGCTGTGCGAATGCCGAAACCTTGTCCGAGATTCGCCGCAACAGGCTATGCCAGGACTCGATGAAGGACAGCACGCCCTCACGCTGCAACTGGAGTGCGAGGGCGCCGACGTCAATGCCCGCCTGCGCAAACAACGCCAGCATCGCTTCGGCCTCAGCGCTGGAAACCGGGAGTATGCCGGTGATCGGTCCATCCTCGGCGAGCGCGTGCAGAGTTTTCTCGGGCAAGGTATCTATTGTGTCGGGCGCAGCCAGCGCCTCGACATAAAGCGTCTCGGATACGTTGGTATCCTTGGTTCCGGTGCTGGCCCAGAGCAGACGCTGCGGACGTGTCCCGGCAGCGGCGAGCTGACGCCAGCGCGGCGTCGCTAACAACTCACGATAGGCTTGATAAGCGCGCCGGCCGATTGCGATGCCGAGTCGATTGCGCAGCTGGGCCGGTACCTTGTCGTTG
This sequence comes from Pseudomonadota bacterium, assembly GCA_034440555.1. Classification (GTDB taxonomy): domain Bacteria; phylum Pseudomonadota; class Gammaproteobacteria; order Xanthomonadales; family Ahniellaceae; genus 0-14-3-00-62-12. The sequence continues at coordinate 5,303 of JAWXCG010000112.1, forward strand.
ACCGCCTTGTCCCAACGGCTGACAAACAACGAGGCGACCGAGTCGACGCGGGGATCGAGACCGGCTTTGATCCGCCGTTCGATGCCGCGCAGGTAGGCCTCGGCAGCGGCGAGATATTGCGCACGTGAGAACAACAAGGTGACGTTGATCGGGACTCCGGCGAAAATCGATTCCTCGATCGCCGGAATTCCTTCCGGCGTACCCGGAATCTTGACGAACAGGTTCGGCCGTTCCGCCTGTTGATAAATCCAGCGCGCGGCCTTGATACTGCCCTCGGTATCCCGCGCCAACAGGGGCGATACCTCCATCGAGACCCATCCATCGACGTGATCGCTGGCGTCGAACAACGGACGAAACAGATCGGCGGCGCGGCGTAGATCTTCCAGCGCCAGCTCATAGAACAATGCTTCCGCAGATCTTCCAGACTGCGCCTTCTCGCGAATGCCCGCGTCATAGGCGTCTCCACTGCCGATCGCGGCATCAAAAATGCTTGGGTTCGAAGTCAGCCCGGTGATCGAATAATCTTCGATGTAGCGGCGAAGAGTGCCATTGTCGAGTAGAGCGCGGGTGATGTTGTCCAGCCACAGACTCTGGCCAAGATTTTGCAGCTGTCGGATCGGGTTCATAGCGACTCCTGGTTCGTCGCGTCGATATCGCGCCGCACCTCAATGAGGATGGATACGTAACACTTTGTGAGCATGAGTTTTTCGGCGTCGACCGGACCCATGCGAACGGCTGGCGTCAACACGGCACCGGCTCCTCCCGCTGTGGGTTGTGCCACTTCTCATTGTCAGCGACGATGCCCGCGGCCAATGCAGGCCCCCAGGTACCGGGCGCGTAATCGTGCATTGGCGCGGCATTGCCGATCACCGGATCGACCACCCGCCATGCCGCTTCCACACTTTCGGCGTGGGTGAACAGAGCAGAATCGCCGTGCATCGCATCGCGCAACAGACGCTCGTAGGGCAATCGCCCACTGCGCTGTTCATGGCGCGCGATCAGTTCTACCGGCTGGCCGCGCATGGCTTCACCGTGTCGTTTGACCCTCGCTCCCGCCGAGATCACCACCTCGGGACCGAGACGGAAACGAAAATAATTGGAAGATTGCGGTCCAACCTCGTCGAAGATCGCCAATGGCGGCTGCTTCAGGTTGACGATCACTTCGGTGGCGGTGATCGGCAGGCATTTGCCAGCGCGGATATAGAACGGCACGTCCGCCCAGCGCCAGGTGTCGATGTACAAACGCAGCGCCGCAAAGGTCTCCACCCGGGAATCTGCGGCCACACCGTTCTCGTCTCGATAGCCGTGGAACTGGCCGCGCACCACATGCTTGAGTTCGAGCGGCCGAATGGCGCGAAACAGACGCAGTTTTTCAGCGCGCAGGGACTGCGCATCGCGCCCTGCGGGCGCATCCATCGCCAGCAACGCGATCACCTGCAACAGGTGGTTTTGCACCACGTCGCGGATCGTACCCACTTCGTCGAAGAACGCGCCGCGGCCTTGCACACCGAAATTCTCGGCCATGGTGATCTGCACGTTTTCCACGTACTGACGATTCCAGATCGGATCGAGAAACGCGTTGGCGAAACGGAAGTACAGCAGGTTTTGCACGGCTTCCTTGCCCAGGTAATGATCGATACGAAACACCGAAGATTCCTCGAACACTGCGTGCAGAGTATGGTTGAGCGCCTGCGCCGAGGCGAGGTCACGACCAAACGGTTTCTCGACTACAACGCGCGCATCCGTTGCGCAGCCAGAGTGCGCCAGCCCCTGCACCACAGTGGCAAACATGCTCGGTGGAACCGCCAGGTAATACAGCGGGCGCGAGCAGCCGCCCAACGCCAGCTTCAAGCGATCGTAAGTTGTGGAATCCCGGTAGTCGCCGTCGACATACTTCAGTTGCGCGGAGAGTTTGGCGAACGCATCGGAATCAACACCGCCGTTCTGCGTCAGGCTATCGCGTACCCTTTGCAGCAGTGTGTCGACCGTCCCGCCCGGGCGGGCCATGCCAATGACCGGGATATCCAGATTTCCGCGGCGAACCATTGCCTGCAATGCTGGAATGATTTTTTTGTAAGCCAGGTCGCC
>JAWXCG010000113.1:0-36043 GCA_034440555.1 Pseudomonadota bacterium
GCCAGGTTACCTCGCGCAGGCGTTCGGCATCTTCCGCGGCCCGATGGCGTGGGTCATGTGGATGGTCAATGCCGTTGCTGGTCTTGCGTTTGTGGCCGGCATCTATGCAATTTGGAAGATGTCCGGTACATCAGAAGCGCTGGTGGCGGTGAAGTGGGGTGTGGGTTCGCTGCTCCTGTTTCAGGTGACGGTACTTTGCAAGACTTTCATGGGCAATCATCTTGAAGCCAACCGGATACTGCGCGAGATCAAGCGCCTGGAACTACAGGTCGCCCTGTTGCGTGACGGATACCGTCCTGCGATGTGATTTGCCAACTGCAATTTGCTCGTTGCAGCCAGCGCGGGCAGAGGGACGCATCCTTTGCCCGCTGGGGATGACGACCGAGCCAACCCTTTCGAGGCTGCATCGATTCCTGTGCGCATTGCGGTGTACAGTTTCGAGGCGGAGGAACGTTCCTTCTGCCTCGGTACCGATGGGCCACTGCAGCGTCGTAGCGAGAATCGCTTCGCATGCACCAATCGCTCATATTCAGAGGGCCAGCGCGCTACGCGCATTGGAACCCATCCTTGAGCCGGTCGAACTGGGCAACTCAAAATAGGCCGTTGGCGGAATTCAGACGGGTGGCGACGATGGCACGCCGACCTTGATCGACACCGGCAATCTCTCTTGATTTTCAACCATCAATGGGAAATTGTCGGCTTCCCGAATCCAGCGGCGCGCACCCACTCGTAATGTGCTGAGGCTATTCGAAGTCGTGTTCGAACAGGGTGGCGACGTTCGGTACCATGATGCGTTTCGAGAATTGGAAAGATGCGCTTTCGTCTTGCACGCCCAGGACTGCATTCCGAGTGAAAGCTGGATTCGGCGCCGTGGTGGTGATGAACGAAAAGCGATACAGACTGCCCCATTTCAGGTCGTTGCCAGCGGGCGCAGTCCAGGTGAGGGTGTCCCCTATGGCGCTGAACGTCCAGTCGTTGGCGGCATTTGAGTCGACATCGGAGAAATCCGCAGCCGCGCCCGCCACCACCACCAGCGAAGATCCCAAATTCAGACTGAAGCGTGAGAAACCGCTGCTGCTGACAATCCCCAGATTCAGGCCTGCGTGGTTTGGCGGTGGCATCAGTTTTACATGTGCATAGTCGAAGTTATTGACTACATAATCGTAGCGATAGCACTGTACCCCGCTCTGCGCAGTCACCTCCGGCGGGCATACAGCCAATGCGGCTTTCACTGCGATGCGGGAATCTCCCTCGGGTGTGGCCAGTTCAACGTTCTGCGTCGGATTGGCGAGCGGATCGACCCAGGCATTGATGACGGGGCCAAGCACGAAGCTGCCCTGTGTGCCGGGCGTCCACGCGCCGGCGGCACCAACCGGTGCCATCGAGCGATGCGCCATGGTGTTGTAGATGTTTACGTCGTCTTGAACGATGTACCAGGACTCGGAGAAATACTGCGCAGCCGGGGTGGCTGGTCCAGGCAGTTTCGATTCTTTCACTACCATGCGCTGCATGTAGGAATCATTGCCCGAGCTGTCTTGCTGACCATCGCAAGCCAGATTGGTTGCAAGCACCGGCAGCCCATCATCGTAAATCGAGTTGCAACGCGCCCATTGCCCGGTCGCCGGAATCATCTCAGTGCGTGGTCCCAGACTGCTGCTGCTGTCGTTGTTGCCGGTGCCATAGGTATCGCCGCAATTCTTGCCGAGGATATGGCCGCCTCCGGTGCAGGCGCCGGGAGCACAGCCGCTGTTGACGGTGAGAAACGCGTGCTTCACGCCTGAGGCCCCAATCTGCTCAAGCTGACCATCGACGATGCGGTACATGTTCCAGATCAGATAGGGATGCTGGTCATTTCCGGGGTACGGATAATTGAACGGACTGGTGGTGAATTTCTGGTACCAGGGTATGTCGGCGGTAGACGCCTTGTTGCTGTTGCGAAGCGTGGAGCTGGGCGTAAACACGACATCGCCATCATCGCTCCCGGCAGGGCCGTCGCAGGATCCGCTGCCAGTGCTGAGACGGCATCGCGTCCCTGACATGCTGTACGACTCCATCAGCACGTCGGCCTGAAACGGATCGCCTTGCGGCCCGGTACCATGGAAATCAGGGCAGGCCAGCACCGCTTTGGCATCAAGCGGCTTGAAGCCGAACGGTCGCTGCACGACATTGGCCAGCATCTTTACTTCACCGACATACTCATCGGCGAGCTGCGCGCGTCCGATTTTGTCAGCGAGCGCTTTGCTGGCCCGCAGATCAGCGCTGCGCACATAGAAGGCCGAGTTGTCCTCAACCATTTTGTACATCAGATGATTGAGATAGAACCAGGCACGGCCGTCGTCTCCGACCAATTCCAGCCGCATTGGATTCTCATGGCTGTAACGCAACTCGGCCTGCTTGAAAGTGAGCTTCTGGCCACTCGGCAGCTTCAGGCTGAATCCTCCGGAGATTCCGAGCTTGCCGCCGGTGAAACGGTCGAATCCACCTTCGGGCGCGTTGAACTGCAGGCCCTCTCTGGGCACCAGCGGGAACACTGCAAATTCTTCGTCTTCCGGCCCTTGACCGGGTGTGGGCTTGAAGCCGGAAAAACCGACGCCGTTGGCTTGGAGCAGCTCACGATTGAGCCGAATCTTGAACTCGCCGCCATTTACCAGCCACTGTTCGTTAGCTTGAACTTGGCCGGTTGCAAGCCGCAGCGGCTGATCTGGCGTTGCCGCAACCAGCGCAGTCGCACATACCGCGCCCAACGCACCCAGCAAAATGCCGTGATAAAACATGTCTTGACTCCGCCGCGCAGGTTGCACTGACGCGGAAAATTAGCACAGAAACGCCCATGGCTCGTGTGCCGATATGTCTATTTCGCGTTATCTCCACGTAAACTTTTCAGCCACTCGATGCCCTGCCCGACTGTATCCGGAAGCGCGAGTCTCTGATTTCGCCGTTGGCGTCTGGGCTTCATCAGGTCCGAGCATCGGGGCTGTCTCAAGCACATTTGCTGCCGCAGCGGGCCATCGGCCTGATCTGCAAATGCCGGCATCGCGGTCGCGCTGTTGCTCCGTCATAATGCACGACCAATGTTGGAGTGAAGCATGCAAGCAGATCAAGTGCGCGCCGTCATTACCGGCGGCGCCTCGGGCCTGGGACTGGCGGTTGCTCGCCATCTCGTCGCCGCGGGCGCCCGTGTGACGGTGTTCGACGTAAACCAAGACAAGGGCGTTGCGGCAGCGCAAACCCTGGGAGCACAGGCTTGGTTTCAGCGCGTGGATGTCAGCAACGAGGCTGACGTCGTTGCCGCTGTCAACCAGGCCGCGGCTGCGATGGGTGGATTGAATGCGGCGATCAATTGCGCCGGCATCCTGGGTGCTGGTCGCGTTTTGGGCAGGGAAGGCCCCATGGCACTATCGCAGTTCGAGACTACGGTACGCGTCAACCTGATCGGTTCGTTCAACATCGCCAAGGCCGCCGCAAACCTGATGCAACAAAACAGCCCCGGCGAAGACGGCGAACGCGGGATCATCATCAATACGGCGTCGATAGCGGCATTCGAGGGCCAGATCGGCCAGTGCGCTTACTCGGCATCCAAGGGCGGCGTTGTGTCGATGACTCTGCCAATGGCACGCGAATTCGCGCGCATCGGTGTGCGCGTTGTGACCGTGGCACCCGGTGTGTTTCACACGCCCATGGTCGACGGCATGCCGCCCGAGGTCTATGCATCGTTGTGCGCGCAGGTGCCGTTCCCGTCGCGCCTTGGAGCGCCAGACGAATTCGCGCAGACCGTTGCCTTTGTCATTGGCAATCGATACATCAACGGCAGCACCATCCGCGTCGATGGCGCTATTCGGCTGCAACCGAAATAACTTTCCTGGCACGGGGACGAATCCCGCTGCCGGAAAAATATCCGGGCTCGCGTCCGCATACCCTATCCCGACCCTTCCCGAGCATCGGGCACAGGCAAGGGGTTCCAGTTCTGATTAACTTTCAAGTTGAGGACAGGTCATGCTCAAGGCTTACGACATCAAGAAAGGCAACGTGGTCGCCCATAACGGCCAGAGTTGGCGCGTGCACAGCGTTGAGAAAAGCGTACCCACTGCGCGTGGTGGCAACACGACTTTTCGCTTCGCGCTGTACAGCGTGCCGGGCAACATCAAGCTGGATTTGAGTCTGCGTTCCGAAGATGTGCTCAATGAGGTCGATCTGACCCGCCGCCACGTCACCTTCTCGTACATGGACGGCGAGGCCTTCGTATTTCTTGATGTCGAGGACTACACCCCCTACACGCTCGACCCAGCAGCGCTAGGCGATGCGGTCGGCTATATCACCGAAGGTTTGGAAGAAGCGCAGATCGTGTTGATCGACGGCAATCCGGTTGCGCTGCAAATGCCGCAGACGGTTGTTCTGGAAGTCATTGATACGCCGCCCGAACTGAAGGGCGGCTCCGCCACCAAGCGCAACAAGACGGCCAAACTGAGCACCGGCATCGACATCCAGGTGCCGGAGTACGTCGTCAATGGCGAGAAGGTTTGGGTAAATACCGACACGGGCGAGTTTTCGGGTCGGGCCTGATTTGTCGGGCCAACGCGTCGCCTGCCCGCTCACGCAACTAGTCCGAAGCAGCCATGAATTCCAGCCTTAGGGTGACGCCAGGCGTTGTATCCCTAGGTCGTCGGCGCCCGGCAGGCGACCTCATTGAATTTTCAGTTGTCGTGCGCTTTCTTGATCGAGAGCGCGAGTGATCGATAGCGCGAGCAGCAGAGCCAGCCCCGTTACAAAGGCAAGCGGATGCGGGCGACGCAGCCGATACCATCCTGTCGGTCCTCCAGGCTCAAGCTGCCGCCGTGTGCTTCTGCGACTTGTCGGGCCAACACCAGGCCGACGCCGGACCCGCCTTGCTTGGTTGTGAAGAACGGCACGAACAGATTTTCGGTGGATGCGAGTCCGGGTCCGCGATCCAGCACGCTGATCGTGACGTCCTTGCTGTGCACCGCCCAGCCGACTTCGACCACGCGTTCGACCTCCGACGCGCCAGCGACTCCCAGCATGGCTTCGGCCGCATTCTTGATCAGATTGATCAGCGTCTGTTCGATCTGGTCCGCATCGGCAAGCACCTGCACATCCTCGGCGAGCGCGACACGCACTGGCAGGCGCTGCTCCCAACGTGTCGCGCGCGCGACCAGAGCCGCCAACGCCACCGGTCGTCGCTCAGGTGCGGGCAAACGCGCCAAGGCCGAATATCCCAGCATAAAACGCGAGAGCGCGTCGGCGCGGTCGCGAATCAACGTGAGGCCGCCAAGGGTGTCTTCGCGCCACTCGTCAGGCATCGGTTCGCGCGCGATCATGGATCCCAAGGTCTCGGCCATTGAGCGGATCGGTGCCAGGGAATTGTTCAGCTCGTGGCCGAGTACGCGAATCAGGCGCTGCCAAGCGAGGCGTTCCTCCTGGCGCAGCGCGCGGCTGAGGTCACTGATCACCAGCAGCTCATGCGGTATTCCATCCTGGCGGAACAGCACACGCCGGATGCCAAAGCGCCCGGACGCGCCGGGGAAACTGCGTTTGAGTGTGGTTTCGTGTTCGATGTCGAGGCACTCGGTTAAGCCGAGCTCCATTGCACTGCAGCCGATCAGCTGCGCGGCTGACCGCGACAGCAATCGCGCGCCGGCGGCGTTGATCAAGCGCAGGCGACGCTGAGCGTCGAAGGTCAGTACTGCCATATCGATTTCGCTCATCACCTTGCTGAGCAGATTGAGCGTCTCCTCCACGCGCAGACGCTGCTGTCGCAAGGTCTCGGACAACGCGTTGATTTCCCAGACGACATCTCCGATGGCGTCGTTTTGGCGCGCGCGCGAGCCGCGCAGGCTGTAGTCGCCCTCGCGCAGGGCTTCGAGCAAATTGCTGACCGTATGCAGCGGATACACCACCAAGTGGCGCAACTTGAAGGCGAGTATCACGGTGAGCAACACCACCACCACGATCAACGCGGGCCACCATGCCGGTTTAGGCTGTAGCCACAGCACGAGCAGAAATCCCGACAATCCGGGCAGCGCGATGGCGAAGGCACTGAGGAGCACGCGTCGTTCAAAACGCATGCCGCGTCGCCGCCGCGGGTCAAGTCTGGGGTCGATGCTGGGGATCAGCTGCATGACGTCAGACTAGCGCGACCCATGGTGTTGTTGTGGCCAGGCCCATGGTCGGCAAATGCGGATCGAATCGCTCCAGGGCCAATCGTCGCAGGCAGCTGCTAGCGCTTTGCTGGCGGGCGCCATTCATACATCGCGGATCGCATATTTTTCCAGGCGCCGGTAGAGCGCCCCACGGCTCAGCCCGAGCGCCTCTGCGGTCTTCTGTACGTTGCCGCCATTGCGTTCGAGCGCGCCGCGGATCATGCCTTCCTCAGCCTGATCGATGGTCTGAGGCGACTGCGCCGACGCAGACGGTGTGCCGACGCTGGCTACGCCTCGCTCGATTACAACATCGGCATTGGGTCGCACTTGAGCCAATGCGAACTCGTCAATCTGGCTGCCGCTCGCCATCAGCACTGCACGCTCGATGACGTGTCCCAGCTCACGTACATTTCCCGGCCACGCGTAGGCCTCGAGCTGGCGCAATGCCGATGGCGCAATGCGCAGGTCTTCGCGTTGATAGCGTCTGCCAAAGCGCTGTAGAAAATGTGCCGCAAGACGCGGCAGGTCTTCGCGCCGCTCGCGCAGCGCCGGTAAATGGATCTCGACGGTATTGAGCCGAAACATCAGATCCTTGCGGAAGCGACCCGCATCGACCTCACGCCCGAGATCGGCATTGGTCGCCGAAATCACGCGTACATTAACTCGCGTGGTACGCGAAGAGCCGACACGCTCCAGTTCACCGTCTTCCAGAACGCGCAGCAGTTTGGGCTGCTGCGCCATGGGAATGTTGCCGATCTCGTCAAGGAACAGGCTGCCGCCATCGGCCAATTCGAAGCGGCCGATGCGGTCCTGCTTGGCGTCGGTAAATGCCCCCTTGATGTGCCCGAACATTTCACTCTCGAACAGATGCTCGGAAATGCCACCCATATTCACTTTGATCAGAGTGCGTCCGTTGCGCTTGGACGCCTGATGGATGCGATTGGCGATCACGCCTTTACCGGTGCCGTTGTCACCGAGAATCAGCACGTTGGCGTCGGAAGGTGCGATACGCCGGATCAATTCCTGCACCGGCCGCATCGCCGCCGATTCGGCAATGAATTCGTCGGCCTCCTCATCACCGCGCAGCAGCGCGTTTTCGGCGTCCAGCCGTTCCATTGCGCGAGTTGCTGCGCCGAGCGCCATCTGGTTTCTCAATACCGTCAATAGCCGCTGGTTCTCCCAGGGTTTTTCGACAAAATCGCCGGCACCGGCCTGCAGCGCGCGCACGGCAAGATCGATGGTGCCCCATGCCGTCATCGCGATTATCGGGACGGCCGCATCAAGTCGGCGTAGCTCGCTGATCAGGGACAAGCCTTCAGCGCCCGACGTGGTGTCGCGCGAATAATTCAGGTCAAGCAGCGCGCAGGCGAAATGCTGCCGTTTTACTGCGTCCAGCGCAGCTGCAGGGTCATGCACTACGCAAGTCGTCATCCCTTCGGATTTCAGCAGCAGGCGCAATGCTTCGGCGACATCGGGCTGGTCATCGGCAATCAGTATCGGAAGTTTGCTCATAGTCGGGATTCTGGCGCAGCAGGTGGTGCCGGCTCAACCGCTGAATTCATTTCAATTCGCTGCGGCCGGCACCGATTGCCAAACGCACCCCGATTTCGCCTGACCACTGCCCGACCAAAAACGCGAGCATGGCGTAGATGCCGACCGCCGCAAGTACGAGTGCGATGGCGGCGAACACCAGAAGCAATTGCATGGGTGCACGCCGCGAGCCAAGCGATTGCTGGATACGCTCTTGCATGGTTTTGATGTCGAATATCGGCTGCCCCGGATCGATCTTCTTGTACCTGGCTGGACACGCCACTGTCGTACCGCGTGAATCAGGTCCGAGATGAAATGTCGCATTGGCCGGCCTATGTTGTGCATTGAAGGGGGATCGCCCGCATCGCTGCGGGCTCGTGCAAACTCACTCGTAACGCAGTGCCTGCATTGGATCAATGCGTATGGCGCGGCGTGCCGGTATCAACACGGCCACAAAGGCCGCCGTCAACACGCTGACGGCAACCAGCGAGAACACCAGCGGATCAAATGCGGGCAAGTTCAGCGTGTTCGAAATCAGCAGTTTCGCCCAGGGAATGCCCAGTCCCAGGCCGATCACCATGCCAATCAACACCAGCTTGATTGCTCCGGCTGCAACATGCCGCGCGACTTGTCCGGTCTCAGCGCCAATCGCGCGACGAATGCCAATTTCCCGCGTGCGTCGGGTGATTGATTGTGCGAGCACACCATACAAACCAGCGGCAGCCAGCAGCAGTCCGATCAATCCAAAGATGCCGAACAAGCCCGCCAGAAAACGGTCGCCGGCGCCATCCATCTTGAGCACCTGTTCCAATGTGCGCAGCCAGTAGACCGGGGTATCGGGATTGATCTCGCGCACGATTTCCGCGATACGCGGCGCAAAGGCGCTGGGGTCACCACGTGTGTGGACGGCAAGACTGACGAACCGTACCGGAGACTGGCGCATCGGCAACAGCACACTGGGTTGCGGGTCATCGTCGACGTCTTCCAGCTGCAGTGGACGAATCACTCCAACCACCGTCGCCCATTGCGATTCCGGGTCGTCTGGATCGAGCTTGACGCGCCGGTTGAGCGGATCCTGGCCTTTCCAGAAATGGTCGGCGAAACGTTGGTCGACCACGACTACTGGCTGAGAATCCTTCTGATCGCGTGAATCGAAGAAGCGACCGTTGAGCACGCGCACGCCGTAGGTCAGCGCGAAATAATCGTCGACCGAGCCGCGAAAGACGTCAAGTTCGTCTTCTGCATTGGCTTGGCCTTCAACGATTGCCTGGTCACCGCCGGCGATCGAACCGGGCAACGTTTCCGCCGCGGTCGCCGCCACGACATTGGAATCAGCGCGGAGCTTGTCGACAATTTGGGCAAAGAACTGCTCCTGTGCTTCGGGTGTCGGATACTGCTCGGGAAAAATAGCGATGCGTGCGGTCATTAGACTGGCAGGAGGTGTATCTATACCCAAGTCAAAGTCTGCGCGCGCTTGCAGACCGCGCCAGGTCATGCCGGCACCGATCAGCAACAGGCAGGACAACGCAATTTGTCCAATAATCAAGCCTCCGCCGATGCGCGAGAAGCGTCCTTCTCCGCTTTGACCCGAATCGTTCAATGCACGCGTCAGGGCAAACCCTGACGCGCGTAGCGCAGGTACGATTCCGGCCAGCGCAGTGGTCAACAGGGCGACCAAGGCGGCCATCGCGGCGACGCGGCCATCCACGCGAAAGTTGAACCAGTACCCCGGCGAGTCCTCGGCCTGGATGAAATAGTTTTCCGTCCACGCGCCCGCTGCGTCAGCAATGGCCAGTGCAATCACCGTTGCAATCGCGGCCATGATCAGTGACTCACAAAGTACGCCCAGAATGATGCGCCCGCGACCAGCGCCAATCGCTGCGCGTACGGCAAACTCGCGGCTGCGCGCAGCAAGGCTGCCAAGTTGCAGATTGGCGACGTTGGCGCAGGCCAGCAGCAGAACCGAAAGTGCGGTCGCCAACATCACGAACAAGATGCTGCGCGTCTGCGCACTGACCATGTCCTTGGCCAGTGGCAGCAAGGTAGCTTGACGATCGCGCCTGAGTTCCATGCGTTGCGGCTGCAAGCGCGCATATACTGACGCGAGCTCAGCAGCTGCGACGTCCGCGCTTACGCCGGGTTTGAGACGGCCCATTATCCGGCCCCAGAGTTGGCGATCCTCGTGCAATCCGTCTTCAAATCTGGCCGTTGCCCAGACCTGCGACTGGCGCGGAAATGCAAACGGCTCGGGCATCACTCCGACGATCGTCGCTGGTAGTGCATTCATGCGTATCGAACGACCGATGATTTGTGGGTCGGCGCCAAAGCGATTGCGCCAGACCGACTCGCCAATGACCACTAGAGGCTCGGCACCCGCTCGGTCGTCAGCCTTGGTCAGCGTTCTACCCAACAGCGGCTTGTCGCCCAGAATATCGAACAACGCGCCCGCAACGAATACACCTTCATAGCGTTGCACTTCATTGGCGTCGGCAAGATTGATCGTCGCTTCATAGTAGGCTGCGAGAAGTTCATAGCTATTGAGTTGCCTGTTCAAATCGAGGAAGTCCTGCGAGGCCATGTCGCTCATCCGACCTGCGTTTTCGACGCTGGTGGTGCCCAGGTTAACGACTCGATCGGCGTGCGGAAGCGGCAACGGATCGATCACCAACGCATTGATCGCCACCAATACGAATATCGTCGAGCCCAAGCCACACGCCAGTACCGCGACTGCCAACGCGCCATAACCAAAGCGACGGCGCAGCTGACGCAGCGCATGCTTCAGTTCGTGGCGAAATCCGCTGAGTGAAAGTGTCATCGATGCGCTCCTGGGCGATTCAGGCAAGGGCAACGTGCTTGCGCAAACGCTGATCTTCCTCAACGCGCAGGCGTTGAAGCGTCTCCTCGTCTACCACGCGGCCATCGAACATGAAGATCTTACGATCGGCGAACTCGGCGTAGCGCATGTCGTGGGTAACCATGCAAATGGTCGAACCACTCTTGTGCAGTTCGTCGAGCAGGGTCATCACCGCCTCGCCGTTCTTCGAATCGAGATTGCCTGTGGGTTCGTCGGCGAGCAGAATCGATGGCTTGCCGACCAGCGCGCGTGCTACTGCCACACGCTGCTGCTGTCCGCCCGAGAGCTGGCCCGGAAAGTGTTTGACACGATGCGCCATGCCGACGCGCTCGAGCGCTTCCATCGCTCGGTCACGACGCTCGCCTTTGCCCATCCCGTCGCGATAGGTCAAAGGCAGCTCCACGTTCTCAAACACACTCAGATCACCAATCAAATTGAAGGCCTGGAAGATGAATCCGATTTCGCGATTGCGGATGCGGGCACGTTGATTGGCATTGAGATCCTGTACCGGCGTGCCGTTCAAGGTGTACTCGCCACCGGTGGGTGAATCGAGCAAACCCAGAATCGACAACAGTGTCGATTTTCCACAACCCGAGGGTCCGGAGATCGCCACATACTCGCCTTGGCGGACGTCGACATGGATGCCCGACAATGCATGTGTCTCCACTTCATCGGTGTAGAACACCTTCTTGATATCGCGCATCGTGATCAGGGCAGCTGCGTTGCTCATTGTCGTACTTCCTCGTGTTGAATTCTTTGCTGGAAGCGGCCCAGGCCGCGATCGGTTTTCTTGGAATGCATCGCGGCTCATGCCGCTCCGACCGTCGGGTCATTCAAGCTTCAGTCGATCGTTGCGGTCCCACTGCGATGTATCGGAGAGAATTACTTGATCACCCGGTTTCAATCCCTGCACTACTTCGATCAAATTGACCGAGGCGCGACCCAATCGCACCGGCACACGGGTTGCCACCATGCTTCCCGGATCGATTCGAAACAACGTGGTATCGGAACCCGTTTGACCGTAGGCCGGACGCCCGACGTAGATGACATCATTAAGCCGCTCGATCTCGATGGTGCCGTCGACTGACAAATCCGGGCGCGCGCCTTCGGGCAACGCACCGATCAAGTCCACGTCAACTTGCACGTTGCCGTCGATCACCGCAGGATCAATGCGCGTCACCGTGCCTTCGACGATGCCGTTGCGTGTATCGACGGACACGCTCAAACCCAAGGTGATGTCTTTGGCCTGGGTCTCGGCGATGCGTAGCTCGGCCATCAAAACGTTGGGTACTGCGACGCGGGCGAGGTTGGCTCCAGCGATTACCTGGGCACCCTCTTGCACTGGCACCTGCTGCAAGACTCCAGCAATGCCCGCCTTGACGCGCAGCGCATCTGCTTGGCGTTCACGCAAAGCGGTGGTGTTTTGCAATTGCTCGATGCGCGCGCGGTCGGCGGCCAGCTGTGCCTGCATCGTGCTGGCGAATTTGCTCGCGCGCTCTTTCTCGATATCGATGCGAATCTTCAAACTGTCGGCGGTGAGCTGCGTGCGCCGATAATTGATGTCGGAAATAATGCCTTTCTTGTTGAGGTCAGCTTCGGCTTCGGCCTGCAGGCGCGACGCTTCGTAGTCCGCTTCGATGCTGGCCGTTGTCGCTTTCTGGTCCAGTTGCTGACTCTCCAGCGTCATGCGCCGGGCAGCGTAGTCGGCTTGCGCAGCAGTCAGTGCGGCGCGCGCAGCCAGCACGGCGTCCACTACTTCTGGGTTGCTGAGTTCCAGGACTATGGTATCCGCTGTCACCACTGCGCCCGGCTTGACTACAATGCGTTCAACGCGCGCGGTCGTCTCGGCCGCGATCCAGCGCACCTCTTTGGGCACCAGGATGCCGGGGCCGCGCACTTCGCGTTTCATTTCTCCACGTTTTACCGTGTCGGTCCAAATGGTCGACTTTTCGACCTTGAGCGCGGCTGGATCCATCGTCGACGCAGCGAAAGCGAGCGTGGCCGCTGCGGCAATGGCCGCGGCGATCGTCCAGCGTTGGCGGAGGCGTTTGGCTTTGAGTAAGTCGGGTCGGGCTATGTCCATGGACGCAATGACGCAATCGTCGTGCCAATCAGTTTTGCGCGCCAAGTCATTGTAAAGATGAATGTTTATTTCGGCGCGCAGAGCAAGTGTTCGGGTCTCTGTCCAGAACCGAACACGCCTTCCGCGCGTTTGAACACTGCCATCGGTGTTGCCCGCTGTGCTGCGCTCGTCGCCAGCGCCTGACACGTTCTTGAAGCGTGCGTCGTGCATTGAACTTGTCGAATTTCGGTTCGGCTTGAATCTGACTGGCGGCCACAAGATGAATGTCCGTGTTGTCGCGGGTCGAACACTGTTGGCACCGCCCCGCCCCGGAGTTAGTCTGCAGTCCTCAGTGAAGGGGAAGCGCGATGACCAGTGTCCTGCTCGCGGAATCGTCGACCACGCGGCGGCGCGCGATGTCGGCGGTGCTCTCTGGTGCCGGTTTCACTGTGCATCCACTGAACAGCTTCGAGGAGGCACATGCCTTTCTCGAACGCATGCCACGCTCCTCCAGCGAGATCGGTGCCGTCGCAGTCGGCTGGCCGGATTACGGCGAGCCCAAGGCTGACGAGATCTTCGACATGCTCACTCGCGATGCCTACGAGCACTTGCCGGTGCTGGTGCTTGCCGATTCCAACAGTCCCGGCGCGGTCAACTGGATGATGAAGCGGCCGCGTGTCGCGCTGTTGAACTGGGGTGATTACCACGATGCTGGCGAAGCGCTGAACAAGCTATTGCGCCCAACGCGCACTGCGGCCATGGTTTTGGATGGTGCAGACACTACCGGTCTGCGGGTACTTCTGGTTGATGATTCCGCCACGGTACGACTTGCTTTCCAGAAGCTGCTGAGCAAACAGGGCTATCAAGTAGAAATTGCCTCCAGCGTCGAGGAAGGCCGCAAGAAAATGGTCGATGGCAGCTTTGACATCGTCGTCACTGACTATTTCATGCCCAATGAAAACGGACCGGAGCTGATCCGGGCGATCAAGTCGACGCCGTCAACCCGCAGTGTGATCTGCGCCGTGATTACCGGCACCTATTCCGACCAGGTGATCAACGACTCGTTGGCTTCGGGCGCGGTCGAGTGCATGTTCAAAAGCGAGTCAAAGGAACTGTTTCTGGCGCGATTGCATTCGCTGGCGCGCATGGTGATTGATCGCAAGATGGTCGATGCCGAGCGCCGGCGTCTGGAGGGAATTCTCGCCTCCGTTGGCGACGGCGTGTATGGAGTGGATCGCGCCGGCATTATCCAGTTCGTCAATCCCGCTGCTGTTGACCTGCTCGGCTACGCCTCGGCGCCCGATCTGGTCGGAAGCTCGGCCTACGAGAAATTTCACCACGCGTTTGAGAACGGCGCGCCGATGCCGCGCGCCGCTTGTTTTCTCACGCAGTGTTATCAGAACGGGTCGCAGGTGCCGAACTGGCAGACGCTGTTCATCACCGCGACGCGCCGTCCGATACCGGTGGAATGCACGGTGTTTCCGATGAATGTCGATGGCGTGCGCCAAGGTTCGGTGATCGCGTTCCGCGATGTCTCCGCGCGTCGCGTTCTGGAAGAGGAACTGCGCTGGCAGGCCAGCCATGACTCGCTGACCAAGCTCAACAACCGCGCCTTCTTCGAAAGCCAGCTCGAGCAGGAAGTCACCCGGCTCAAGCGCACTGATCAGACCTCGCTGCTGTTGTTTATCGACGTTGACCGCTTCAAATACATCAACGACACCGCCGGGCACAGCGCCGGCGATCAATTGCTGATCGAAGTCAGCGCGCGGCTGAAGTCGCGCCTGCGTCAGTCAGATCATCTGGCGCGCATGGGCGGTGATGAGTACGCAATCATTCTGCGCAACGTCACCAGCGCCGACATCGACTCGATGGCCGATGAATTCCGCCGAGCGTTGACTGCAACCAGCTTCGTCTATGCCGGCAAGAGCTACCGCATCACGGTATCGATCGGTGTGGCGCGCATGGACCGACTCACCGAATCCCCGGCCGAGGCAATGGCCCACGCCGACATCGCCTGCTATATCGCCAAGAATGGAGGCCGCAACCAGACCCATGTGTTCTCGCCCGAGTCTGACGAGCGCGCGTCAATGGACAAAGAGCTGGGATGGTCGGCGCGCCTGGAGGAAGCCCTGCGCACCGATGGCTTTGTGCTGAGCTATCAACCTATCGTGCCGCTCAGCGATTTCGCGCAGCAGGCCAGCACCGTCGCTGGACAGCGGCTGGAGCCTTACTTCGAAGTGTTGCTGCGTCTGCGCGACACGCAAGGCCGTCTGCTTTCACCCGATTCCTTCCTGCCCACCGCTGAGCGCTTCGGCATGATGCAGGACATTGACCGTTGGGTCATACACAATGCCTTCAAGGCGCTGCGCGAGATCAATCGCCAGGGTCGGCGCGTGCGGCTCTCGATCAATCTTTCCGCACAATCGCTGATCAATGCGGCGACGGCTGGCCTGGTCACCGACAAGCTGGTCGAGTTCGACGTCGATGCGCGTCAGATCGTTTTCGAAATCACCGAATCGCGCGCAGTCAGCAACCTTGAGGCAGCCCGATCACTGATCGGCCATCTGCGTGCACTTGGCTGCCAGTTTGCCTTGGACGACTTCGGCGTGGGCTTCTCTACTTTCAGCCACCTCAAGCACCTCGACGTCGATTACCTCAAGATCGACGGCTCGTTTATCCAGGGGTTGCTGGAAGACAAGATCGATCAGGCCGTGGTCAAGGCAATCACCGGCATCGCGCATAGCGTCGGCAAGCGCACCATCGCCGAATTTGTCGACCGCCCGCAAATCCTGCCCCTGCTGCGCGAATGCCAGGTCGATTATCTGCAAGGCTATTTCATTGGCGAGCCGCAGGTCGGCCTCGAGCGCGCGCTGCCGTTTGCGCAACCCGAAGCGGTCAATGTTCAAACGCCGGAGATCAAGCTGGCGGGCTGAACGCGTAACTTAAATACGTAGACTACGGTGCCCTCTGCGTTGGCCGTTGGTAGCAGCGATCCCGGCTGCGATAGCGAACAGGGTACGCTGCCACAACCGCAGTTTTGAGACAGCGCACTGCGGCGCTTGCGGCGACTCTAGCTAACCTCTGAACAAGTCCGGAGCCGCGATAGCCCCCTGAGTCAGGGGGCGAAAAACCGCAGGTTTTTAGGGGTTTGGCAAGCAATAAGGCGTGTGGCGAAGACGCAGTGGTGACTCATTCAGACCTTCCCTAGGCAGGCACGAACCACTGTCCCGCATTCGATTTACCAATGCACCCCACGCATCAGTGATGCGAACGCTATCTGCTCGTTGCTCGCAGCCTCATCCCTGCCCTTCATGCCCTTGGCAGCGGCGCTATCCGGGAACAGGGTGAAGGCCGTGTTCATGACGACTTCGTAGGCCTTCGGCGCAATGGCGCTGAGCGTCGCGGCGAAGATGCCAGTGCGGGTGGCAACGCGTGACGGGCGTTCAATGATGGCCTTGACGATAAGGTCGGCGGCTTCCTCGGGCGAGAGTGTCGGAACGCTTTCGTACATCTTGGTCGGTGCGATCATGGCGGTGCGCACCAGTGGCATGTTGATCGTGGTGAAACTGATGTTGAGGTCGCTGAACTCGGATTGCGCACAGCGCGAAAATGCATCCAGCGCCGCTTTGGACGCGACATAGGCGGAGAAGCGCGGCGAGCTGGCGAGCACGCCGATCGAGCTGATGTTGATGATGTGGCCGCGCTTGCGTTCGGTCATCTTGGGTAACAGCCCCATGATCAGCCGCAGACTGCCAAAATAGTTGAGCTGCATGGTGCGTTCGAAATCATGGAAGCGGTCGTAACTGAGTGCGATCGATCGACGGATGGAACGCCCCGCATTGTTGATCAGCACGTCCACGTGGCCGTGTTCGGCCAGAATCGTCTTGACCAGCTCGTCGCAACTTTTCATGTCGGTGAGGTCGGCAGAATAGGTAAAGCATTGCCCGCCTTCCTTGTCGATATCAATTTTGGCGGCAGCCAGTTCGTCCTGTCCGCGCGCGACAATAATGACCTTGCCCTTGGCGGCAGCGACTTTCATCGCAGCGGCCTTGCCGATGCCGGCGGAACCGCCGGTGATCATCACTACCCTGCCCTTGACGCGGCCTTCGAGTGAACGATCGACGAACAGTTCTGGATCCAGATGGCGCTCCCAGTGATCCCACAACCGCCATGCGTAGGTCTCAAGCGCTGGCACTTTGATCTTGCTGCCGCGTAACGCTCGTTCGGTTTCCCGGTTGTCGTAGCGAGTGGGGTTGCTGGCGAATTTAAGCGCGTCGCGCGGAATACCAAGATCCTTGAGTATCTGGGTGGTGAAGCGCTTGATCGGTGGCAAGTTGGCAATCGCCCCACGAATCATTGGAGGAATCACCGCAAACATGCGCGAGTCGATGCGCATGGTCATCTCCGGTGCATGCGCTGCTCGTGCAAACGTGTTGAGCAGCTCGCCAACACGCAACGGCTCTGGATCGACCAGTTGGAAACAGCCACCATCCAGCCCCGGCTTGTGCGCGATATGGTCCATGGCATTGACGACGAAATCGACCGGAACGATATTGACGCGCGCGCCTTCGATGCCAATCGTGGGCATCCACGCCGGCAGGGTTTGGCGCATTTTCTTGATCAACGTGAAGAAGTAATACGGGCCGTCGATCTTGTCGATCTCGCCAGTTTGGGAATGACCAACGACGATGCCCGGGCGGTAGATACGAAACGGAATCCTGCAGCTCTTGCGCACCAATCCTTCGGAATCGTGCTTGGTGCGGAAGTACGGATGCTCCAGGCCCTCGGCCTCTTCAAACATGTCTTCCTTGAACACCCCATTATAGGTGCCGGCCGCGGCGATTGAACTGGTGTGATGAAAGCAGCCCGCCTTGATCATTTCGGCGAGCTGGATCGCATGCTGGGTGCCATCAACGTTGACATGCACGTTGGTGACTTCATCGGCGGTCACGTCATAGATGGCGGCAAGATGAAAAAAGTGTTTGATCTTGCCGCTGAGCAGCTTGATGTTGGCGGGCGTCAGGCCAAGTTTTGCCTTGGTCAGGTCGCCGACAATGGGAACAATGGCACCCTTCTCGGCACCGAGGCTTTCGATCAGTGCGTCCATTTTTGCGACTGAGTTCTTGCGCACCAGCGCGTATATCTTGCCGCGCCGCTTGAGCAGATTCTGCAGCAGATGACGGCCGATGAATCCCGTTGCGCCAGTCACAAAATAGGTCATTGCATTCCCCTTCGTTTGATTGCGCCCGCGGCGGGCCGCCCAGATAGTATGTTGCAACGCGGCATTGGATGCAGCGACGCCGGGGCTAACGATAGCCATGCGCGCGCGGGATGCCTAGTGGTCGATACAACATGTAGTCGATACAACATGTAGTCGATGCACTATGGGTGTACGTTGAGGCATAAAACCGGAGGGTATGGTTAATCTGCGGCTGAAGCCGCTCCCAAAGGCTGTCTGTGGATTTCCATCCCCGGTTGCGTTGACCGGTTTCGCGGCAGCGTGCTACAAGCCGCCTACCGCCACTGCAACCGGAGCGCATCATGGCCGATCTCAAGAAGTCGTTCGAAGAAGCCGCAAAGAAGGCGCTGAATCTGAAGGACCGACCGGACAACGACACGATGCTGAAACTGTATGCGCTCTACAAGCAGGGTGCGTCGGGGGATGTCACCGGTGAGAAGCCCGGGTTCTTCGATTTTGTGGGTGTGGCGAAATACGAGGCCTGGGCCAAGCTCAAGGGCACCGCTCAGGAAGCAGCGCAGAAACAGTACGTGGACTTGGTCAAAAAGCTGGCAGGTTGAGCAATCGCAATGTCGCTGTTGTGATCGCGGCATCCAGCTGCGAGCCGCCATTGCACTAGCAAGCTCGCCACCGACTTTGCCGTCGACTGCTGCGCATTGAAGACAGCCCCACACGTGACCACCGTTGTGGTATTCATTGTGTCGCGCGCCATGCGGGCGCTGCTGATAGGGCAAGTGCAATGGCAACCAAGGCCAAGACCAGTAGCAGCGGTGTAGCGTCAGCGGGCGCATCGAAAACGCGCGACCGCATCCTCGATGTGAGTCTGACGATGTTCAACGATCGCGGAGAGCCAAACGTAACCACCAATCACATTGCCGACGAGCTGGAGATCAGTCCGGGCAATCTGTATTACCATTTTCGCAATAAGGATGACATCGTCGAGCACCTGTTTGCACGGTACGAAACCCGCATTGACCAGGTGCTGATCGTTCCGGACGAGCGCCTGCCGACGCTGGAAGACATCTGGATGCAACTGCACATGGCGTTTGAAACTATGTGGGAGTTCCGCTTCATTTACCGCGACCTGGTCGATCTGACCAGCCGCAACCGCAAGTTGCGCATGCACTTCGCCAGAATCATCAAGCGTGCCACGGCGAACGCAGCCGAAGTATTAAAAGGATTGACGGCTTCGGAAGTCATGCGCGCCAGCCGCGACGAGATCCAGGCCACAGCGAATAATATTATCCTGGTGGCAACGTTTTGGCTGAGCTTCAACTCAGTGCGCGGCGGCATGCTCGAGAAGGGCCAGGACGATCTGACCCAGGGCATTCACCAGGTAATGATGCTGATTGCGCCATTCCTTCGCGATGCAGAGCGCCTGCATCTGAACAACCTGGCGAGCGGCTACGTTCGTTGAGCGCGAATTGGAAGCTGGTCAAGGCGCACCTGGTCAAGGTGCAGCCGGACCAGGAGCGGCGTCCGGCCGCTCACAAATCCCGGAATCGCTCCGCTGTTATGCGCGAGCGCGCGGCGCGGGCTTGCGGGTGCTCGCCTTGATTTCCTTGTTCAACTCGCTGACACGCGTCAGCAACTCTTGAACGTCGCCCTTGGACGGTACGCCGAAACGACCGAGTACCGAGCCGACTCCATCACTGATGCTGGCTTCGAACTGCTGCACGTTTTTCAGCGCACGCTGCTTATAAGGGGTAACCAGACCAATAACCTGTTTGCGCACGCCGCTGACGGCCTTGCGCGCATCGTTGTTGACGGTCCGGACGGCCTTGCGGGTACGCGCCTGGAAGCTTTCGCCCTCAGCCACGAGCGTATCGATCGCCTTCTGACCCTGCTTCTGCACCAGGGAGACAGCACCCAATCCTGCGAGGATG
Source organism: Pseudomonadota bacterium (assembly GCA_034440555.1). Classification (GTDB taxonomy): domain Bacteria; phylum Pseudomonadota; class Gammaproteobacteria; order Xanthomonadales; family Ahniellaceae; genus 0-14-3-00-62-12. The sequence goes on from JAWXCG010000113.1 coordinate 19,727, forward strand.
AACTTGCTGGTGGCTTGGTTGATTTGTGTCGATTTGGAGGACTTGGCGAGCTTGGATGAATTGCGCATGACGATGCTCCTGCAAAAATCGCGAACGATGCAGTCGTATGACTGCTAACCCTCGATCGCGTTGGACTACAATTTAGGAACAGGTGCTAGAACAATCACACTATGGCGGACATCGCGGGAAAGCCGCGAGTCGCGATTGTGCAGTATCAGGGCAGTATTGATCACCACGGCCAGACAATGACTAGCGCTGCCGTTCGATCACAGCACCCGCGAAGGCGTGCGATTGTTCAGGCATCAGCCAACGCTTAGCGCGGTGCGCCACGCTGCGTAACCATTGCGCCAGGCATCGACGCGCGATTTCGGGTTGCCTAGCTGTTGCAGTTCGCGCACAGCGATGACGGTGAGCACACGCGCACCGCGCTGCTGTGTCCAACTCAGTGCGGGTGTACGTTCCAACGCGCCGCGCAAGGCGACACCGACCTCGCGTGCCCCGTCAATCGCGATGCGGCGTGCCGATTCCTGCGCCGCGTTTCCCGGTAGAATCTGATGGCGCGCACGAGCGTCAAGCGGCGTGCTGGACAACGCAGCCGACTGCGCCGACCACAGCGCAGCCAGATGTCGGCTGGCAACCAATGCCGTCCAACACTGTGTTCCTACCTGGATCTGCTCCGGCGCGCGTGACTCAGATGGATTGGAGCGCTCCGGCGCAAACGCACCGGCGATCTCTGCACCAATTCTTGTGTATGCCGTGTATCGTTCCGGCCAGTCAGCAATCTGGATATTTTCGCGCTCGCGCAACAAGTTCAGCAGTGGTACTGCAACCGTCTCGAGGCGTAGATGCGCGCTGATCGGGTGCTGCCCCTGCCCTAGTAAAATGCGTTCCCATTCCTCGGCCCACCAGCCCAGCTTTGCGCTGGTCACGCGTTCGTCGCTGGCGCGCCAGATGGCGTCGCACCACTCCATCACCAACACCGAGCGTGCGAGCAAACGCGCAGCTTCGTCGCGCGATGCGTACAACTCAGCCAGGGCCAACGCCGGAAAGGCATCGCGCCATGGCGCGATGAAACTGCTGAACGTCGCTGCTGTCATGGCGGGCGAATGGTATTCGCGGAGGCGTCGAGCCAGTCTATGAGTTGCGCCGGTCGATCGATAACCGCGTCGGCATTCCAGGCATCTGGGTTTTCGTCGTCCCCGCAATATCCGAAACGCGCCGCGACCGAGCGCGTCCCAGCGGCGCGAGCCGCTTCGATATCGCGCGCATCGTCGCCAACCATGACGGCCTGCGCTGGATCGACACCGAGAAGGCGGCAGGCCTCCAGTACGGGCGCAGGATGCGGCTTCTTGTCGGGCAGCGAGTCACACCGCAGATCACCACCCCAAATCGCTGCGCGAGCCGGGTTTCGATCAGCACCGGCTGGGTCAGCCAAGCCGGTTTGTTGGTGACGATGGCGAGTGCCACACCGCGCCTTTCGAGCGTCAACAATGTTTCCTCGAAGCCATCAAACAAGACCGTGTCAACCACGATCTGCTCGCGATAGAGGTCCAGAAAAGGTTGCAGCAACGGCTCGCGCGCAGCATCGTCCCAGTCCGGAAACGCTGCATTGATCATCGCGCGCCCCCCTTTGGAAACATACGGTCGCACCTGTGCCGTAGGTACCGCCGATAAATGGTGCAGCGCGCGCAGTCGGTTGACGGCGCGGATCAGGTCGGGCGCGGTATCGAGCAACGTGCCATCGAGATCGAACAGGACCGCTCGAATCATTCGACGCGTTCCGCAAACGCTAGGTAGTTGACGGCGACGTCGGTATTGCGCCAAGCCCGCCGTGAAAATGGCTCATAGTGCAGGCCTTCCAGCGCGCGCAGTTCGAAGCCGTTATTGCGCAATCCTTTGGCCAGTTCACTGGGTTTGAGAAACAGGTTGTAGCGATGTGTGCCCTTGGGCAGCAGGCGCAGTAGATGCTCGGCGCCGACGATCGCCAGTGCGAAGCTGCGTGCATTGCGGTTGATCGTCGACAGGAACAGCTTGCCGCCCGGCTTCAGCAACGCGCGGCAATCGGCGAGGATGGATTCCGGTTCTGGTACATGTTCGAGCATCTCCATGCAGGCGATCGCGTCAAACTGCTCTCGATGCTGTTCGCACAGCACATGTGACGAAACCTTGCGATAATCGATGTCGATCCCCGCTTCAAGTGCATGCAGGCGGGCGATGTCGATCTGTTCCGAGGAGAGATCGATCGCAGTGACGGTCGCACCCGCGTCCGCCAGCGCCTCCGACAGAATGCCGCCGCCGCAGCCGAGGTCGAGCAGACTCGATCCCTTAAGAGTCATGCGTTCGCGCATGAATTCCAGCCGTTGCGGATTGAGATCGTGCAACGCGCGCGATGGGCCATTGCGGTCCCACCATGATGCGGCCTGCTGATCGAACTTTGCGATTTCTTTTGGGTCGACGCTCATTCTTATGTACTCATTTCACGTATGTACTCATCTCAGCTCATTGCCCATCATTTACCCAGGCCGGCTCGGATGCGCTCGCCCCATGCGCGTGCCAGCAGTGCCAACTCCTGCGTGTCCATGTCGACCAACATACCGGCATCGAGCTTGCGCTGTCCTGCCACCCACACGTCACTGACATCGCGACGGTTGCTGGCGTACACCACGTGCGAGATCGCGTTGTACACCGGCAGCGTGTCGAACTGATCGAGCCGCAGCGTGGTCAGGTCAGCAGCTTTGCCAATTTCGATGGAACCGATTTCTGTTTCCAGACCGAGCGCGCGGGCACCGCCCAGAGTGGCCATGCGCAAGGCACTGGCGGCATCGAGCGCCGCAGCATCGTTGGCGACTGCTTTGGCGAGTAAGGCCGCGGTGCGCATCTCGCCAATCAGATCGAGATCGTTGTTGCTGGCGCAGCCATCTGTGCCGAGTGCCAGGTTGATCCCCGCCCTGCGCATTTTCTCGATTGGCGCAAATCCGCTGGCGAGCTTGAGGTTGGACTCGGGGCAGTGCGCGACGCTGATGCCGGCTTCGGCGCAGAATGCGATTTCAGAATCATTGAGCTGGGTCATGTGCACTGCGATCAGATTGCGGTTGAGCAGTCCCAGGCGCCGCAGGCGAGAAAGCGGCCGTTCACCATGTTTGGCAAAAGCATCCTCAACCTCGAATGCGGTCTCGTGCACATGCACGTGCACCGGAATATCCAGCTGGTCCGAGTACATGCGGATTCGTTCGAAGCTGGCATCGCTGACGGTGTATGGCGCGTGTGGCGCCCAGGCTGGACGCAAAAGCGGATTGCCCTTGATCTGATCGTAGACCGCGAGACATTTTTCAAAGTACTCGTCGGCGCTGCTCGCCCACGCGGTTGGAAATTCAATAACCGTCAATCCGATGCCGGCGCGTATGCCGATCTCGGAGAACACCGCGGCGGCGACTTCGGGAAAAAAATACATTTCGTTGACACAGGTCACACCACCGCGCAATAACTCGGCAGCCGCGAGTCGGCAGCCATCGCGGACCAGATCGGCGCCGACGAACTTGGCCTCGGCGGGCCAGATATGCCCCTGCAGCCAGGTCATCAATGGCAAATCGTCGGCAATGCCGCGCATCAATGTCATCGCCGAATGGCAGTGGATGTTGATCAGTCCAGGCAGTAACACGTGCCCCGGACGCGAGACGGTCTGAGCCGCCTGGTACTTTGCACGCGCCGCAGCCTGAGGCAGCACGTCCAAAATGCGTCCGGCGTGAACAGCGACCGCATGCTGTTCCAAAACGACGCCGTGTGGCTCGACCGGAATCACCCACTCGGCTTCGATGATCAGGTCGACGACTTGAGGTGCCATGAGTTCCTTGGTGCTGCATTGCAGGGGGAAGTGGGCCCTGGGCATCACAGCAGGACGCGCCCCGCTGCGATGTCGCTAGCTGCTATTTGACACGATTCATGTACTCGCCGGTGCGAGTGTCGCACTTGACGATTTCACCTTGTTGCACGAAAAGCGGCACGCGTACTACCGCACCCGTCTCCAGCTTGGCTGGCTTGCCACCCCCGCCGGAAGTGTCGCCGCGCACGCCCGGATCGGTTTCGACAATCAGCAGTTCGACAAAAGTTGGCGGCGTTACCGTCAACGGCGCGCCATTCCACAACGTCACCATGCACACTTCATTGCCCTTGACCCATTTTGCGGCCTCGCCCATGGCGCTGGCATCAGCTGACATCTGTTCGTGGTTTTCCTGACTCATGAAATGCCAGAACTCGCCGTCGTTGTACAGGTACTCCAGATCGGTATCCATCACGTCAGCGGCTTCGAGCGCGTCTGTAGTCTTCATGGTTTGCTCCATGATGCGACCGGTCTTGATGTTGCGATACTTGACGCGAGTGAAGGCTTGGCCCTTACCCGGTTTGACGTATTCGGTATCGATGATCACGCAGGGAGCGCGATCGACCATGATCTTCATACCGTTCTTGACGTCATTCATGCCATAGCTGGCCATGCGAATCTCCAAATGCGAAAAGCCGCTGGCAACGCGGCTGAAAATGTTAAGGCCGCAGGCAACACGGCTAGAATGTCGAGTAATGAAAGACTGCCGAGCCGGGTACCCCGGCATGACCCGCCCATGATAGCCGCAACACCGATCGATGCCCATGCGCCGGACTGGCGTCGTGAATGGCGTGAGGCTGTAACCGATCCGCATGAGTTGCTGCGCTTGCTGGGTCTCGATGCGCTTGCCGACCGAATCAGCCTTCCGCCACGCGACGGATTTACGCTGCGTGTGCCGCACAGTTTCGTTGCGCGTATGCGCCGCGGCGACGCTGCAGATCCCCTGTTGCGCCAAGTATTGCCGTTGATCGAAGAGGAACTGCCGGTTGCCGGCTACGACCTCGACGCGGTCGGCGATTTGGACAGTCGCGCGCAGGCAGGAGTGCTGCATAAGTACGAGGGACGCGCGCTGCTGATCACCACCGGCAGTTGTGCCGTGCACTGTCGCTACTGCTTCCGACGTCATTTTCCTTATGCCGACGAGACCGCTGCGCGCGATCGCTGGAAAACGGCGATCGCGCATTTGCGTTCGGATACCTCGATCAGTGAAGTCCTGCTCAGTGGCGGCGACCCGCTGTCGTTGGCCACGCACCGCCTGAAGGAACTGACCGATGCGCTCGCACTGATTCCCCACGTCCGCAGGTTACGCCTGCACACGCGTTTGCCGATTGTTTTGCCCGCGCGGGTTGATGTTGAATTGTGCGACTGGATCAGCGCACTACCCTGGCCCGTAGCCATTGTCGTGCATGCCAATCACGCCAACGAAATCGACGGATCGGTTCGCACCGCATTGCGTCAACTGCGCGACACCGGTGCCACGCTGCTCAATCAGAGTGTGCTGTTACGCCATGTCAACGATAGTGTGGAAGCCTTGGCCGAGTTGTCTGAAACGCTGTTTGAATCCGCCGTGCTGCCCTATTACCTGCACTTGTTGGACCGGGTTCAGGGGACGGCACACTTCGATGTTCCCGAGGAGACAGCGGTCGCCATCGAGCGCTCGCTGCGCATGCGCCTGCCGGGGTATCTGATGCCGCGTTGGGTGCGAGAGATCGCGGGCGAGCCCTTCAAAACGCCGATGGCGGAGTTGTCGAGGCAGCCGCCTGCGCCGCGCTCTGCGGGCGCACCTTAACGCCTGACCATCACGGCGCGAGCCCCTTTTACATCGGCGCCGCATTTATCCAGCGAGCGCGTCACGCTTACTCACATCTGCTTCGACAAATCGTGTCAACGCCATTGATCGTCGAAATGCTGGCGCCCGACGGGGCTGATGGGGTACAAAGAGCGCCCCTGGATCGTGAATCGTTATGGCAAAGCAGGAACTCGTCATTCGGATTTTGCTGGTTGAGGATTCGATGGACACCGCGGAGCAGTTGGTCAGCATGCTGCGCAACGCCGGAATCCCTGTCCGCCCCAACCGCGCCGATTCCATGAAGGCCGTGGCACAGCAGATTGCTGACGCGCAGCCCGACTTGGTGCTGGTCAATGCCACCAACAAGCAACCGACATTTGCGGAAACCATGTCCGTGGTCGCAGCCACCGGCAAGGACATTCCAGTCATCCCTGTCCTCAAAGTGATTGATGAGGCGTCGTTCCTCGGTGCGTTTGCCGCTGGCGCGCGTGGTATTGCGTTGCTCAGCAACTCGGAACAAACGCAATTGGTAGTGCGCACGGAGTTTGCTGACCTGCATACCCGTCGATCGGTGCGGCGTCTGGAAAATGCGCTGCGCGAGGTTGAGCGGCGCTGTGATGCGCTGCTCGAGTCGTCACGTGATCCGATTGCGTTTCTGCATGAAGGCTTGCACGTGCGCGCCAACAAGGCGTATCTCGATATGTTCGGCTATGACGATTTCGAAGACCTTTCCGGTCTTTCGATTCTGGATATGGTCTCGCCCAAGTACGCCGATGATTTCAAGTCGCTGCTCAAGCGCATCTCCAAAGGAGAGAAGCCGCCCGCGCGACTCGAGCTCGAGGCGCAACATGCCAATGGCGGCAAGTTTGCTGCGCTGATGGAGTTTGCCGAAGCCACGTTTGAAGGCGAACCCTGTCTGCAAATTACTTTCCATCGTAACGAGACCAATGCCGTGCAGGCGGAGGAGCTCAATCGACTGCGCCAGCAGGATTTGGTCACCGGACTGTTCAATCGCCAGTACTTCCTGGCGGAACTGGACAAGATCGTCGGCGAAGCTGCCAAGGGGCGAAACGATCTGAGTCTTTTGCTGATCGAAGCCGACAACTTCCGCAAGGTGCTGGACAACGTGGGTGTGGGCAACGCGGATTTGCTGTTGTCCGACATGGCCAACCTGGTTCGAAAACAGTTGGGCGAGCGCGATATCATCGCGCGCGTTGGCGAGCAGACATTTGCCGTGCTGGTGCCGAGCGCGTCGCACGAAGAAGCACATGCACTTGCTACGCGCATGTGCAAGGCTTTTGAAGTGCATGTATTCGAGTTGAACCAGAAGTCGGTCAATCTCACCGCAAGCATTGGCGCGGTTTTTATCGGCGAAAAAATCGCCAATGCCCAGACCATCATGGGCGAAGGCGCAAATATCCTGCGCACCGCGCAAAACGACGGCGGCAATCGCGTCAGCGTGTTCGATCCGGCGGCACAGGACAAAGCCGATGCCGAGAAGCAACGCGCCTGGTTGAACCTGGTCAAGGATGCGTTGGCCCACGACGGCTTTTCGCTTTTCTTCCAGCCGATCATCAGCATCATGGGTGAGGAAGGCGAGTTTTACGAAATCCTGTTGCGATTGAACGGCCCGAAAGGTGAAATCAGCCCCGGATTCTTCCTGCCGATTGCCGAGCGAAATGGGCTGATGCCCGCAATCGATCGCTGGGTGATCTCGCATGCCATCAAAGTGCTGGCCGAGCGCGAACGCGAAGGCCGCAAATGCACGTTTTTCGTCAAGATCACGCCGTACTCGGTCGAAGACGCCACGCTGCTGCCGTGGGTGGCTAGTCAGCTGCAGGGGGCGCGCCTGCGCGGCGATGCCTTGGTATTCGGCATGCCGGAAAGCAAAGTCGTGACCAATCTCACCAACGTGCGTAAATTCCAGAAAGGCCTGGAACAGTTGCACAGCCATTTTGCCATCGAGCAATTTGGCAGCGGGCTCAACTCTTTCCAATTACTCAAGCACCTCGACCCCACTTATCTGAAAGTGGATAGAACATTCATGGCCGACTTGCCCAAGAATAAGGACAGTCAGCTCAAAGTGCGGGAGATTTGCGATATGGCGCGTGCTGCGGGCAAGATCACCATCGCCGAGTTTGTCGAAGACGCTGCCAGCATGTCGATCCTGTTTTCCTGCGGCGTCAACTTCGTGCAGGGGAATTTCCTGCAGGAGCCGGAAAAGGTCATGTCGTACGACTTCGGCGGGGCCTGACGTTATTGCTTCAGCGGAACGGCACCATTGATTCAGTAAGGTCGGCGCGCGCTGCGTCCGCTGACGTCCATGCAGCGCGAACTTCGGGTGGAGCGAGTGCTCCCTGATCTCTCGTCGTACACTACCCGAGCATGGGGAAATGGTTACCCTGCCGGTCATTGAACGAACTGTTTATCGATCGGCGCTAGCGAACCGAATCCCAGGCGAAAAAAAACCCGGCCGCGAGGCCGGGTTTTTCAATCTCGCGCTGTGCGCTTCGATTAGGCAGCCTGAACCTGGTCAGCCTGCAGGCCCTTCGGGCCCTTGACGACGACGAAGCTCACTTTCTGGCCTTCCTGCAGCGACTTGAAGCCGGTGCCCTGGATGGCGCGGAAATGCACAAACAAATCAGCGCCGCTTTCCGGGGTGATGAAGCCAAAACCCTTAGCGTCGTTGAACCATTTGACAGTACCAACCTGACGATCTGACATAAACTAACTCCTTGAAACATTTGAAGGAAATCACGGCCGAAGAGTCTTCGGTCCGAGTCTGAGGTTGCAGGGAGTAGTGATCTAAACCACCAGTAGATCAACAGATCAACAGGATCAGGTCACGATGCAATGTGACCCTGCCAACACAGCGGGCGAATAATATAGGCAAACGCGCGCAAATGCCAATATTACGTGAATGGACGTTCAGATCCTCGTTTCGGAGTCCCGTCCACCCCTTCACGCGGCTATAAGCGCACCGCGACCGAACAGAAGTGACTGCGTCGGAGCCGTCGATTCGCTATTGGCTGCCTCGCGTCTGAACACGATCCTGCTCTGACTGGACGGCTCAGCGGCTAGACGCTATGGTGCGCCGGCTTTAAGCGCTGATTCCTTTCTTCCTGACGGTTTCCCGACGTGCCCGGCCCATCGGCCTGCAACGACGGCTCCACACCGACTGGTCTCTGCGAAACACGGACGCCTCGCGCGATCCACACAGACCTGCGGCGCGGTTTTAGGGAACGCTCCGGGCAACAAACTATTCTGGCAACAGAAGACGGAGTTATCCAATGTCTTTCAACACACTCGGGCTTTCGCCCGCGATTTTGCGTGCGCTCGCCGAACTTGGCCACGACACGCCCACCCCGGTGCAGCTGAGCGCGATTCCTCTTGTTCTGGCCGGCAACGATGTGCTGGCTGCGGCGCAGACCGGCACCGGCAAGACCGGCGGCTTCGCCCTGCCGATACTCGAGCGGCTCTTTCCGGGCGGTAAGCGTGACAACGCATTGCAACGCAATCCACGCGTGCTGATCCTTACCCCGACCCGAGAATTGGCGGCACAAGTGCACGAGAGTCTGCGCGCTTACGGCAAACACCTGGGCGTGCGCAGCACGACCATCTTTGGCGGCGTGGGTATGCAACCGCAAGTAGATGCGGTCCGCCGCGGCCTCGATGTGCTGATCGCCACGCCTGGCCGCCTGATCGATCATATCGATCGTCGAACAGTTGACCTGAGTGGCGTCAATTGCCTGGTGTTGGACGAAGCAGATCGCATGCTGGATATGGGATTCATGCCCGCCCTCAAGCGCATACTCGCAGTGCTGCCGCGCCAACAGCGACAGACACTGATGTTCTCGGCAACATTTTCCGACGAGATCAAGAAACTCGCCGCGCAGTTTCTGCGCGATCCACGCGAGGTGCAGGTCACACCGCGCAACACTATCGCCGCCAACATTTCGCATCTGGTGCATCCGGTCGATGCTGCACGCAAGCGCGATCTGCTGGTCGATGTGCTTGCCAAGGACAGTCGCCGTCAGACCCTGGTGTTTTCACGCACCAAACATGGCGCCGACAAACTGACCACGGTGCTCATGGTCAGCGGTTTCAAGGCGGCCGCCATCCACGGCAACAAGAGTCAGGGCGCGCGCACCAAAGCGTTGGCCGATTTCAAATCGGGCCGCATCACCATCCTGGTCGCGACCGACATTGCGGCGCGCGGATTGGATATTCCGCAGTTGCCGGTGGTAGTCAACTATGACCTTCCGATGGTCGCAGAAGATTACGTGCATCGAATCGGCCGCACCGGTCGAGCCGGCGAAGATGGCCAGGCGATTTCGCTGGTTTGTCAGGACGAGGCACACCTGTTGCGCGACATTCAACGTCTGCTCAAGCAGGAAATCCACATCGAAAATTTCCCGGGATTCACCCCGAGCCAGGCGCTGCGCGTGGATACCGCGACGAAGCCGCCAGCGCCCGGAAAATCTCGTCCTGCGCAGCACGCGCGTCGTGGTCATGTCGAAAGCAAAGGCAACAAACCGGGCGGGCATGCCAAATCGCATAGCAAATCGCAGGGGCAGCGCCGCACCTTTTCTTCCGCACGTGCCTGATCTAGTCAACGCGGGAGTGGCTTCAGGTGCGATTGTCCGACGAAACGACATCGCCCAGCATCGACACTGAAGCCGCTTCCGTCTAGACCAGTCGCCTCGCGCTCGCCCGCTCATGGCGTACACACCTATTCTCGCAACTCTGGGATTTGTCCTCTCGCCGGATCGCCGGCGTGTGTTGTTGGTGCATCGCAACGCGCGACCCGACGATGCCCATTTCGGCAAGTACAACGGGTTGGGTGGCAAGATGGAGCGAGGCGAAGATGCGCTTGGCTGCATGCGCCGAGAGATTCGCGAGGAAGCCGGCATCGAGTGCACCAGCCTGCACCTACGCGGCACCATCAATTGGCCTGGCTTCGGCAAGAACGGCGAGGACTGGCTGGGTTTTCTGTTCACCATCAGCGCGTTTGACGGCGTCGAGCGCAGTCACAACGAGGAAGGCACGCTGGAATGGATCGACCTCGAGCGATTGGCGGATCTTCCGATGTGGGAAGGCGATAGACTGTTTCTGCCGATGGTTTTCGATGCTGATCCACGTCAATTTCACGGAGTGATGCCTTATCGTCACGGCCGGATGCAGAGCTGGTCGTTTCAGCGCTACTGAACGCCCGGCGCCGTGGCTCTGGATCGGATCGGTAAAGGTTGCAGTCAGCAACGCCGGAGCAGACTGTTGAAAGGCGCCCCCGAGGCTGGGAGTGCCAGTCGCCGAACCTGATTCGATGCGTCCGTTTTGATGCCGCAGAAGGAGTGACCCATGAAAGCCCAAGCGTTGACCACCCTGCTGATGATGATTTTTCTCGCACCGGTCGCTGTCGCGGACGAGGCCCCAATGGTGGTTTACGCGGAGCCGACCAACGTTCGGGTTCGCACCAGCGACATCTACAGTTGGACCAGCGACAACGACACCAGCCTGGTGTTGACCACCAAGCGTCGCGATCAATACCTGATCGAGTTCGGGCGGCCCTGTTTCAATTTGGCGCATGGCCCGAGATCGAATGCACTCGTCACTGACAGTGGCTGGCTGGATCGCAACTCGCATATTCGGCTGCTTGATCGCGACCGATTGCCGTCCGGCCAGCTGGCTGATCGCTCCTCTGGCGACTTTCTGATGCGCATGAACACCTACAGCAGTCTGTGCGCAATCAAGAAGATCACTTCGCTCGGCAAGAAACCGCGTGTAAAACGCGAAAACGCCTGATCGAAAGCAATCAGGTTTCTTATCGGCGCCCGTAGCAATGCGGGCGCTTTTGTTTTTGCGATCGCCATGGGTTCGGTTGCCGCCGAAATTTAAGACCGTTCAAAGGCATAGCCGCCTCCCGCATGGGGCTTCGGGCCGATTCGTGGTAAATAGTGCACCCATTCGCGTGCCGCGCAACGCAATCAACATTTGCGCAGCGACCTTCAGAGAATCCTTTATGTCCGAGCCCTTTCCAGACGACGGCACGTCCGTCAATTTCCAACAACTTGCGTTGAGCGAGCCAGTGATGCGTGCGCTAAGTGATGTCGGCTACGAGTCGCCGTCGCCAATCCAGGCAGCAACTATTCCGCACCTGTTGGCGGGACGTGACCTGGTCGGCACCGCTCAGACCGGTACCGGCAAGACGGCAGCGTTCGCCCTGCCGATTTTGTCGCGCATCGATGTCAGCCGCCCGATCGTGCAGGCGCTGGTGCTTGCGCCGACGCGCGAACTGGCGATTCAGGTCGCCGAAGCCTTCCAAAAGTACGCAGCCCACATTCGCGGTTTCCACGTCATGCCAATTTATGGCGGCCAAAGCTACGGCCCGCAACTGCATGCGCTCAAGCGCGGCGTGCATGTGGTGGTAGGCACCCCCGGACGCGTCATCGATCATCTCGAGAAAGGCACGCTCGACATCTCGCAGTTGCAATGTCTGGTGCTGGATGAAGCCGATGAGATGTTGCGCATGGGTTTCATCGACGATGTCGAGAACGTGATCAAGCGCACGCCCGCTGGTCGCCAGGTGGCATTGTTCTCGGCGACGATGCCGGCGCCTATCCGTCGCATCGCCGGCACCTATCTGAAAAATCCGGCCGAGGTCACGATCCGCGGCAAGACCTCCACCGCCGTCAACACGCGCCAGCGCTACTGGCTGGTCAGCGGCGTGCAGAAGCTCGACGCACTCACGCGCATCCTCGAAGCCGAGACCTTCGATGGCATGATCATTTTTTCGCGTACCAAGATCAGCACCGATGAGCTGGCCGCAAAGCTCGAGGCACGGGGCTTTTCCGCGGCAGCCATCAATGGCGATATTCCCCAGGCCCTGCGCGAGAAGACCATCCAGCGCCTCAAGGACGGCCATCTCGACATCCTGGTCGCCACCGACGTAGCAGCGCGCGGTCTGGACGTTGACCGCGTCAGTCACGTAGTCAATTACGACATTCCTTACGACACCGAAGCCTACGTTCATCGCATTGGCCGCACCGGTCGCGCCGGACGCAGCGGCGATGCGATTTTGTTTGTAACGCCGCGCGAACGCGGCATGCTGCGCGCGATCGAGCGCGCCACGCGGCAACCGATTGAACCGATGGCACTGCCGACCATCGATGACGTCAATACGCACCGGATCGGAAAATTCAAGCAACAGATCACCGACGCACTGGCCAAGAGCGATTTGGGCATCTATCGGAATCTGATCGAGCAATACGAGACCGAACACGACGTGCCCGCGGTCGAAATTGCGGCCGCTCTGGCGCGCATTGCGCAACGCGACACGCCCCTGCTGCTCGAGACGCCAAAGCGTCCGGAACGCGGCGAATGGGAACGACGAGCCGAAGCGCGTGGTGATCGCCCGGCGCATGAATTACGTAGTGATCGCCCGGCGCAGGATTCGCGTTTCCAGGGCGAGCGCACGGAGCCTGTGCGAGCACGCCCTGAGTTTGCTCCCCGTCCGGATCGTGTCGAACGCAGCGAGTCGCGACCGGTACGCGAGCGCGTGGCAGAGTCAATTGAACCGGAAGTTGCGCGCGTCAGCCGTGAACGAGTCGATAGCAGCCCGCCGGGCTCCAGCGAAAATATCCCCGCGAACGACATTTCTGCCCGTGGCGACGCACGCCCGGAACGCAGCAAACGCAGCGCGCGCGGCGACGAGCCCGGTATGGAGCGCTTTCGTATTGAGGTTGGGCACAGTCATAACGTCCAACCCGGCAATATTGTCGGCGCCATTGCCAATGAAGCGGAGCTGGACAGCAAGCACATCGGCCGCATCGAGATTTTCGATGAGTTCAGTCTGGTCGATCTGCCCGAAGGCATGCCCGATGATCTGATGGAGCACTTGCAGAACGTCTGGGTGGGCGGGCAACGGCTGCGCATTTCGCGCGCGACCGACGCAGACTCGAGCGCGGTTCCGCTACCGCGTAGCAAGCCCGGATTCAATGACAAGCCGCGCGGCGGATTCAAACCCGGCTTTCGATCCGACAAGCCCAAGCGCCCGCGCTTCTGAGCCCGCGTGCTCAGCACGATCGGACCGGCGTTACGCACCTTAGTCCGTCGGAGTCTGGCTGACTGCCTGAATCAGGGTCGCGACAACTTTTTACCGTTGCGCCTGATTGCGGCGGTCCTGGTGGTTTTCGGTCACAGCTATGCGCTGGCACAGAGTCCCGGCCTGCACGATTTCATCGGCAAGGCGGGCTGGGGGCCAGGTGTCTACACCGGGTCGATCGCGGTCGATATTTTCTTCGTCGTCAGCGGTTTTTTGGTGGTGGGCAGTTATGTCAGGCGTCGCGACCTGAAGTTTTTTGTCGGCTCGCGCGTTCTGCGCATCCTGCCTGCCTACCTTGTATGCGTCGTTCTGTGCGCTTATCTGATCGGCCCATTCGTTACGCAATTGCCCGTGGTCGACTACTTACTACATCGAGATACGCTGGCCTACGTCCTGAAGAATCTCGACTTCATTAGACTCGAGTGGTACCTGCCCGGCGTGTTCGAGTCCAACCCGCACCCGCGCGTGGTCAATGGTTCGTTGTGGACGCTGCCGGTGGAAGTGCGCCTGTACGTATTGGTTGCGCTGGTCGGAGCATGCGGACTGTTGCATCGGCGTTGGATGTTCAATCTGCTGCTGGGCGCGGTCGTGATGCTATGGGCATGGCAGTCAGAACCGGCAAATTTCCTGTTCCGCAATGACACCACTCTGCGCCTGGCTGGTCTATTTGCACTGGGCTCGGCGTTCTATCTGAATCGCGAATTCATTCCACTCAACGGCTATCTTGCCTGTGTGCTCGTATTGATCGCCTGGTGGATGCACGGCACCCCGTATTTTATGAGCTTGTTTGGACTCGCGCTGGGCTATGGCAGCCTGTGGTTTGCCTATGTGCCCCGGCTGGGCCGGTTCAATCGCATCGGGGACTATTCCTACGGCGTCTATCTCTGGGGCTTTCCGGTACAGCAATTGGTTGTACGCGCTTTGGAAGCGCCAACACCCATGCTGCTTTTCTTCGGGTCGTTGCCGATTGTCCTGTTAATTGCGATTGCCTCCTGGCACTGGGTCGAGAAACCCTTGCTGCGCCTGAAGCACACCCCGATGCAACGCTGGCCGCTGGCTGTGCTGGGGCGTGATGGCGTGCGCGAAGTACCGGGCGATGGCGCGTAGCCAGACGTTGCCAATACCGCGATAATCCCGCATCTCTCGCCCACTTCGAAGGCGTCAGTCGATCTGACGCTGGAGGTTTGCCATGGCCGATCTTGCCCATCTTGACCGCACTGCGCGCCGTATGAAAATGCTGTCACAGGCGCTCGATTCGGGGCGTCTGGGGCCGGTGCGGCGCATGGTGAACACACTGACGCCAGCGGAGATCGGCAACTTGCTGGAGTCGTTGCCGCCCACGAAGCGACTGATGCTGTGGGGCTTGGTCGATGCCGAAGACGATGGCGAAGTGCTGGTCCATTGCGGCGAAGAAGTGCGCGAAGCCCTGCTCAAGGATATGGACCCGGAAGAGATTGTCGCCGCGGCCGAGTCGCTGGATATCGACGATCTGGCCGATTTGTTCGAGGACCTGCCGGATACCGTCACCGCAGAAGTGCTCAAGTCGATGGATCGCGACGAACGCGAGCGGCTCGAGCAGGCGCTGTCTTATCCAGAGGACACTGCGGGCCGGCTGATGGCGCCTGATGCGATCACCATCCGTGCCGATGTCACCGTCGATGTGGTGCTGCGCTATCTGCGGCTGCGCGGTGAAATTCCTGACCACACCGACTTTCTGTATGTGGTCAGTCGGCGCAACCAGTATCTGGGACGCCTCGCCATCGCCCAGGTGCTGACGGCCGATCCATCGACCCTGGTCAACACGTTGATGGACGATACCCAGGCGCCGATCCTGGTCACCGCCGATGCCGAGGAAGTAGCGCGCAGCTTTGCCGACCACGACTTGATTTCGGCGCCCGTGGTGGATCCGAGCAATGTGCTGCTGGGTCGCATCACCATCGACGACGTAGTCGACATTATCCGCGCCCAGGCCGATCACAATGTGATGTCGATGGCCGGTCTGGACGAAGAAGAAGACCTGTTCTCGCCGGTGCCGCGCGCCACGCGAAAGCGTGCCCTTTGGTTGGGGATCAACCTGGCTACTGCGTTTCTGGCTTCGTTTGTGATCGGTCGCTTCGATGTGGCGTTGGAGCAGATCGTGGCGTTGGCAATCCTGATGCCGGTGGTTGCGAGTATGGGCGGCATCGCCGGCACGCAGACCCTTACCCTGATGGTGCGCGGCATGGCGCTCGGTCAGGTGAGTTCGTCCAATGCCTTGGCGCTATTGGCCAAGGAACTTAAAGTGGGCGGGTTCAATGGTGTGGTCTGGGCAATTGTCGTGGGCATTGCGGCCGGCGCCTGGTTCGGCAGCATGGAGTTGGCAATGGTGATCGCTGCTGCGGTCGCGATCAATCTGCTGGTGGCAGCGGCGTTCGGCGTGCTGATTCCGCTCGCTCTGCGGCGCATGGCGATCGACCCGGCGCTAGCCGGGGGTGTGATTCTAACCACGGTCACTGACTGCATCGGGTTTCTGGCGTTTCTCGGACTGGGCACGCTCTTTCTGTTGTAACC
>JAWXCG010000114.1:0-3094 GCA_034440555.1 Pseudomonadota bacterium
GAATGTCGCATGCGGTGTCGAGGCCACCCAGCGTCGCCGGGGAAGCCAGATGCGTCAGTCGCAAATCCATGGCTTCGGCATCTGCTATTCCGCGCGCAGCGTAGACCCGGCAAAGTACCGGATGCCATCGCGCTTGAGCGAGCAGCGGATGATCGGTTTGAATCAACCGTCGCACGATGCTGCGTGGCTTCACCCGCGTTTGTCCGTCAATGGCCCAGCCACGGGACCGGCGAGTGGCTTGCGCCAGAATCGCCAGCGATGACGCCGACGCAATTGGAAACGCTCGCCGGCGGCGAAGCCAAATACGATCTCATCGAGTTCCGCGGAACGCAGGCGTTGGATCAGCGGTTCAAGCCAATCTGCGTTGAGTGCCGTCGGGGCTACCATACGCAGATCGAACACGCCGCTTCGCTGCACGGGCGCAAGCGCATTCAATCCAGCGGGCGTCGGCAAACAGGGAACCGCAGCCTGCCGCGCGAGGCCACGCATGATCGGATCATCGCTGAAGTATTGACTGCGCGCGGCGCGCACCCGATTCGGCAGACGCCCACCACCCCAGAACCACAGGCTGTTCACTGGCGCCAACCCGGCCGCCTCGCGTCGCTGGCTGACCGGATGTTGATGCAAGCTCATTTGCACTTCATTGAGCAGCCGCCGCCAACGCAGCCCCGAGTTGCCCGGCGGCAAATGCCGCTCGACATCGTCGCCCAAAACATCCTGGGGATGCGAGAAACGCGGCAGTTCAGAACCCAGTGGCAGCCTGAGGTACCAACGTTCCGGATGCGGAATCGAGAACTCGAAACCTTCGTCGCCCAACAGCGGTCGCAAGATCGCCGCCAGGTCTTCGGCATCCTTTTGGCTCATCGACATTTGGCCCCAGGCCATCATGCGCAGACTGTTCATGTCCGGCTGTAGCCAGCAGGGATCGGCGCGCAACCAGGTGTACATGCCGGCGTCGTCACACTCGCCGTGGCGCGCGACCGCAGCTTGCGCAAACTCCTCCGGCACAACCTCAAACATCGCATGCGGTATTGCATGCGCCGACGCCGGCGCAGCAGCGATGCGATCTGATCGGCCCAGCCACTGCCAAATGTCCTGCCCAGGCAGGGCTGCTAGCAACCGGTCCAGGCGCGGCAACAAAAGCACGGCGTTGGTCATGCTGTTTCAATCGTAGTCATGATCGGCACCTCGCAACGAGGAGAGCCAGAGCCTGCGCCAAATGCAGGCCACTATTCAACCGGCCACTATTCGTATCGCACACCGACGATCTCGAAATTCCTGGTGCCGCGCGCGGCAACCAGTTCTACTGTGTCGCCTTCGCTTTTCCCGATCAGCACGCGCGCCATCGGCGAGTTGACCGAAATCAATCGCTGTTTGATGTCGGCTTCGAGCTCGCCAACAATCTGATAACTGATTTCCTCGTTGCTGTGCAGCTCGATCAGTTCGACGGTGGCGCCGAACACAATGCGCGAACCCGCCGCCAGCTTGGTGACGTCAATCACTTCGGAGAACGACAGCGCACCCTCCAACTGCTGGATGCGTCCTTCGATGAAACCCTGTTGCTCACGCGCTGCGTGATATTCCGCGTTCTCTTTCAAATCGCCATGCGCGCGGGCCTCGGCGATGGCCGCAATGACTCGCGGTCGATCCGTACTCTTCAATCGTTCCAGCTCGGCACGCAAGCGCTCAACTCCGCGCTTGGTCAATGGGGCTCTTTTCATGCTTGCAATTCCTTATGCAGTTCCTGCAGGGAGTTGACCCGTTCGCTATTTCGATAGTCCAGCGAATGTACCAGCGCGCGTGCGCCGGTCAACGTGGTTGAGTAAGTGATGCGATGCTGCAATGCGCCGCGACGAATGGAGAACGAATCGGCAATCGCCTGTTTGCCCTCGGTGGTGTTGACGATGAACACGATTTCGTCGTTCTTGATCATGTCCAGAATATGCGGACGGCCGTCGGCGACTTTGTTGACGCGCTCACAGGCCATGCCTTGCAATCGCAGATAGTCGCAGGTGCCCTGCGTTGCCACCAGCGAATAGCCACGTCGGATCAGGTCCATTGCCATGTCCACGCTGCGCGGCTTGTCGACGTCGCGCACGCTGATGAATACCTGGCCTACCCGCGGCGCCTTGATCCCCGCGGCTTCATGCGCACGCGCGAAGGCTTCCCCGAAATTGCGACCAACGCCCATCACCTCTCCGGTCGAGCGCATCTCCGGGCCGAGTATCGGGTCGACGTTCTGGAACTTGGCGAATGGAAAAATCGCTTCCTTCACGGAATAATAATGTGGGATCACTTCCTGCATCCGCCCCTGCGCAACCAGCGAACGCCCCGTCATGCAGCGCGCTGCGATTTTTGCCAATGGCACGCCGGTGGCCTTGGACACGAACGGCACCGTGCGCGAAGCACGTGGATTGACTTCGAGCACGAAGATCGTCTCGCCCTGGATCGCGAACTGCGTGTTCATCAAACCGATCACGCCTAACGCCCGAGCCATGCGCGTCGCCTGTTCACGCAGACGATCCTGCATCTCAGGCGTGAGCGAATAGGGCGGCAGCGAACAGGACGAATCACCGGAGTGCACACCAGCCTCTTCGATATGTTCCATGATGGCGCCGATCAACACGTTGCCCTCGGCATCGGCAACCACGTCGACATCGACTTCGATGGCGTTGTCGAGAAAGCGATCAAGCAGCACCGGCGAGTCGTTGGACACGCGCACTGCTTCGGTCATATAGCGCTTCAGATCGGCGTCGCAATGGACGATTTCCATGGCGCGCCCGCCCAACACATAGCTCGGCCGAACCACCAGCGGATAGCCAATTTCTCGCGCCAGCGCCATTGCCTCTTCAGGATGACGCGCAGTGCGGTTCGGTGGTTGGGTGAGGTCCAATGACTGAATCAGTTTCTGGAATCGCTCGCGATCCTCCGCCAGATCAATCGAGTCCGGCGAAGTGCCGATGATGGGCACGCCATTGGCTTCGAGCGCACGCGCAAGTTTCAATGGTGTCTGCCCACCGTATTGCACGATCACACCCTTGGGCTTTTCCTTATCGACGATCTCGAGCACGTCTTCGAGCGTCAGCGGCTCAAA
>JAWXCG010000115.1:0-8210 GCA_034440555.1 Pseudomonadota bacterium
CGCTGGCGCTGGCGCTGGCGCTGGCGCTGGCGCTGGCCGATGACAATTGCGGGTCGTCGAGCTGCAAGCCTTCGAGTGTATCGAACAGGGAACCGAAACGCTGTCGCTGGTCGTCGGGCAGGACGGCAGTATCATCGCGCGCGGTCTGCAACCACTTCGTATTTTTTCCGATGCTGCTCATCTTGCGCCCCATATCCTCAGACGCGACCTGCATCAGCATGCCTTCGAGCATGGCGATCTCGGCTTTGCGACTCGGATCGATCAACAGGTTCACAGTCGCCGGTTCGCCATAAAACAGGCGCTCGCTGGCTACACCAAATCCTTTGGGGATGTCGACCAGGGCGACGGCGCGCCCACGCTTGACCTGTAGCTCGGCCTCGGCGCGCGGAATGCTTTCCGCGGTGATGGAACTCAATGCCAGGAGCCCGTCGAACAGCACTTTGGACCCGACACTCTGATCCTGATCGATGACCAGAACGCGCAACTTCGCCTTCTCGCCTTCACCGCCAAACATCAAACCAAAACCCACCGCCATCAGAATCGGCCAGATGAAAGTGAAGAACAACGTGGCGCGGTTGCGCGCCAGCAGACGCAGATCTTTCAGCGCGATCGCGAGCACGGCGTTCATCAGGCGTCATCCCGCAATTGGCGGCCAGTGAGTTTGAGGAATACCTGCTCCAGCGTAGGCCGTCGCAGCTGAAACGTATCCACCGGGCCGAGCGCCAAGGCCTCGCCAAGCAGGCGCACTGGGTCGTCCCCGTGCAGAAATTCGGTCCGCCCGGCGCGCTCGATGCTGAGCTGAGCTTCGCCGCCGTGCGCCCGCACCAGCCCATCGAGTGTATCCAAAGCCAGCAAGCGACCCTGGTCGACAATCGCAATGCGATCGCACAACCGTTCGGCCTCTTCCATGTAGTGCGTAGTGTAGACCACCGTGTGTCCGGCATTCTTTAGCGCCAGCACGTTGTCGAAAATGGCGTTGCGTGATTGCGGATCAACACCCACCGTAGGTTCATCGAGTAACACCAGTTCCGGCTCGTGCACCATCGCAGCCGCGATGTTCAAACGTCGCTGCATGCCCCCCGAATACTCCGACACGCGATCGCTTTGGCGATCCTCGAGTGCGACGAAGCGCAGTGCTGCGTCGACACGCTCACGGCAACGGGCCCCGTGCATTCCGAACGTATGAGCAAAGAACTCCAGGTTCTCACGGCCTGTCATTTCCTCGTACAGCGACAGCTTCTGCGGCGCGATGCCGAAGCGCTGACGCAACGCCGGCTCGCGCGGATCACCGTCCAGCACACGCACTGAACCGCTGTCCGCAGCAATCAGACCGACTGCGATGTGCATGGCAGTAGTTTTGCCGGCGCCATTGGGGCCGAGCAGGCCAAAAACCTCGCCACGCCGTACTTCCAGACTGAGTTCGTTCAGCGCTTGGCGTTCGCCGTAGCACTTGCCGACATTTTCGAACTTGATTGCCGCAGTACCAGTGCTCATCTTTGGTCCTAATACGCCAGCAACATCATCAAACAGCGACGGCGCAGCGAAAAGTGGCAGAGGTCACTTGTGTGCCGAGGGATCAACATTGGTGCAGCCGGCGTGCCTGAGCGAGCGGCTGCGTACTAGGCGCGCATCAGAGTCGACTTGCCGAACAGGCTTTCGACCAGATCGACCGCGAGCCGCGCAGTGCGATTGTGTTCGTCGAACGCGGGATTGAGTTCAACGATGTCGAGCGAACCCAGGCGCCCAGTGTCTGCGATCATCTCCATCACCAGCTGAGCTTCGCGATAGTTGGGTCCGCCCCTGACCGTAGTGCCCACACCAGGGGCAATATCCGGGTCGAGAAAATCGATATCGAAGCTGACATGCAAATGCGTGTCGGCATCCAACTCGGTCAGCGCTTCCTCCATCGCGCGCTTGATGCCGATTTCGTCGATGTAGCGCATATCGTAAATGTCCAACCCCTGCGCGTGCACCAGCTTGCGTTCGCCCTCATCCACCGATCGAATGCCAATTTGGCGAATCTGATCGGGGCGTAGCGCCGGTGAATCCCCGGCAAGATGGGTCAATTCATGCGGTCCGATACCACACAGGCACGCTACCGGCATGCCATGGATATTGCCCGAAGGGGTGAGCGAGGAAGTATTGAAATCGGCATGTGCGTCAAGCCACAACACGATCAATTTCTTTTTGTGTTCGCGACACCAGCGCGCCACCGCGGTAATCGAACCCACGCCCAAGCAATGATCGCCTCCCAGCAGAATGGGCAAGCGCTGGTCATTCAGGGCGCCGTACATGGCGCCGAACACAGCGCGATTCCACGCTACCACTTCCGGCAAATGGCGATAGCCATCGACCGGTGGTTTCCACGGATTCTGCGGTCCCACCAGATTGCCGCGGTCTTCCACTTTCAGCCCGCGATCACGCAAAGCCTCGGCGATGCCCGCAACACGCAGCGCCTCCGGACCCATCGATGCGCCGCGATGTCCGGCACCGATATCCGTGGGCGCGCCGATCAGTCTGATTACGGTCATGGCCTTCGATCCTGGCTTGATTTCTGGGCCGTGAGGATAGCCGAGTCAGCAGTTGGGATGGTTGCAGCGCACGCGGTTTGCGGTCGCGAAGAGCCGACGTTCAGGCCGCGCGTCCGGCAAACATCCGGAGCATCCCGGCAAGCTGCCTGGGCGGTGTGCTCTTGTCGATCACATCGAGCGCCCCCGCGGTCAGCGCGCGTTGGCGTGTTTCCGGGGTGCGGTCTGAGGTCAGGCATACCGCGGGCAGACCTGAAAGTCCTGGCCGTCCGCGCACCGCACGTGCGAGATCGTCGCCGGTTTCATCTCGCAGCCAGAAGTCGAGCACCAGCACGTCAGGACGGCGCTCATTGAGCAACTGGTGCATGCCTGCGCCATCGCCGGTGGCGCGTACATCGATCCCTTCCTGGCGCAATTGCTCAGTCAGCAGGACAACAAGCTCCTGGTCGTCATCGACCAGCAATACCTGGATCGGCCGCAACAACAATTCCAGATTGCCGTGATTCGGGGCCGTGTCGACGTCAATCGCCGCCTCGAACAGTTCATCCAGCGCAAGCATCAGGGGCTCAAGCTGCAGCGCAAGGACAGCGCGCTGGGCAAGCTCTTCAGGCGGATCGCTCAACCACTCGTGCAACAGGCCATCAGCAGCGCGCGCCGCTTGACCCAAAGGGACATAACCATATCCGCCTGCTGAACCGGAGAGTTTATGCAACAGTCGGCAGAGTTCGCGTAGATTTTCCAACTGCGTAATATCAGCGCGCCAACCCGAATAAGCAGCCATGATGCTGCCTCGCTTCTCCGGAAGCGAGCTTCGATAACGTTCAAACAACGCGGTTAGGCCATCGCTCACGACAGTTTTCCCGTAACAGTTGGTGACACTATCACCGGTCCGGCGCTTATGGATGTAAACATTTTTCGCCGCGCCACGCACATTTCAAATTAGTCAGCTAAACCAAAGTGATCGCCGTGCGTCAGGGTCCTGGCTGCCCCTAGTCTCCACGAAGCACACCCTTGAGGGGTGCTGAGCTCGCCCCCTGGCCCGCTTCTACAGTCTCAGCCGTTCCTGATCCGCCACCACTCCAAACTAGATTTCGGCGCAAGCCCCAAAACTGCCTCAGCCCCCTTCAGTGAAGGGGGCGGCGCGCAACAGCGAGCCAGGGATCTGGAGACACCCAACTACCGGCACCAACCCAAAAACAAAAGCCCGCATGCGCGGGCTTTTGTTTTTGGGTTGGTGCCGGTAACCGGATTCGAACTGGTGACCTACCGCTTACAAGGCGGTTGCTCTACCAACTGAGCTATACCGGCAAATCTGGTTGCAGTGTCTGAACCGGCGCGCATTCTACTCGAAAGTGGGCGTGCGGATAGTCCTGAACTACGAGCATTCGGTAGGCGTGCCGTCGATTCCGGTGGCATCGGGAACGCGATCCTTCCAGTTGAACGTGCGCGCCGGTGCCACTGCGTATTCCAGCCAGTACTCGGGCGCCTCATCGGTGCGCTCGCGCATTGCAGCGTCGAAGCCCAGGCCTATCAGTTCCGCGCGGCGGTTTTCAGCGTTGGTTCGCTCGCGAAACAGGCCAAGTGAAATCGTGTTCTGCTGGTCGCCAGCGGTCACCACGTAGTAGTCGCGAATTCCCCGAGCTGCCAGTTCGCGCGCGTTACGCAGCGCCAAATCGCGCGTTTCCAGTGCCGGCATGTACACCCACCAACCCCGCGACTTCACCGCGCGCGTCTCCTTGAATTGGATGCGCTCGGTCAGCGGCGTCAGTGCCGCCATCGCACGGCGCATGTCGGCCTGGCTTGGAAACGGCCCGACGCGTGTGCACGAGAGCGCGCCGAGTTCTTCCATCGACAGCGGCCGGTCGACCAGTTCGGCGGCATTGCTGGCGGTATCGCCGCGCTCACTGAGCAAAACCAGCTGCGCCACGCCAGCATCGACCGGCGGCAACGCATGCGCGCTCGCCTGAGGCGCCAGAGCGAGCCACGCACCGAGGCCGATATTGGCCGCCAACATGAGCAGAAAAAAAATGCGACTGAACATGGCCGGGTTGCGCGCAGGGGATGCAGAGTCTATCCGCAGAGCGGAGCTTGTTGCGCATCGAGCCAAATGCGCAGTCCGTTGAATACCAACCCCGGTTCGATCGGTAGCGGGACATCGAGCATGTCTGCCAGGGCCTGCGCTGAGCCACCATGCGCGATCAGTGCCGGCATGGTACCCAGCCTTGCGCTGGCCTTGCGCATGGCGCGTTCAACCATGCCAGCCGCCGCCATCCAGATGCCGCCTTCCAGGCCATCCTCGGTGGTGCAGCCGAAATCGAGCGCGGTGCCTTCGCGCAGCCAGTGCACTCGCGCTGTGCGTGCCAACACCGCAGCGCGCATGGTTTCCGGCGCTGGCGCGATCAAACCGCCCAGGTGCTGGCCGCTGGCATCGATCAGGTCGATGGTCAGCGCGGTGCCACAGCCGATCACCAATCTTGCTTCGGGCGCTTGCGCCGCAGCCGCGGCAGCCAGAAAACGGTCTACGCCCAGTCGCTCGGGCTGTGCATAGGCACTGCGGAACCGCCCCAGCTGTGCCAGGCTGTGCACCCGCTGCAGCACAAGCTCGGGCCAGCGCGCATTGAGCACGCGCAATGCAGCGGCAACAATCATTTCGGGTGCAACCGCGGCCAACGCAATCGACGCGGGCGTCGGTAGTGACTCCAGAGCCGCAGCAAACTGCGTCTGCCAAACCGGATCGGCGTGGTCAAGCGCCTGGATTTCTCCCATGTCAGCATCGACACCGAGATCGGCACGGCTGCAGATCGCCCATTTGATGCGCGTGTTGCCCAGGTCGAATAGAAGTTGCAGCATCAGCCGGATCCCAATACGCGTAACGTTCCGACATCGAACGCTTGCCGCACGCCATCGATTGTCACACAGAGCCTGCCGCTGTCATCAACCCCAGCGGCGACACCCTGATGCTGCGCGTTTCCGCTGCACACATTGACGTGACGGCCATACAAGGCATCCAGCGCCAGAAAACGCGCATGGAATGCGGCGAATCCGTGCACTGAAAAATCGCGCAGCGCCGTCAGCAGATGGGTGAGCAACCGCGCCGCAAGCACATTGCGGTCGACAACGCTGCCCAGAACGCTGACTAGATCGGTCACCGGTTGCTCGATTTGCGAACGCGCCGCCTCGGTAATGCGCCCATTCAATCCCAGGCCGACGACGACGTGGCAGTCACCATGCGCCTCGCCGCCCGCATCAACCAGCAGACCGCCCAGTTTGTGTCCGTCGACAACGATGTCATTTGGCCACTTGAGCCACACGCTGGCGCCACACTCGGCCAGGGCATCGGCTACGGCAACGCCCATCGCCAGGCTCAGACCGCCGAGACTTGCCAGCCCTTGATCGAAGCGCCACAGCAGCGATCCGAGAAACCCGCTGGCAAATGGCGACTGCCAACGCCGGCCGCGCTGTCCGCGTCCCGCAGTCTGGGCCTCGGCGATCAGCACCACGCCACTGGCGAGCGACGACGAGCGCGCCAGCAAATCGGCACTGGTCGACGCAGTCTCGTTGACGATCGTCAGTTGCCGCAGCAGCGTCTGCACTGGCAATTCGATCCGCGACCGGATCAAGCTCGCATCAAGGAGCTGCAACGGATGCGCCAAGCGATACCCGGCGCCGGCCTGAGCCTCGATTTCCAACCCCAGAGCGCGCAACCGATCGATTTGTTTCCACACCGCGGCGCGCGATATTCCGAGTGACTGCGCCAACACCACGCCGGAAATCGCGCGGTTGCTGGCTAATGCTGCCAGCAGCGGGTCAAGGCTCACCGGCCACGCTCCAACCAGCGCCCGATGACGCGGATGCGTTCAAAACGATTCTCGCTGCCATTGCGCATGCGCTGAATATTGCTGCGATGGGTGAACACCAGAAACAGCGCGATCGACACCGCCGTGCCCAGCCACAGCATGCGGTCCGCGTCCGGTGCGATCCACCACACCAGCGGAATCAGCGCGATTGCGCCAAGCATCGTCGACAGACCGACGAAACCGGTGAGCATCATGGTCAGCAACCAGACAACGAGCAGCGGCAGCAGGACCAGCGGCCACAACATGCCCAGCGCACCGATCAGCGTCGCCGCCCCCTTGCCGCCCTTGAAGCCAAAAAATACCGGCCAGACATGGCCCAGCACCACTGCCGCACTCGCGGCCAAACCAATGCGCAGCGCCAGCGCTGGTTCAGCCACACCGCCCTGCGCCAACCAGACGGCCAACAGTCCTTTGCCCACATCGACCAGCACCACGGCCAGCGCAAAGCGCCACCCCTGAGCGCGGAACGCATTGGTGCCGCCAGCATTGCCACTGCCCAGCTGGCGCACATCAACACCGCGCAATCGGCCCAGGATAAGACTGCCCGACAATGAGCCGAGCAGATAGGCACTGATCAATTTCAACAGCACTTCCGTCCAGCTCATAGCGTTGGTGGCTCGTAGTCCTGCACACCCAGCACCAGCGATCCCGGACCCGCATGCGCGCCAATGCCGGCGCCCGCCTCCATCACCCAGATTGCGTCTACGTTAGGCATACGCGCTTGAATCGCGATACGCAGCCGCTCGGCATCTTCGGCACAATCGCAGTGCCCGACCACAATACGCCAGCGTCGTTTCGGATCGAGCCGACGCACGATCGCGCGCGCGAAGCGCTCCGGTAACTGTTGCTTGCTCCAGATCGCGCCGGCTATTTGCAGTTTGCCGATCGAATTGGTGCGCACCATGGGCACGAAGCGCAACAGCCGCGTCAGCGGCAATGCCAATTTGGGCGCGCGCCCACCACGCACCCCGTAGCGCAGGTCGCGCACTACCGCCCACATCGACGTGCGCGGACGCATCCGCTCCAAGCCGGCGCAGATCGCCTGGGAACTCAGCCCGGCGAGCGCAGCCTCGCCCGCCCAAATCGCGAGGAGCCCCTGACCGGCCGAGCCATTGCAGGAATCGAACACACGCACACGGCTGGCATCGGTACGCCCAGCCGCGCTTTCTGCCGACTGCATGGTGCCGCTGAGCGCGCGCGCCAGTGAAACATCGATTACCTGCTCATGATGCGACAACAAAAATTCAAACAATCGACGAAAGTCGCCCGGCGGCGGTTGCGACGTACGCGGTGGAATGGGACTGGTGCGGATTTCGTTGTAAAACTCGCGCGCAGACAACGAAACCCGGTCCAGATAATCACGCCCGCCGATGGAAATTCGCACCGGCACCAAATGGATATTCAAGCGCTCGAGTGCTTCCGGGGGTATGTCCGCGCCGCTGTCGGCGACAATCGCGACCTGCGCTCGCAAGCTGTGCGCAGAACGCGTCTGCGCGCGCATATCGTCGGCTTTTTCGCTGCTGACCCGACCGAAGCGGCCGGCCACTTCAAACAATTGCGCCGGATTGTCGACATGCGCGTGGATGCGCACCTTCTCGCGTGTGCCCGCGATCACCAGACTGGAGATGGAGAGTTCAAGCAGCGCGCCCTTCATCGCCAGTCGATCCACCACTTCGGCATTGATCATGCACTCCGCGCAGTAACGATGCTGATCTTCAAAGCTCGGCAAGGTGGCTAGATCAACGCCATCCTCGACCAGCTCTTCGGAGCTCACTTCGGTCACCACATCGCGACCGGTTTCCATGTAATCGGCGATGCCTTCCAG
>JAWXCG010000116.1:0-12604 GCA_034440555.1 Pseudomonadota bacterium
AGGATTGCGTAGTCCGACTACGCGCTCCTTTGAGCGCCGAGCAGGCGGGATAAAATCCGGCGCAATCCGATCACATTATTTATGCGCAACGCCTTGAATTAGCTGACATGACCATGCCGCTGCAGAATTCGATTCTCCTGCTCGACAAGCCGCTCGGCCTGAGCTCAAACGCGGCACTGCAAAAAGTGCGCCATCTTTTTGGGAAACCCGTGTTCGGTAAGTCGGTGTCCGCGAAACCCCGTCCGAAGGAACCCGCGCTCGAGAAACCCAAAGCCGGCCACGCTGGCACGCTCGATCCGTTGGCAACTGGCATGTTGCCCATTTGCCTGGGCGAAGCCACCAAGTTTGCCGGCTATCTGCTGACCGAGTCCAAGTGCTATCAGACCCGCGTTGCGCTTGGCATCGAGACCATCAGTGGCGATCGTGATGGTGAGCAGGTGGCAACCGCCGATGTACCGCGTCTGGATGCCAAAGTGATCGAGGCAGCCGTGCTTCGATTCGTCGGCAACATCCGACAGACGCCGCCGATCTATTCGGCGATCAAGCAAGATGGCGTGGCGCTTTACAAGCGCGCACGGGCGGGTGAGGTGGTGCAGGCAAAGGAGCGCGAGGTATCTGTCAAGCGCATCGACCTCATTGGATTCGGCGTCGACTATTTCGAGCTCGAGATTGAATGTGGCTCCGGCACTTATATCCGTACGCTGGGCATGGACATTGCGCGCGCATTGGGCAGCGTTGGTCATCTGGCTGCATTGCGGCGGAGCTGGGTGAGCCCGTTTCAGCACTGTGCGATGGCCTCGATCCAGGATGTCTCCGAATGGTGCGAATCGGCCAGAATCAATGCTGTCGATCCAGGACAACCGCCAGCCTGGTTATTGCCGATTGAGCACGCACTGAGCGATCTGGCGGTTATCGATCTCGATGCCGCTGCGACTCTGGCGGTAAAACAGGGCCGAGGCCAGCCAAGTTGCGGGCAAAACGCGGGCCAGTATCGATTGCACGACGCGCAGGGTCGCTTCTTTGGCCTGGGGCGAGTCGATGAATCGGGCCTTTTGCGCGCCAAACGCTTGCTGGCCACGGATGACTGCGGCTGAAGTGTCTGCGTTTTTCGCGAATCAACATTTCACGAAACAACGCTTGTTAGCAAAGCGTTTCCGCCGTTAGAATGCCGGGCTGTCCCTACGTCAAAATTAAACACGCAGACGGTGACACTGCCCCAGAAGTTCAGGGTGCAAAGTGCAGGGCTCACCTCTCAATGTCAGGAATTCATCATGTCGCTCAACGTTGAAACCACCACCAAAATCATCTCCGACAACAAGCGCTCGCCTAACGACACCGGCTCCCCGGAAGTTCAGGTTGCCTTGCTCACAGCAAACATCGAAGCACTGGCGCCGCATTTCCAGGCGCACAATAAGGACCATCACTCGCGTCGTGGCCTGCTCAAGATGGTCAACACGCGCCGTCGTTTGCTGACCTATCTCAAGGCCAAAGATGGCAACCGCTACAAGGCGCTGATCGAGAAGCTCGGACTCCGTCGCTAAGCTAAGGGATCCACAAAAAGTGCCTCAGGGCACTTTTTCGTTTGTGGGCCCCTGAAAGTAGTTCAATTGTCGGTCGCGCACTGCGGCTGACACGGGTGCAGACGAGGGCGTCTGTGCTGCCAATAGAAATCTCTTCAAAGGAAATGGTCATGGCAAAGGTAGTCAAGAGCTTCCAGTACGGCAATCACCAGGTCACGCTTGAGACAGGCGAAATCGCCCGTCAGGCAAGTGGTGCAGTCGTGGTGCGCATGGACGACACCGTGGTGCTGGTCACGGCAGTGGGCAATCGTTCGGCGAAGGAAGGGCTCGATTTTTTCCCGCTCACCGTCGACTATCAGGAAAAGTTCTACGCGGGTGGCCGCATCCCGGGCGGCTTCTTCAAGCGCGAAGGGCGCCAGACCGAGAAAGAAACCTTGATCTCCCGACTGATTGATCGCCCGATCCGACCGCTGTTTCCGGAAGGCTTTCACCATGAAGTGCAGATCATCGCCAATGTGCTGTCGCTGAATCCCGAAGTGGACAGCGACATCCCCGCGCTGCTCGGCGCCTCCGCGGCGCTGGCATTGTCGGGCCTCCCCTTTGCTGGCCCGATCGGTGCCGCCAAAGTGGGCTATCTGGACGGCAAGTATTTGCTCAACCCGACAGCTACCGAACTGAAGACGTCCCAGCTTGAACTGGTTGTCGCCGGTACTACGAGCGCGGTCTTGATGGTCGAGTCGGAAGCGGACCTGCTGTCAGAAGAGGTGATGCTTGGCGCTGTGATGTTCGGCCACCAGCAATTGCAGGCGGCGATCAAGGCGATCAATGAGCTCGTCGCCGAAGCCGGCGTCACGCATTGGGATTGGAAAGCTCCAGAAAAAAATGACGCCATGATTGGTGCGCTGAAGAATGCGGTCGGTTCGCGTATCGCGACTGCCTTCCAGGTCCGCGACAAGCTGGCACGCCGCGACGCAATCTCGGCATTGAAGAAAGAAGTGATGCAGTCGTTGAAGGCTGATGCTGAAGCCAATGCCTGGACTGCGTCCGAGCTTTCCAAGGAATTCGGCGAGATCGAATACAACACCATGCGTCAGTCGGTGCTCAGCACCAAGCAGCGCATCGACGGCCGCGACCTGGTCACTGTGCGTCCGATCACTGTGCGCACCGGCGTGCTGCCGCGTACCCACGGTTCGGCATTGTTCACCCGTGGCGAGACGCAGGCACTGGTCGTTGCCACACTCGGTACCGCGCGCGATGGTCAGATCATCGATGCCGTTTCCGGCGAATACAAAGAGCATTTCCTTTTCCATTACAACTTTCCTCCGTTCTCGGTTGGTGAAGCCGGCCGCATGATGGGTCCGAAGCGTCGCGAAATCGGCCACGGCCGTTTGGCCAAGCGCGGCGTGCAGGCAGTCATGCCGACGATCGAAGAGTTCCCGTACACGATTCGCTGCGTATCGGAAATCACTGAGTCCAACGGTTCCTCGTCAATGGCCTCGGTCTGCGGTTCATCGCTGGCACTGATGGATGCCGGCGCTCCGTTGAAGGCACCAGTGGCCGGAATCGCGATGGGCCTGATCAAGGAAGGCGCCAACTTCGTCGTGCTCTCCGACATCCTCGGCGACGAAGATCACCTCGGCGACATGGATTTCAAGGTCGCTGGTTCCGAGACGGGTATCTCGGCACTGCAGATGGACATCAAGATCGACGGTATCACCGAAGAAATCATGAAGGTTGCATTGGCCCAGGCCAAGCAAGGCCGTCTGCATATCCTCGGCGAAATGAACAAGGTCATCAGCACGCCGCGTTCGGAAATGTCCGAGTACGCACCGCGCATGCTCACCATCAAGATCCATCCGGACAAGATCCGCGAAGTCATCGGCAAGGGCGGCTCAGTAATTCAGGCGATCACCAAGGAAACCGGCACCCAGATCGATATCCAGGACGACGGCACGATTACCATCGCCTCGGTCAATCAGTCTGCGGCCGAAGCTGCCAAAGCGCGCATCGAGCAGATTACTTCCGATGTCGAGCCGGGCCGCATCTACGAAGGCAAGGTCGCCAAGCTGATGGATTTCGGTGCGTTCGTCACTATCCTTCCCGGCAAAGACGGCCTCGTACACGTCTCCCAGATCGCCAACGAGCGCGTTGAGAAAGTCTCCGACAAACTCAAGGAAGGCGATATCGTCAAGGTCAAGGTACTCGAAGTCGACAAGCAGGGCCGCATCCGCCTGAGCATGAAGGCAGTCTACGAAGACGTCGTCGAAGGAAACTGATCCAGCATGGGCTCCGGCCCCAGCGTAGCGGTCGAAACCAAAAGGCGGGCGCAAGCCCGCCTTTTGCCGTTTTAGAGGCGGCTTCAGCCGCGATGCTCTTGTCTTCTGAGCCATGCTGCAGACAGGGGTTCAGCGTGGCTGTTGTGGAACCTTTGTGGTCATGAGCGGGCCGCAGGCGGACCACTACACCGCGTTGTTCCGCGCTGTCAAACGCCCGTTCGGCCAAAGCTTTGTCTGTGTGAAGGATTGCCCTACAATGCTCGCCCGTTTTCTGTCCCCGGAGCACTTCCGGGTAGTCCCTCCGGAGGAAGCAACGAATGAGCAGCATTGAAGAGCGCGTCAAAAAGATCGTGGTGGAGCGTTTGGGCGTGAAGGAAGACGAAGTGACGGCTAATGCCTCGTTTGTCGATGACCTCGGCGCCGATTCGCTGGACACGGTCGAGCTGGTGATGGCACTGGAAGAAGAGTTCGAGTGCGAGATCCCGGACGAAGACGCAGAAAAGATCACCAGCGTGCAGATGGCGATTGATTACGTCAAAGCCCATTCTAAGGGTTGATGCCGCAGGTTTTTCGCCCAGACTGCGCCCGTGAGGCGCAGTCTGCGTTTAGAGGGTACGAAAACATCCGCGGCCGTATTGAGCGACGCGAATCGGAATGGAGCAGGCCATGAGCAAGCGTCGCATCGTGATTACCGGCATGGGCATCGTCTCGCCGGTGGGCAATGACCTGAATACGGCCTGGGACAACATCCGAAACGGTCGTTCGGGCATTGGCCCGATTACCAGCTTCGACGCCAGCGCCTATGCCACATGCATCGCCGGCGAGGTGCGCGATTTTGATTTCACGCGTTGGGTGAATGCAAAAGATGCGCGCAAGATGGACACGTTTATCCATTATGGAATCGCTGCATCCTTCATGGCGATCGATGATTCCGGGCTAGAGATCAACGATGCCAATGCCGAGCGCATTGGCGTGCTGGTCGGCTCCGGTATTGGTGGCATTCACGGCATCGAGCAAACCGCGATTGCGTTGCACAACGGTGGCCCACGCAAAGTGTCGCCGTTCTATGTGCCGTCCACGATCATCAATATGCTGCCGGGACAACTGAGTATCCTCAAGGGCATCAAGGGGCCGAATTTTTCTGCGGTGTCAGCCTGTGCCACGGCCAACCACAGCATCGGCATGGCGATGCGGTTGATTCAGTACGGCGATGCCGATGTGATGATCGCCGGTGGTGCCGAGTTTGGATCTGCGCCCACCTCAGTGGCCGGTTTCTGCTCGATGAAAGCCATGAGTACGCGCAACAAAGATCCGACACGGGCGAGCCGCCCCTGGGACAAGGACCGTGACGGTTTTGTGCTCGGCGATGGCGCCGGCATTCTGGTGATTGAAGAGTACGAGCACGCCAAGGCGCGTGGCGCACGCATCTATGCCGAACTTGCCGGCTTCGGTGCGAGCTCCGATGCACACCACATGACCGCTCCGAGCGAGAATGGTGAAGGGCCCGCGCGTTGTCTGGTTGCCGCGTTGCGCGATGCCGGCGTCAATGCCGATCAGGTCGAATACCTGAATGCGCATGGCACCTCGACGCCACTTGGAGATCTTGCCGAAACGCTTGCATTGAAGCGTGCGCTGGGCGACCACGCCTATCGCACCATGGTCAGTTCGACCAAGTCGATGACCGGACACCTGTTGGGCGCGGCCGGCGGCATTGAGGCGATTTTCACTACGCTGGCCGTGCATCAAGGCGTGATTCCGCCGACCGTCAATCTTGACCAGCCGGGAGCAGGCTGTGATCTCGATTACGTGCCCAATGTAGCGCGCGAGAAGGCGATCAGCGTGGCGGTGTCCAACGGCTTCGGTTTTGGCGGCACCAATGCCACTTTGGTGATGCGCAAGATCTAGCTGAGCGATGCGCCCGTTGCCGCCTTAAGAAGCCGCTCCCACAAAAGCCGCTCCCACAAAAAAGCCGATTTTTTCGCGGCGATCAGAACTATCGAACGAAATCCACATGTTGCGTGCGCCCGGCAATATGCAGCGCACTGCGCTGCGGCGCTGATTCGGCAATCACCGCGCCGGCTCGAATCACAAACAGCCGATTGGCCTTGAGCCGGATCGCTTCGAACGCGTCGGCCGCTTGCAATACCACCATGTCGGCGCGACAGCCGGGTTCCAGCCCGTAGTGCTCAAGCCCGAGGATGCGCGCCGGATTGACCGTGATCGCGTCGAAGCATTGGCCGATCGCTGCCTGTGATGTCATCTGCGCTACGTGCACGGCCATGTGTGCCACTTCCAGCATGTCGGCCGAGCCGAACGAATACCATGGGTCCATCACGCAGTCGTGCCCGAAGGCGACGTTGACGCCCGCGGCCATCAATTCCGGCACGCGCGTCATGCCCCGGCGCTTGGGATAGGTATCGTGACGCCCTTGCAGGGTGATGTTGATCAGCGGATTGGCAATCGCCGCCACGCCACTCTCGGCGATCAGGGGCAGCAGCTTGGATACATAGTAGTTGTCCATCGAGTGCATCGAGGTCAGGTGCGAACCAGCGACGCGGCCCTCGAGCCCGGTACGCAGCGTTTCCGCGGCCAGCGTCTCGATATGCCGGGACATCGGATCGTCGGTTTCATCGCAGTGCATGTCGACCATCAGCCCGCGGGCGGCAGCGATTTCGCAAAGGTGGCGAACCGATGCAGCGCCTTCGGACATGGTGCGCTCGAAGTGTGGAATGCCGCCGACTACATCGACGCCGCGGTTCAACGCGCGGATCATGTTGTCGTGCGCTTTCGCACAGCGATAGAAACCATCCTGCGGGAACGCTACCAGTTGCAGATCGAGATAGGGTTTGACGCGACGCTTCACTTCGAGCAACGCATCCACCGCGAGCAGCCGGTCATCGCAGATGTCGACATGACTGCGGATCGCCAGCAGGCCGCGCGCAATGGCCATATCGCAATAGCTCATGGCGCGCTCGATCAGCGCATCCACGGTCAGCTGTGGCTTCAATTCGCCCCACAGCGCGATGCCTTCGAGCAGCGTGCCGGATTGATTAAGCCTTGGCAATCCCAATGACAAAGTCGCGTCCATGTGGAAATGCGCGTCAACGAACGGCGGAGAAACCAGGCGCCCGCGTGCGTCGATCTCGCGCACGGCAGAGGTCGGGATATTGGATGCAACGATGGCTATGCACCCGTCGACAACTGCGATATCGATGTCCTGGCGACCGTCGGGCAGGTTGGCGTGTCGAACGATCAGGTCCATGGGCGGTCCGCTGTGCAAGGGTGCTGAAGCATCGCATGGGCAGCTTCGCTCAGGCCAGATGCAGCACTCGCTCATGACGCCGCAGGGTGTCTGGTGGTAAAACGGGCATCCGGATGGCGACAGCGCCATGCGCATGATGAAGAGAACCGTATGAACCAGCCCGTGCGAATTCCCCATTACATCAACGGCCGGCGCGTGAACGGCAACGAAGCCCCTGTTGCGCCCGTATTCAACCCGGCGACGGGAGCGCAATCGGGCATCCTCGCGCTTGCCGACGCAGCCGATGTGGACCGGGCAGTGGCCGCTGCCAAGGCGGCGTTTCCCGCCTGGGCGGCAACGCCGCCGATCCGGCGTGCGCGAATCCTATTCAAACTGCGCGAGCTGGTTGAAAGCAACGCCGACATTCTGGCGGCACAGATCACTGCAGAGCATGGAAAAACTCACAGCGACGCGCTGGGCGAAGTGCAGCGCGGGTTGGAGGTGATTGAATTCGCCTGTGGCATTCCGCAGCTGCTGAAGGGCGAATTCACTGACAACATCGGAACCGGAGTAGACGCCCTATCGCTGCGCCAGCCGCTAGGCGTGGTCGCGGGCATCACCCCATTCAATTTTCCGGCAATGGTGCCAATGTGGATGTTTCCGATCGCGATCGCCTGCGGCAATTGCTTCGTGCTCAAACCGTCGGAACGCGATCCGTCGTCGTCGTTGCTGCTTGCCGACTGGCTCAAGCAGGCCGGGCTCCCCGACGGCGTGTTCAACGTCGTCCACGGTGACAAGCGTGCGGTCGATGCGTTGTTGGCGCACCCTGATGTTCGCGCGCTGAGTTTTGTCGGCTCTACTCCGATCGCTAAATACATTTATGAAACCGGTGCACGCAATGGCAAGCGCGTTCAAGCGCTCGGCGGCGCCAAGAACCATATGCTGGTGATGCCCGATGCCGATCTGGAGCAGACTGCCGACGCGCTGATGGGAGCAGGATATGGCTCGGCCGGTGAGCGCTGCATGGCAATCTCGGTAGCAGTGGCTGTGGGCGATGTCGTGGCTGATGCATTGGTTGCCCGGCTCGCACCGCGGGTGCGCACGTTGAAAATCGGTTCTGGCATGTTGCCCGACATGGACATGGGCCCGCTGATTACTGCGCAGCATCGCGATCGCGTGCGCGGCTATGTTGATCTCGGCGTCGAGGAGGGTGCGGATCTGGTGGTCGACGGACGCGGCCACATAGTGAAAGATGGCGAGGGCGGGTTCTTTCTCGGTGGCTGTCTGTTTGATCGTGTGACCGAGCACATGCGCATCTACAAGGAAGAGATATTCGGGCCGGTCCTGTGCATCGTGCGCGCGGCCGACTATGAGGAGGGGCTGCGTTTGATCAACGAACACGAATACGGCAACGGCACCGCAATCTTTACCCGCGATGGTGATGCGGCGCGCGATTTTGTGCAGCGCGTGCAGGTTGGCATGGTCGGAGTCAACGTACCCATTCCGGTGCCCGCTGCGTTCCACAGTTTCGGCGGCTGGAAGAATTCGTTGTTTGGTGACCTGCATGTCTATGGACCCGATGGTGTGCGCTTCTATACCAAGCTCAAGGCGGTGACCTCGCGCTGGCCGACCAGCATCCGGTCGGGCGCGCAATTCGTGATGTTTACCGGTGACTAGGCCAGCTCACAAAGTTCCCGTATGGCCTGATTTATCCATGCGCGCGTGAAGAGGCGATTGTCGTAGGCGTAGCGCATCTGCATCGACAACCCAACAATTGGGAGAGCGAGGACTCATGAACGCGCAACTGAAAGACAACCCAACACTGATCACGATCAACGGCAAGCGCCTGTGGGATTCGTTGATGGAAATGGCCAAGATTGGCGCCACACCCAAGGGCGGTGTGTGCCGACTGGCATTGACCGATCTCGATAAAGATGGACGCGATTTGTTTGTACGTTGGGCCAAAGAGGCCGGCTGTACGATCAGTGTCGACAAAATGGGCAATGTCTTTGCCCGTCGTGCCGGAAGGGACGATTCGCTGACGCCGGTGGTGACCGGGTCGCATGCCGATTCGCAGCCAACCGGTGGCCGCTTTGACGGAATCTATGGCGTGTTGGGTGGGCTGGAAGTCATTCGCTCGCTCAACGACCACAACATCGAGACCGATCGCCCGCTCGAAGTGGTGATCTGGACCAATGAAGAGGGTTCGCGTTTTGCGCCGGCGATGGTCGCGTCCGGCGTATTTGCTGGCGTGTTTACGCTCGAGTACGGGCTCTCGCGGGCTGACGTGGATGGCAAGACCATGGGCGAGGAACTCGCGCGCATTGGCTATGCCGGTGATCGGCCAATGGGCAAACCAATCCATGCCGCGTTCGAGTTGCATATCGAGCAAGGCCCGATTCTCGAAGCAGAAGGCAAGACCATCGGTGTGGTGCATGCGGCGCAGGGCCAGCGTTGGTATGAAGTCGTGTACACCGGTCAGGAATCGCATGCCGGGCCAACCCCCATGCCGCGCCGCCGCGATGCATTGTTGGGTGCTGCGCGGGTGATTGATCTGGTCAATCGGATCGGCCTCGAACATGCGCCCTACGCCTGCGCCACCGTTGGGATGATTCAAAACCATCCCAATTCTCGCAATGTGATTCCTGGTCGCGTATTTTTTACCATCGACATCCGCCATCCCGAAGATGCCGTGCTCGCCGAGATGGACCGCAAGGTGCGCGAGGGTGTCGCCCGCGTCGCGGCGGAAACCAAGCTGGAAGTCACCCGACTCGAACAGATTTTCTACTACGCGCCGATTGCCTTCGACCCGGCCTGCGTCGATTCAGTGCGCGCGGCAGCCGAGCGTTTTGGCTACTCGCATCGCGATATTGTTTCTGGTGCCGGTCACGATGCGTGCTATCTGTCGAAAGTAGCGCCCACAGCAATGGTGTTTGTGCCCTGCGTCGATGGCATCAGCCACAATGAAGTCGAAGATGCCACACCGGAGTGGATCGAGGCTGGCGGCAACGTGTTGCTGCATGCAATGCTCGGGCGCGCCGCGCGTTGACGCGAGGCTGGCCCGCGCTTGTTTCTGCTTCGGCTGCACGAAATCAAGCGTCTGCTGAGACGGCGCGCAAAGCTACTCGAATCCATCCGTGAAGAGGGATGTATCGAATTGCACACAGCGCGAAAACTCGGAGCTGCCTGATGGACCGGTAGCAACCGCGGTGATGAAGCTGTTCACTGGCAAGGTCTGCGTCGTGACGATCTCGAAGTTGAAGGATTCGCCGCTTACCTGAGTCAGGTTGACGACGGCGCTACCGAGCAGGCTATCGCCCTCGCCCGAACCATTGGCGTCACACTGCGCGCTGGCATGGATGTCGATGCGGTACGGCGTAGCCAGGGCATCGAGCGGGACATCGAGCGTGCCTTCAAGATGGATGCCGTCCGCGCTGCGCTGGACCGAGTTGAGCACGGGAAAGTTTTGCAGGCCGTTGCTGCCGAAGTCGACATCGTCAGCATCATTGGGCGTGACACCGTCGGGCTGCGATCCGTTGCTCAGGTCGATCCCCAAAGTGTCGTTGGCGAAGTAGTCGTTGAATCCCAGGTCTGCCCGTTGCGAGAAACCCGCCGCGTGACTACCGCGGCCGTTGAAGGCAATGAAGTTCGGGGCACCCGCTGCACCGACGGCAATGTCGGCGGCGGCATTGATACGCACACCGGCTTCGCCGTTGCCACGATCCAAAAGCCCGCTGCGATCCGTGCCGATAAAATTACCGAATGCGCTGGAGCCGGATAAACTGGATCCTTCGAACAACACGCCGAAAGCGCCGTTGCCGGCGATCAGATTGCGCTGCGCCAAAGCGGGTCCACCGACCTGGGTGGTTGCGCCGGACACCACAATGCCGATCACGTTGGCACGCACGGTCAGGCCGTCGGCCTGCAAACCGATGAAATTGCCCTCCACACGCAGGTTGCTGCCGAGCGCGGAGCACGATAGCGGGCCGTTGCCGGATGTGTGCAGTGCCGAGAATCCGAAACCGGTGATGGCCAGCCCACGCACGGTGATGTCGGGTGCACAAAGTGCCATTCCGATACCGACGCCGGAGATATTGCGCAACTCGATCTGAATCACCGCGTTGCTACCGAACTCGGCATTGTTTGGCGCACTGCTGGCTTGGCTGTAACCATCGATCGTCACGCTATCGTCGATTGGCGGCAGCAAGCCCACGGCTCCAATGACAAACGGCTCGACTCCGCTCAGTGCGAAATGGATGGCGTCTGCGCCCGCGTTGGCGTTGGCTGCCACGATGGCTTCGCGCAGTGAGCAATCCAGGTCGCAGACGCCATCATTTGAATCCGTTGCCTTGCTGACGCTGAACACGGCAGCGCTTGCTGCGCTGCTGGTCACGGCCAGAATGCATGTGAGCGCCGTCAGGAATTTGC
Organism: Pseudomonadota bacterium; assembly: GCA_034440555.1. Classification (GTDB taxonomy): domain Bacteria; phylum Pseudomonadota; class Gammaproteobacteria; order Xanthomonadales; family Ahniellaceae; genus 0-14-3-00-62-12. The sequence continues at coordinate 11,466 of JAWXCG010000116.1, forward strand.
GCATGGCACACTCCATACTCGAAGCGTTGACGGTCGCAGCAAGCACATTTTCAGACAGCGCACATCATAGTGAATTCCCAGGGTCTGCTTGCCCAGTGCAAGTGCAGGCGCACTCGGAGGAAGATAGAGATAGCGGGTAACAGGCATGATGATTCCTGGTTGCGATTGTGCGCAGTGATTTCTTGCGGCGAATTTTGCAAGGTTATGGTCGGGTCGGTGGCTGCGTATGCCCGGTGAAGCGCGCGCTGCTCGCCGCTTGAGAGGCTGCGTGCAGTCGGTGGTGCGGGGTTACGTCGGCTCGCCGAGGTGGCTAGCAAAACCGCGCGCTGACCGTGAAACACAATCTTGCTGTCCAAGGCCGCCCGGTTTCGGACCGCTGCGACGCATCTGGCGTTTGGGAAGCGGGGTTCGTTTTTCGATCTTGTTTTCGGCCAGGAGCCGATCGAGTTGGCGGTTGTATGCGCTATTCAATGCGTTGCTGACCATGTCGCGTGCCCCAGTAGTTTCCAGTGCGGTCAGGCTATTTGCTGGATCCAATACGAGTTTGACGCAGGGTTGCGTGGGCTTGACGCCATGATGCAGGTCATGTTCCGACGCCGGTCGGGGCGCGTGTGCAGCGCTTTGCCGGTGCTTCCTGGTCGCAAGTCGCAGTGCTGGGAGCGGGATTGGGCACAGGTTCGGTGCCGGCGAAGGCAATCTTTGCAGGTACGGTTGCTGTGATCGCCGATGGGCGCGACCGCATCTTGTTGACCGCGGAAGGCAAGTTTTTTCGATGGTCGCAAGGGGAGATCAGGCGCGTTGGCGAGAATTTGGAGCCAGCGCTGGTGGCGGGCCTGCCAGTGGCAATGCTGCGGGTTGGTGACGGCCGAGTTCTGGTCAAGTTGAAGCGGCGACCGCCATGCCTGGTGGACACTGGGTTCGCCAGCATGGAATACCTACCGCAACACGAGGGCACGGCCGGCAACAATCTGCCTGGCATTGCGCTCGACGCTCAAGGCGGCATCTGGCTGGCTCAGCCCAATCTTATTTCGCGCGTCGATATCGCCAGCGCGCTGACGTACTTTGATCAGCGCTCAGGCTTGCCGGTCGCGCACGAATTGATTCGAATGAACGGCACGCTTTATGTTGCCGCGGCAACA
>JAWXCG010000117.1:0-12542 GCA_034440555.1 Pseudomonadota bacterium
GCTCGCATCAGAAAACTTGACATGCAAATCCGTGCCGTCGAAATAAAAACCGCCCGGCGCTCCCGCCGCCAGCCCCTGCAGCTCGACCAGCGTATCGTAGCGATACAGCCGCCCCAGCTCATTGACCACATGGCCAGTGGCGAAGCCGAGCGCGCGACGATGCACGCCGGCGCCGAGTGCGGTCCAACTTGCGCCCGCGGCAATGGTCGCGTCGGCACCATCCAGCACGACGCCATCGCCCATGCCGCGAAACACGATCGGCTGGAGCGCGCTGCCCGAACGCGGCACGCTGACCGATTCGCGATACACGCCTGGCGCAACCAGCACCAGGTCCCCGGCCAACGCCAGGTCCGCGCCGCGCTGAATGGTCTGGACTGCGGTCGTCGGGGTCAGTCCATTGTTTCCATCGTTGCCACCTGGTGCGACATAGAGCGTGCGCAGACTCGGTTCGACCAATGCGTCGGCGCGTGTGCTGAAATTTGCGGTCAAAAGGCTGCTGCCGGTGACCCCATCGGGGTCGCTCAGAGTCGCGCGCAGCTCATAGTTCGATGCCGGCGCGAGCCCGAACAGGCTGCTGGCCAAATGCGTGGCATCGAAACGTATACCGGGGTGCGCGAGTTTGAAGCTGGGATCGCCGACACGCCGCCATTCTATCTGCAGCGCGCTGTCACCATCGCTGTCACCGCCGATGGTGGCGATCGCACCTGCGGTTTCCAGATTGCCATAGCCTTCAAACGACTGCAGGCTGGCGCTGGTCTGCGTGCAGATCGGGCCAGCGGCGAAAGAGATTGCGAGCACCATTGGCCACGCGAACAATTCAATAACCTGCTGGGAAGGCGAGCGTCGGTGCATGCGCCCAGTGTATGCCACATGCACGGGCCGGCAGATGCGATAGCGTTCACAGCCCCTGCGGGAGCGGTACCAGTAGGAGCTGCGTCAGCCGCGATGGTCATTGCCGCGGAATAGTTCAGCAGCGAAGCGCCTGTGGCGTCGCCAACTTCGTCCCGTTGCTTGGCTGTCCAAACTGGGACTAAGGGCGTCCGCGCACAGCGCGGGCAAGATATAACTCCAATCGGCCGATTACACTTTTCTGTGAACTACGTCACGAATTCACATCTGTTCGCGGGTTTATGGTCGGCACTGTCCCGGGGAATCATCAATAGGGGGCCACAATGAAGATGCGCATCGCAACAGCCTTGCTCACTGCATCCATCAGCTTCGGCGCGCAGGCCGTAGAGCAAACGGTGAAGAACGATTCGCTGACCAATTTTGGCACGGCAGTGATTGTCCAGGGTTTTTCCGCGGGCGAGAAGGCAGCGTCCTGGTTGACCTCTCCGTGCAACGGCAATCTGCGCGCGGTGCAGGTATTTTGGCGATCGCCGACCGGTACCAGCGGCGAAACCATTCACTTCGCGATCGAGATATTTCGCTCCGGCACCTTTCCGACACCAGGCGTTTTGGCGCAGGAGATTGGCGGCCCGGTGCTCACTGATGGCGTGCTCAACGAATATCGCTTCCTCGACGAGAACATGGCCGTCCCGTTGATCGTGCCGGTCAGCGCGAATGAGACGGTGGTGGTGTCTTTGATGTTCGACACGGCAGTGACCGCGTCCGATCCCAGCGTCGTGCGCGATGTCGATGGCAACCAAACCGGCCGCAACGGACTGCTCGCGGAACTCTCTCCTGGCACGTTTGTCTGGTTCAACTCGGCGACCTTGGGTGTGACCGGCGACTGGGTGATCCGCGCCGTTATCGATTGTGCCGCCGGGCCACAACAGGCCGATGTCGGCGTCGAAGCACTCGCCGCTCCGGCGCAATACACCGCCGGGCAGCCGCTGACTTACACCATCGTAATAGACAACGCAGGCCCGGTGGCTTCGCCAACCAACACCGTTGTCGATATATTCCCCGCTGCCTACACCACGCCAACGTGGACCTGCAGCGCCACCGGCGGCGCCAGCTGCCCGGTGTCGGGCAGCGGCAATATCACTCACAATGTCAATCTGCCGGTGGGCAGTGATGTCACGTATTCGGTCAGCGGCACCGTTGCCGTGGGCACGACCGGAGTGCTGGCAAACAGCGTGACTGCCGTAGTGGGTGGCGCCGTCACCGATCCCGTTCCCGGCAACAACACCGCAACCACGAACACGACGGCTGCGGGCGGCGTGCTGGTGTTTCTGGACGGATTCGAGAACTGACGCGGTTGCCAGGAAGTCCTGGTCAGGGGCGTGTGGGAGCGGCTTCAGCCGCGAAGCCTTTGCTGAGTCAGAGCATCACGGCTGCAGCCGCTCCCACACGAGCCGTTCCCGCAACATGGTCGTTCGCGCGCCGCTCGCAGTACCAAAAGCCGCTCACAAACCGCCCGCTGCCTCGGACACCGCGCGAAAAAGTGCGCGGCCCTTGTTCATGGTCTCTTTCCATTCCAGTTCGGGCACCGAATCGGCGACAACGCCACCGGCGGCCTGGACATGCAGCATGCCATCCTTGATCACCGCGGTGCGGATGGCGATGGCGAGATCGGCCTGATCATCCCATCCCCAGTAGCCGACGGCACCACCGTAGACGCCGCGCTTCACCGGTTCGAGTTCGGCAATCACTTCCATCGCGCGCACCTTGGGTGCGCCGGTCAGCGTGCCGGCGGGAAATGTGGCGCGCAGTACATTCATGAAATTGACGCCGGGTTTGAGCTTGCCGACGACCTCGCTGACGATATGCATCACGTGCGAATAGCGTTCGATGATCATCTGCTCGGTGACTTTTACCGAGCCGGTTTCGGCGATGCGCCCGACATCGTTGCGGCCGAGGTCGATCAGCATCAGATGTTCGGCGCGTTCCTTCGGATCGGCGAGCAATTCCTTTTCCATTTCGATGTCTTCGGCTTCGGTACGCCCGCGCCGCCGCGTGCCCGCGATCGGCCGCACCACGACCTGACCGCCCTGGGCACGCACCAGAATCTCCGGCGATGAACCGACGATCTGCTCGCTGCCCAGGTCGATGAAATACATGTAGGGCGAGGGGTTGAGGCCGCGCAGGGCGCGGTAAACATCGAGCGGCCGCGCCCGATACGGCACCGACAGCCGTTGACTGATCTGCACCTGGAAGACATCGCCGGCGAGCACGTATTCCTTGCTCTTCTCGATCGCTTTCAGATATTCGGGCTTGGGAAAACTGGAGACGAAATGTGATTCGTCGATGGCAGTGCCGTCGACCAACTCCGGATAGGCGGCGCCGGACTGGCGCAGTCGTCGCGCCAGCGTGTCCAGACGACGCACCGCGCGGGCGTAGGCGCGTGGATCGGAGGGATCGACGTTCACGATCAGAAAGAGTTTGCCGCGCAGGTTGTCAAACACCGCCAACTCCTCGGCCAGCATCAAGCAGATATCCGGCATCCCGAGGCAATCCTCGTTGGTGAATGCCTTCAATTTGGGCTCGACGTAGCGCGCACACTCGTAACCGAAATAGCCGACCCAGCCGCCATGAAACTTGGGCAGGCCTTCGATCGCGGGTACTTTGTAGCGTGCCTTGATCAGCTCCAGCTCGGCCAACGGGTCGGCGACCTCGCGCTCAGCGACGATCACACCTTCGTCTTCTTCGACGATGCGGGTGCCATACACCTTGAGTACCAATCGCGCCGGCAGGCCGATAATGGAATGCCGCCCCCAACGCGATCCGCCCTCGACCGATTCGAACAGATAGGAATACGGCGCATCGGCGAGTTTGAGAAACACCGACAGCGGTGTATCCAGATCCGAAAGCACCTCGCGCACTACCGGGATTCGGTTGAAGCCTGCGGCGGCATAGGCGTCGAATTGGTCTTTGCTGAGCATGGGCATGGGTCGCGTCGGGTTGATGGACTTTGACAGGGGGCTTGTGGTCACACGCAGGCGCCAATCGATACGCGCGATGTGATCGACAGTGGATCGCCGCGATCAGGCAGACGCTTTGCCGATCCATCGGTCATCGATCACGGTCATCAATCACGATGTTCGTCGTCGTATTCAATCGTAACCAGCTTGCGTGTGAATGAAGAATAGTAGCGCAGTGTTGCAGCGGCGCCGTCCGGATCAGCGCGGAATGCCGCGCAATTTCAGCCGAAACTCGACCCCGGCTTCGCCAGGCAGATTGACCGCGCTGGCGCTGCCCCCGTGCGAAGCCGCAATCAGGCGCACGATGTACAGACCCAGGCCAAGATGCGGCACTTCGCCAGCAGCGCGCAGCGAACCGGCATCGCGCATGCTGACCAGGGAGTCAAACAGGCGCTCCTGCATTTTCTCTGGCAACGGTGGGCCGGAATTGGCGACGGCAATCTCGGCGCCATCGCTGTCGCGCGACAGCTTGATGCGAATCCAGCCATCGTCGCGCGCGAACCCCTTGGCGTTGTCGAACAGTTTGTCCAATGCCTGGGCAATCAACTCGGGCGCGCCGTGGAAGCGCAGCGGTGCGTCCGGCAGCATCAAATGCAAGGTGCGATTGCCAGCCAGCTGGCGATAGGACTCGGCGCAGCCACGCACCACTTCGGTGAGGTCGAAATCCTCGCCCTCGGCAGAATTGATTGCTTTCTCCATGCGGCTGGCTTCCGACATGCTGCGCAGAATTCCCCACAACCGATCAGCGCCATCACGGGCACGGTCGGCATAGACGCGCGCCGATTCCGGCAGACTCTCGTGGTCGAGGTTGTCGAGCGAAGAACGCACGATGGCGAGCGGCGTGTTGAGCTCATGCGAGAGCTTGGTGGCGAGTGTTTTGAGGTAATCGTTGTAGCCACCGATCTCGTCCAGCAACTTGGCGAAGCTGCGCGACAGGTCGCCGATCTCGTCGGTTGCTTTCAGGTGTGGCAGCTTGGGATCAAGGCGACCATCAGGTTTGAGCACGCGTTCGGTGGCGTAGTGCAGACGACGAATGCGCCAGCTGAGCACGCCGGCAAAACCAAACAGCACCAGACCGGCAACCAGCACCGCCAGCAAACTGACTGCGATCAACTCAGCCACGGCCCGGTTGGCGAGCACCAGCAAGGCTTCGCTGGGCCCTTCGTAAACCAGCGCGGCGCGGGTATCGCCATTCCAGCGCACCGGCACCGAGGCCGCGACAATCACTGCGCGCTCATTGGCAGAAGGTCGCCAGACGCTGGCGGGCAATCCGGACAGGGCAGTCCACACCTCGTCGGCATCGAGCTTGTCCAGATCCCAGGCGTAATCCTCGGCGCGACTCAGCGGCGGCGCCAGCAGCAGGCGATAGAGCAGCGCATACCAACGATTGCGCGTGGCGCCGGGCGCGTTGCTTTCTGGCACGTTGAGGCCGCCGGCCTTGGCCATTACGCGGCCTTCCGCGTCGACCAGGCGCATACGCGTACCCTTGCTCGCCAGCGCCCGCATCGACTGCACCATGGCGCCCTCGGGCCACCACAATGTTGCCGGAAAGGCGACTCCGGGTACCGACTCGAGCAATGGCCAGGTAGAGCGGCTGGTGGTCGCATCGGCGTCCAGCATGGTCAACGCAAAGCCATCGCCATCGCGCCCGCTGCCCAGCGCAAATTCAATTCGATAGCCCTGCTGGGTTTCCTGCCACTCACCGCGCAAGGTCAGCGCCGCATCCGGCGGATCGGCCAACACCTGCAAGGCACCAGGCGCCGCATTACCCAGTCGGAATCGGCGCGCGCGCTGCCCTTCTCCGATCAGCAGCATCAACTCGTCGCCGCTGCTGTCGGCTGCAATATCGATGCGCTGGCGACTTCCGTCGACCACCTCGATGACACCGAATACGGTTTCGCCGCGCGCCGCCAGACGTAGACTGAGGCGGCCATCAGCACGTGACAGCGGGCGCAGTTGCTCGGCCTCCCAATCGTCCGCGCTGCCATCAAGCAATAGCACGCGCGGCGCTTCCGCCAGGGCAATCAGGCGCCCGCCCGCAGGGATCATCGGCGAGGTCGCTACCAGTGCCTGAGCCAGCGCCTGTGCGGAAAACAGCTGGGCCTGTTCCTGGCCCTGGCGCAGCAACACTTCCATTTGCTTGACGAACTGGAATCCCGCCCACGGCAATACCAGGGCGACCAGGGCGACGAGCAGGAGTTTGATGCGTAGCGACATGATCGAGTGTGGGAGCGGGTCAGCCGCAACGTTGTGGACAGGCGGCGATCCTAGAGCATCGCGACTTAGGGAACCTCTGAACAAGTCCGGAGCCGCAATAGCCCCCTGAGTCAGGGGGCGAAAAACCGCAGATTGACCAGCTCCGCTGTTGAGAGCGACCAGATCCGCTCTCAAGAGCGGGGGTCTGGCAAGCAATAAGCAGTGTGGCGAAGACGACGGCGTGGCTTATTCAGACCTTCCTCAGGTCGCTCCCGCATTGTCGGGTCAGGGCTTCCAGCGGTAGCCGGCGCCGTGCACCGTGTCGATTTCATCGAAGTTCGGATCGATGGCGATGAACTTCTTGCGGATACGTTTGATGTGCGAGGTGATGGTGGCATCGTCAACAACGACCTGCGCGTCACGCATCAACTGGTCGCGCGATTTGACGTGTCCGGGGTGGCGGACCATCGTATGCACCATCCAGAACTCGGTCACCGTCAACGGAACCTCTACTTCGTTCCAGGTCACCAGCATGCGCTCGGGCAGCAAGGACAGCTGCCCTTGTCGCAGCACGGCCTCGGCGCCCTGTGGGCGGCGCAACGCGTCGATGCGGCGAAACAGCGTATTGATGCGCGCGGTCAGGTGCGGCAGTGAGACATCCTTGGTCAGGTAGTCGTCGGCACCGAGGCGCAAACCCGAGATGATGTCGAAGTCCGAATCACGCGCGGTCAGAAAGATGATTGGCAAGGTCGCCGATTTTTGACGCAGTTCGCGGCACAGGTCGAAGCCACCTTCGGGTTCGTCACCCAGCCCGATGTCAATCAACACCAGATCCGGAAGGCGCACGTCGAAGCCGCGACTGGCTTCCGGGCGTGAAGAGTAGGACTGCACTTCGAAGCCAAGCCGACGCAAGGCGTCGGTGTAATTGGCGCGAATGGCGGGTTCGTCTTCGACGATGGCGATGGCACGGCCCATAGGTAACTCCCTTTCTTGCTAACTGAGGTGCAGCTTAGATACGCGCTTGCACTGCCGACAACAGGCGATGCGCATGCGCCCCGGAAAAGGCCGCATTGTCTGGCCCGCCGAAACGTCTGGGCTGTAACGCCGAGCGCTCAACGTTGGCTCGGGTCGATTGCGCCGGCGCCAGCGCGCAGCAGTTTCAACAAGGGATGGTCGGGATTGCGGGATTCGGACAACGCAGCCAGGTGACTTTGCCACTGCGCGCCGCCCTCCTCGTCAGCGCCAAGACAGAATGCGCGCAGCGCGCTCAGATCGTCCAGCGTCAGCGCTTGCTGTTTGGAGAACGCGCGAATGCTGTGCTCGATCAGCGCGCGTCCGCGTTCGCGTTCGGATCGATTCAGGCAGTGCGCCAGACCGGCCAGCTGTCGGTGTCGGCGCGCAGTGGATGAACCTCAGGCAGCTCCTGGCGCAGCCCGCGTGCGCTCGAGCAAAGCCAGTGCCGCCTCTCGATCGCCCAACCACAGGGCCAGCCGGCCCAGATTGGTCAGCGTAAAACCGACGCATATGTGACTGGCGCCGGTTACTTCGCCGGCCTGAGTGTTGATGAAGTTGCGGAGGCATTGGCGTCATCGCCGCGTACGGTCAATCGTGCCTGGACCGCAGCACGCGCCTGGCTCTTGCTCGAAATCGGCTGAGCACGCTTGCATTGGCAGTTGCAGGGCTTGCGGCGCACACTCTGTTAGGCTGATCTTCCTCGTCCGCCTCGATCCGCGCATGCCCGGCTATTTGATGAAGACGGTTGCGGTGACGATCGGTGGGCGCAGCTACAAGTTGCGCGTACTATCGGACCATCAGCAATACGTCGCTGATCAAGGTGCCGCTGAACTCGCCGGCATTTCATCGGCGACCTGGCCGCACTTTGGGCAACTTTGGCCTGCCGGCAGTATTCTCGCGGAGCGCCTCGCCAGTTTCCCGATCGAAGGCAAGCGCATACTCGAAATAGGTTGCGGCATGGCGTTGTCCAGTCTGGTTCTGCACGGTCGCGGCGCCGACATCACGGCCAGCGACCACCATCCACTAGCCGCGGAATTTCTGGCACATAATTGTGCGCTCAACGACATGACTTCTCTGCGTTATGTGACCGCGCATTGGGAGCGCCCCGATGTCAGCCTGGGCAGCTTCGAAGTGATCGTCGCCAGCGATGTGTTGTACGAGCGCGGTCACGCCGTCGGCATCGCCGGTTTCATCGCCCGCCACGCGGCCGCGTCAGCCGAAGTGTTGATCAGCGACCCCGGACGCGGCAATGCGCCCGCACTGCGACGCCTGCTCATCGATCAGGGTTTTGTCTGTGACGAGCACAGATTGGCCTTCGCCAGCGACGAGCGCCCACCCTATCGAGGTCGCTTGCTGCGTTTTCATCGCGGCATCATTTGACGCGACGTGAGTCCGTGGGTCCGCGTTGCGCGCAGACGCTATTGAGAAAGCGACTGCTGTCGGTCGCGACATTGGCGCCCAGTGATTGCAGCGCACCGCTAGCGAAGTCTGCGCTCAGCGTTTTCCGCAGCGCCAATTGCTGCACTGCAAAACGTCCGCTTGAAACATACGTTTGATTCTTCGCGCAAAGCCAGTTAGATTCCAGCCATCGGCAACTGTGTCGATCTGCCGGGTCGCAGCGTCGAGAGACGCGAGGATTCGTGCCACAGGGATGTTTCATTGATCGCGGCGACACACACGCGCTCAAACACAACGCAAAGATCGCTCACCTGGGGAGGGAAGAGATGAATCGTTCACTGACGGCACGCCTGCTGCTGAGGGTTTTGGCTCTAGTCACAATCACCTTGTTGGCCAGTTCGCTGGCATTTGCGCAAAGCACCTACACCAAGACCCGGTATCCGGTGGTACTGGTGCACGGCCTGCTCGGCTTCGATTCGATACTCGGCGTTTACGATTACTGGTACGGGGTGCCTTCGGATTTGCGCTCGGGTGGTGCCCGCGTCTACGTCGCCAATGTTTCTTCCAGCAACTATTCAGAAGTGCGCGGCGAACAACTGATTCGCGATCTTGAGTCATTGCAAGCGGTGTATGGCCATAGCAAGTTCAACCTGATTGGCCACAGTCATGGCGGCCCGACCATTCGCTATGTTGCGTCGGTACGCCCGGATTTGATCGCATCAATCACTTCGGTCGGCAGCCCGCATAGGGGCAGCAAGGTTGCCGATGGTTTAAATGCCGCGTTACCACCGGGATCACCATTGAGACCGCTCGTTGTAGGCTTCGTTGAAGCGTTGTCGGTGTTCATTGAAGTGCTGTCCGGCGACGACGATCCGCAGGATGCACTCGGTGCACTGGCATCGCTCTCGACTGCAGGATCGACGCTGTTCAACGCGCAGCATCCGCAGGGCTTGCCAAATTCCAGTTGCGGCAGCGGCGCCAGCGTGGTGAACGGCGTGCGTTATTACAGCTGGGGTGGCACGTCGGTGTTGACTAATATTTTTGATGCCAGCGATGGCATGCTCGGTGCCAGCAGCCTGTTTTTCGGCTTTGAACAAAACGATGGCTTGGTTGGGAAATGCTCTTCGCATCTCGGCGTCGTGTTGCGCGACGACTACGGTTGGAACCACCTGGACGAGGTCAACCAGGTTCTGGGACTGCGCGGGCTGTTCAGTTCCAGTCCAACCTCGGTGATCCGCACCCATGCCAACAGACTGAAGACTGCCGGACTGTGAGTAAGCACTGCTGCGGGGATTGAACGCAGATCGCCGCCATGCCGCTGCGATCTGCGTTCAACGCGACATCACACATACACCTTGGCGGGCAACGGATGACGCGCAGATCTGCTTTCATAGTTTCTGCTGCAATCACTGCGACCGTACTGATCGTATCATTCGGCTATTTTGCGATTGGGTCGAAGGCGACATCAAGCTCGCCGTTGCCCGCACCTTTATCGACGCAAGCTGCACAGCAAGATCCGTCGCAGCCGATCGCGGCAGGGTACTTGGCAACCGCATCGCCAAGCAGCGATGCGGACTCACGACGCACTTCCGGTTTGCCCGCGTCGCTGCAGGGTTCAGAGCCCGATGGTGAAATCACACTGGATGCCAGTGGCCGCGTATTGATCACGCTCGGCCTGCGTCGACTGTTCGACTATTTTCTCAGCGCCATCGGCGAACTCGATGTGCCGGCGATCCGCGCTCTGTTGCTGACGCACGTTCGCGAACTGCATGGCAGCGCGGCGGCCGCTGAGGTCGCTGCGATCTTCGATCGCTACGTCGACTATCAGCGCGCATTGAGCGCGGCAGAATCCGGATTGCCAAGGGCCATGAACCAGCGACTCGCGTTCGCCAAGCAATTGCGCCGTTCGTTCTTCGATGCCGCTGCCGCGACAGCGTTCTTCGGCGAAGAAGAAGCGTACGCCGAGTACACGTTGGCGCGCATGCGCATTGGCCGCGATCCTGGTATCGATCAACTGGCTCGCACCGAGCAACTGCGCGCACTCGAAAATACGCTGACGCCAGAGCAGCGCGCCAGTGTGTACGAAGCCAACAGCGCCGTGCTTGCCGAGGAGCAATCGCGCCAGTTTGACGCGATGAACCTGGATCCCTCGAATCGGCATGCCGAACGCGGCGCGGTATTCGGCGAGGCGGCGGCGACCCGACTGGCCGATCTTGATCGCGCGCGCGCCGCATGGGATCAACGCATTGCGCTTTACCTGCAAGCGCGCAACGCAATTCGAGCGCATGCTGCGCACACCGCAGCACAACGAGAGCGGTTGATCCGCGAGCTACGTGCGCGCAGCTTCGACGTCAATGAAGCGCACCGCATCGCATCGCTGGAGTCAATTGGTCAATTGTAGTTCGGCATGCGCCCCGACTATGCCTCACAGCGCTGCAGTCGACCGCTGCGCAGGTCTTCAGGGTGCACTGTGTCTCAGAGCTGCGAACGAATTGGATAAACCACTTTCTCGGCGAATTTCTCGCGCAGCGGGCGTTGCTTCCACATTTCGTAGGTGTATCGCTTCGCTTTCAACAGATCGGTTTCGAACAACTTCTCCATGCGCCGGGCGAAAGCGCGGTTGTAAACATTCAAGCTGGCCTCGTCGTTGAGTTTGAATGAACGGATATCGAAGTTGGTCGAGCCCACTGACACCAGTTCGCGGTCCACCACCAGCGATTTCACGTGCAGCATGGTCGGCTGGTATTCGTAGATTTCCACCTCGCTCTGCAGCAGATCGCCCCACGAAGCCTTGGAGGCGAGGCGGACGGTCTGCGAATCGATGTGCTCGCCCGGCACCAGCACGCGAATGCGCACGCCGCGCTGCCGTGCCTCTACCAGGGCCTGAATGATCAGCTCGTCGGGAACGAAATATGACGCCGTCAAGTCGATGCTGTTTTGTGCTGCGGCGATCGCCATCAGGTACATCAGATGCATGCTCTCGCTGCCGCCGAGCGGCGAGGCGATGAACAGGTGCGCGTCCATGTCGCCCAAGGAGGTCAGCGGCGGAAAATAGTCCGGCCCGTTGAGCACTTCGCCGGTTGTCTTGATCCAGTTATCGTTGAATGCCGCCTGCATCTGCGCGACTACGGGGCCCGCCACGCGGAAATGTGCTTCGCGCCAGTGGTCAGGGTCCTGCGCGTTGCCGGTCCACTGGTCGGCAATGCCGACGCCGCCGGTGAAGCCTACCTTTCCATCGACCACCAACAGCTTGCGATGGGTGCGGTTGTTCATGCGCGATAGGTTGTACCAGCGCAGCGGACGGTATTGCTCGATGTGGACGCCGGCGCCTTTCATTTCCTCGAGCATGGCCAGATCCATCTTGAAGCTGCCGGCCCAGTCGATGACCATGTGCACCTTGACCCCGGCGCTGGCGCGTTCGCAGAGCGCATCCGAAAAAGCTTTGCCGATTTCACCCGACCAGTAGATATAGGTCTCAAAGGTAATCGTCTTCTCGGCGCCTTTGATGGCCGCGAGCATCGCCGGGAAAATCTCGTCACCATTCTGGAAGTCGACGACGTCGTTTCCCGGTAGCACCGAAGGCCCGAGCAACACCGACGCTTCGCGCAGGAATTGCGGGTCGGAAATGGCATGCTTGTGCGTCGCCCTGCGCTTGAGCTGCTTCTCCGACGTAACAAAATTCATCGCTAGCGCCGCTGCCAGCAAGGTCAGCACGATTGTGGTGACGACGATCCAAGCCATCGGCTTCCTGCGGAAAAATCCGGTCATCGGCAGCGCTGAGTTGTTCCAAACAGCCGCTATCCTATCCTACTGTGGAAAGTTGGTTTTTCCGGGTGCATCGGGACCGGCAATCTCGCGCCCAGCCAGCAACCGCAAGATGTCGACGTGCACTCTGCCTCAACGCGAGCGTGCTTTCGCACGCGGCAAGGCTTGCTGGCGCCGCCAAGTCTTAGGGAAGGTCTGAATAAGTCACCACTTCGTCTTCGCCACACTGCTTATTGCTTGCCAAACCCCCAAAAACCTGCGGTTTTTCGCCCCCTGACTCAGGGGGCTATCGCGGCTCCGGAC
>JAWXCG010000118.1:0-8105 GCA_034440555.1 Pseudomonadota bacterium
AACCGCAGGTTTTGACCAGCTCCGCTGTTGAGAGCGGGGGTTTGGCAAGCGATAAGCCGTGTGGCGAAGACAAAGTGGTGACTTATTCAGACCTTCCTTTAGTTGCGCGGAGGGAAAATGTCCTGAAACGCGATGATGAACGAAAACGCGGACATGCACAATTCATCCGATCGCTGACATCGGCTCGCGCCGTTTTCCTACATCGGGTCAGTTTCCGCCGCGCCATGCTAGTACGTTCGGGGTCTAGTACGTTCGGGGTCAGTGTGCAGCGCGTTGTGCGCTGTGGCGTGGGGCGTCGGCAAGCGCAGCGCACCGCACCGCGGAATCACCTGGTGCAAGGTCGATGGGGGGTGCGCGTTGAGCCCGTTCCGCGCAGCCAGTCAAATACCGCAACGCGTCCTCAACTGGCGGTCACCGTGTAGCTAATCTCGGGTGTCAGCACGCCAGCGGCGTCGCGGCAGCGGTAGCTTTGCGTCTGGCTGCCGCCGGGCGTCACGCTGCGCTTGACGATCCAGAACGTCTTGAAGGTCGCGAGCGGGTACCAAGCCGTGCCGGAAACTAAGGTGTGGTTGCCGGACGCGGTGGTGATTTAGACGTTGCTTGGCAGCGAACCCGTGAAGCGGCAACTGATGGTGTCGCCAGCGTCAACATCGGTGACCAAAGGGTTGGGAAACAGCCGCGCCCAGGTCCAGATGCCATTGCTGGTGAAGGTGCCTGAGCCACTGATATAGGTCGGCGCATCGTTGACCGGATTGACGGTGATCGTGATGCTGCGACTGAGCAGATGCCCGATGCCACCGCCGTTGTCGGCGAGCGTTACGGTGACGACGCTGCTGCCATGGGCGTTCGCGGCCGGAGATACGTTCAGGCAACGCGTGCTGCCGGTGCCAGTCACTGTCATGAATGGCGCGCCATAGGGCAGTACCTGGAAATTCGCCGATTGGGTCGAGAAGGTCAGCGTCTGTGCCAACTCGTCGCTGCCGCCGCCAGCGCCGATGCCGGTCAACGTAATGCAGGTGCCGGTGTCTTCATTGAAGCTGGCCGTGCCCGCCATGTTGAAGGTCGGAGGATCGTTCACCGGCGTCAGATTCACTTGCACAGTGGCCGGGTTAGTGTTGGTTACGCCATCGTCGGCGGCGAACGAGAACGCGGTTTGCAGACCATTGGAATCGGCCGCAGGCTGCCAGCGCAGCACATCGGTCGCTGCTAGCAAGGTGTTCGCGGCCACCGCTGCGCCCCTTGGTCAAAATGCCGGTGCCCAGGCTTGAAATGCTCACCGACAGTGGACGTCCATCGAAGCTTCCGGCCTGGCTTGCGGCCAGTAACCTGACCACGCTGATGTCTTGCGGCGTGTCTTCGAAGCCGGTCAGCGCGGACAGCGCCGCAGTTTGGAATTGGTAGGGAGCGTCGATATTCGGGTTCATGGTGAATTGCACGGTAGCCGGTGCAGGTGTTGCCGTTGCACCCTGCGCAACGTAGCTGAAACTGTTGATACCGGCGAAGTTCGGGTTGGGCCGGTAGGTATAAATGCGAAAGTCACCGGGCGACTGGGATGCGCGCGGCGTCAGCGTGCCATGGGGGGCGGAACCGTGATCACCACGCTCGGTACCGCCCCGCCATCGGGCGCATCGACAACCAGTTCGAAACTGATCTGTCCATCTTCGGAAAGCGTGTAAGCGTGATTGTCGGCGCGCGGTGCATCGGGCGCGGCGGCCAGATTCACGCGTACGGTCACGGCATTGACCGAACTGCTTTGACCAGTGTGCGCGCGCACGACCAGGGCGGGAAAATTGGCATCATTCTGGTTGAGCGGCGGCGTCCACAGCAGCGACTCGCCCGGACCGAGCAGGGTGGAAAGGGCCGCGACCGGAACACCATTCTTGCTCAGGCGCCCGGATGCGAAACGCTCGATGCGAAAACGAATCGCCAAACCCTGTGGATCGGCCGCATCCGATGCCGCAAGCAGAGCGGCATGCGAGATCAGCAGCGGCGTGTCTTCCTGAGTCTGGAACGGCGCGACCTGGGTCAAGGTGGGTTTGGGCACGCCGGTTTCCAGCGACAAATCGATCTGCATCTGAGTCTCACCGCGCAGAATGAATTCTTCCTGGGCCTCTTGCCAACTGAACCAGCGTCCGCTCGGCAACATCGTGCCACTGGCAGGTTACACCTTGACCAGCAGCATTGGCCAAGTCGGCGTCCAGTTGAAGCTGACGCTGCCGTCGGCTGCAGTCACACCCGAGAAGACCAAGGGGTACAGACTCTGATACGACTGCAGGTACGGTTGCCCGACGTACACCATCGCGCCGACCGCGGGCGTCTCGCCATCGGGCCCGGTGACGTGGACTCGCGTCTGCGCAAGATCCGGTTGAAAGCGCGGATCGGCGCCAATATTGGCACGTAGGCGACCATTCGCGTGCGCCACGGTCAGTTGGGAAAACCGCGTTCGCAGCAACCGATCAGCGATCGTCGCCGCACTGCGCTCGGTCTTGCCCAAGGGATCGGTCGCATAGTCTTCGCGTTCAAGTTCCCAGGCATCGCCGAGCACAGTGCCCCGCGCCAGGTTGGGTGCGACGCCGGTGCTCTCGTTGTCAAAAGCAAACGCCTTGTAGTACTCGGGGGCGCCGCCGCCAACGCCATGCAGGATCTCATGCGCGAGGGTGCCCAGGCTCAGCCAATAGGCGTTCCAGCCATCCGCATCGTTGGCTGTGGGCATCGGCACGTCGCGATCAAGAATCGTAGGGCCATAGGTCGAGTCGACGTAGGTCGCACCATCAGGCCTGAAACTCATCGACGGGTGGCCCGGCGTCGGATTGTATTTCACCTCAATGTCGTAGCCGCGATTCAGCATCGCGAGCTCATTGGGATAGCCTTCTGGTGGACCGTCGTAACTGGTGAAAGACACAAACAGGCTCGGATTGAAGTTGAAGCGATGGATCGTCTGATGCGCAAACAGCACGTTCAAGTCATCGACCATTTTCACCAAGCGCGCGAATCTCGTTCTGGCTGGCGCCGCCCATGAATTCCGCTGGTACCTTAAAATAAATACGGTGGTACTCAAGCGACCCGAGGCCACGCACCGGATCGACGACAATACCGATAGTCTCAATTGCTGCGGCTGTTACTGGCGACAGCGCAGGCCAACAAGGCTTGCGCGCACAGGCCAAGGAAGCCGCCATGGCGAGTCTTTGGAGCAGAATTTGAATTGATTTTCAGCGCAGTGGTCATTCGAAGTTATCCCCCTACGTCAGACTAGTTGTCGCCTGAACTTCTATGGGCCCGGCTCAGACACCCCATTCCGAAAATAAAAGCGCGCGCTAGCGGCTGGGTGAATGCAGTACCGAACTAGCCTTGGCGAGCACACTGCGTGTGGCAGGGTTAGCAGTGCGACGCTCTGTGGAGATGGCGTAGTAATGTTCGCTTATGCCATCAACAACCGCCACCAGGCCGAGCCCGTAGTTGCGTTCAATCTCGTTGCGCACTGCTATGGGCGCCGGAAACGTGCCCATGCCGGCGGCGCCGAATGCTTTCATCAACGCGCTGTCGTCGAATTCACCGACAATAATCGGGGCCACGCGCCGGTCATAGAGCCACTGGCGCACAGAGCGGTGCACGGCATTGTCCTGGCCCGGCAGCAGCATTGGTTGTTCGTGCAGGGATTGCGGAAATCTGCGCCTCAGTTTGAGCGCCAGGTCTTTACGCGCAAAAAACCCCACCTCACTGCTTCCCAGCGGATGATTGAAGACACGTAGCCTGGATCCTGCGGGCACCGGACAGTCGGCGATGACCAAATCAAGTTTTTGCAATGCAAGTTCTGAAAGCAAGGTATCCATTCTTTCGTGACTGCACGCTAGGCAGATACGCGCATCGGCCTCAAATGCAGGCACCAACAGCTGATGCGCGAGCGAGCGCGGTACGCCATCGCTGATACCGACACGAAATCGTATCGAGCGGCCACGCGGCAAAGTGCGTACGGCCACCGCAAGTTCGTCGGCCACGGAAAAAATCTCATCGGCATACGAGTAAGCGACGCGACCGGATTCGGTCAGCTCCAAGCGCCTGCCAACCGTAGAAAACAGTTCGACGCCAAGCTGGCGTTCGAGAGCTTTGATCTGACCGCTCAGAGTCTGTGGTGTCAGGTGCAGTTGCCGAGAGGCCTTCTGAACACCGCCCCAGCGCGCCACCGCCCAAAAATATCGTAGATGCTTGAGGTTCATGATTCGTTCGTATTTTTCGATGATTGAGTAACAAACATTCGACTTTTCATTTTCACGCTGAAGTCTAGACTGTTCCCATCCACACCAACAGTAGGAGGTTCATCATGCGTCTCTCTATTCTCGCGCGAGGCTTCGTGCTCACCGGCGCCTTGCATGACTACGTTTCCCGGCGCGTGGGGTTTGCGTTGTCGCGTTATGCGCACACCATCAAGCAGGTCCAGGTCCGGTTGTTGGACATCAATGGTCCGCGCGGCGGCGAAGACAAGCAATGCGTCTTTGTGGTCGACGTGGTTGGCGCCCCTTCAGTAGTGATTCGCGAACGCGATGCCGACGCCTACGTTGTTGTCGACCGTGCTGCGGACCGCGTCGATCGTGCGGTGGCAAGGCTGATAAGGCGGCGGCGCCCGCCGTTCAGGCGAGAGCTGCCTGAGATTGCAGGATAAATCAGCAGACACGTAATGGAACGGATCCGTTTGGCGGAAACTTTCCGAGATGCCGTTCCGCCTGACGTTTCGGAGAGCGTATGGACAGTGTGACGCAGATGTTGACCAGCGATTTCCTTGGTAAGGATGTCTGGCTGTGGCTGAGTTTCGTGTTGATTGTAGTGACGCTGCTCGCACTCGATCTGGGCGTGCTGCATCGCAAGCAGCGCGAAATCCCGGTTTCTGAAAGTTTGCTGCTTTCGGCTGGGTATCTCAGCATGGGGCTGGGCTTCGGCGCCTGGCTGTGGTGGTACATGGGCGCTAAATCCGGCATCGACTATTTCACTGGTTTTCTGATCGAGAAGTCGTTGTCGATGGATAACGTCTTCGTCATTGCACTGATCTTTTCCTATTTTTCGATTCCGCGGAAGTACCAGCACCGCGTCCTGTTCTGGGGCATTCTCGGCGTCATCGTGATGCGCGCCATCATGATCGGCCTGGGTGCGGCGCTGGTTACCCAGTTCGATTGGATTCTGTACATCTTTGGTGCGTTCCTGCTCTTTACCGGCGTAAAGATGATCTTGCTCGCCAACAACATGCCGGACATCGGCAACAATCCCGTACTACGCTTCATGCGCAAGCGCATGCGCATCACCCACGAGCTGCATGGCCAGGACTTTCTCGTCAAGCAGCCGCATCCGGAGACAGGGCGGATGGTCTGGTGGGCGACGCCGCTGATGTTGTCTCTGCTGCTCATTGAGTTCGTCGATCTGGTGTTTGCCATCGACTCTGTTCCGGCGATCTTCGCCATTACCCAAGACCCGTTTATTGTCTACACCTCGAACATTTTTGCCATCCTCGGGCTACGCGCGCTTTACTTCGCACTGGCCGCGATGATCCATCGTTTCCACTATCTGAAATATGCGCTGGCGCTGGTGCTGGTGTTTATCGGCGGCAAGATCTTCCTGGTCAATATCATTGGCAAGACGCCAGCATGGATTTCGCTAAGCGTCACCATCGGCCTGATCGCCGGTGGCGTGATCTTCTCGCTTTACAAAACGCGCACGTCGCTTGCTGCCGCCATCGAACCCGGCAAGAGCAGGACATGACTATCTCGCCGGCGGTTGACGACGTTCGGCAGGACTTGGTTGCGCGTGCGACAGGGCAGACGTTGTTCACCTGGCTGGCGAACGGCAGGGCGTTGTTCCGCTGCGTCCAGGACGCCATCGCGCTCGCTGATCGCTCGATCGATGTGGAGTTCTACATGTATAAATCCGGCGCCCTGGGTGATGCCTTGCGCGACTTGTTGATCGCCGCTGCTGAGCGCGGCTGCCGGGTGCGCGTCCTTATCGACGCCTATGGCTCCGATGAGTTACCGGCGCACTATTGGCGCGCCCTCAGCAACGCAGGCGCTGAGGTGCGCTGGTTCAATCCCAAGCGACTGCTGCGATTAAGCTTTCGCGACCATCGCAAACTGGTCGTCGTTGACGCTTCGCACGCGATAGTAGGTGGCTGCAATGTCAGCGACGAGTATGCGGGCGATGGGGTCAGGGTCGGCTGGCGCGATATGGGCGTCTCAGTCAGTGGTGGCGACATCGTGCATGCCCTGCAGCGGTCATTTATGTTGATGTGGAAACACGCGGCTTTCGGCATTGCAGCGATCACGCACTTCCGCCAATGGCGCCAGCAACTGCCGATCGTCAACCAGGATTGCGAGTTGCTGCTTGCTGGGGCGGGCATGAATACGCCGCGTCTACGCGCGCGCCTCTATAACGATATCGCCAGGGGAAGTGATATTCAAATCCTCGCGGCCTACTTTTTGCCGTCTCGGCGTCTGCGCGCCTTACTTTCGCAGCGAGCAGCAACGGCGTCAGTGACGGTGGTCGTTCCGGCGATTGCAGATGTCGCGTTGGCGCAATGGGCGAATCAATACATCATCGGCAAAATGCAGCAAAGTGGGGTTCGCTTTTACACGTATCAGCCGGCAATGTTGCACGCCAAGCTGGTGGTGGTTGACGATATCGTTTATGTCGGGTCGGCAAACCTTGATGTGCGTAGCCACCGCATCAATTACGAACTGTTGCTGCGCATCCGCAATAGCGACTTAGCTGACCACGCACGCGCCACTTTTGAGTCGGTACTGGCCGATAGCGTCGCAGCGAAGCCGGCGTTGACAACTGACTCGTTGGCAACGCGCTGGCGAGATCGGCTCGCCTACCTCGTGTTATCGCGTCTCGACCCCTACATTGCGCAGCGCAAGCTGCGCAACCTGCAGTGATATGAATCAAGCCATCGAATGCAGTAGATGGTGTTGGCGCGCCGGCCGCGCTGCCGCTGGTGTGCACAAAACGCTTCGCCAGCGGTATGCGCCAGCGGGTCGGGAACAAGTTCGGTTTTCCTTCGCCCCACTTCCGCTGAAAATAGTTGTGCAACTTTAAACTTATGGAGATCGAGCAAATGAAGAAATATCTGTTTGGATTCCTCGTCATCGCGACCATGCTGTTGCTGATAAGCGGCGTTGCCGTTTGGTTTTTCCTGATCAAGCCTGCTGCACAGATGGCAGGCAGTGCGGTAGATGCTGCGCGCCAGGGGCTGGGACAGGTCGCTGCGGTGGCTCAGACGACGGAAACGATGCGCCAGATGGACGCGCGCATCGACAACAAGGCTGCGTTTGCAGCTCCGCTCGATGGGCGTATCGATGCAAGTCAAGCAGCGCGATTTGTTGCGGTTCAGTCTGCAGTGATTGCTACACTCGGACCGGGATTTACCGATGTAGAAGCATCCAGCGATCGCCCAAGCGGGGCAATGCAGATTTCCGATCGCCTTGCGGCGCTGGCGCGACTACCAACATTGGGAATAACCGCCAAGACCGCGCAGGTTGATGCATTGAATGCGCAGAATATGTCGCTCAGCGAATACCGTTGGATTCGCAGTGCAGGTATTGCAGCACTGGTCAAAGGCGGAGTTACCGTGGCTTTGCTCGAAGGAGCCACTGGTGCCAGCGCAGGCGTTGCCGAAACAGCGCGACGTGCAGCGCAAGATGCCATCGCGGCGACTTCCTCGGTGGGCGAAGGTATCGAACGGGCGCGACAGGCTGCGGCTGCGGCCAGCGCAGCACTGCGTGGTGAGCGACACGTCGCACCTCGGAGCGTACCTGCGCCCGTTGCATCACCACCCGAAAGCGGCGCAGAGTCTGCACCACTGGTCATCGCGCCGGTCGAAGCATCCGTACAAGAGGCTAACTTCGCGCTGGTTAAACCGAACGTCGACGTATTCACGCGCGCGCAAATGCTTGCAGCGATCGGTCTTTGATCCCCAACCGCACTGCGTTAAGGAGGCAGGTGCGCTGGCTGGCGCGACAAACACATGCTGATGTTGCCCCAATAATTCGGACACTCGGCTAGGAGAGTCAAACCGCCTCAAACTCGCAGGGCGTTTGATAGCCGAGCGCTTGATGCAGCCGTCGTCG
>JAWXCG010000119.1:0-113953 GCA_034440555.1 Pseudomonadota bacterium
CGCCACCGGTGGCGCCAGTGACCACGATCGGCCCCATATCGGGTGTTTGACCGTTGGCCTCCATACGTAGCAGGGCGAGCGCTGCGGTAAAGCCAGCCGTTCCCAGGATCATTGCTTCGCGCAGATCAAGGCCTGCGGGAAGGGGTAGGGCGGAACGTGATGCAATGCGCGCGTATTCGCTGTAGCCGCCATCTCGCGTTTCCGACAAGCCTGAGCCGGTGACCAACACCGAATCGCCCTCACGGAACCCTGGATCGGCAGTGGCGATCACATGCCCCGCAACATCGATGCCGCCATTCAAAACGGGCTCGCGAAGGATCTTGCCGCGGCCGGTTCCGGCCAGGGCGTCCTTGTAGTTGACGCTGCTGTACGCGGTCTTGATGACCAACTCGCCGGGGCTGAGCTGGTCAACCAGCATCGATTCGATGCCTGCCCGGAACGGCTTTGCTTCGGCGTGAATGCGAAACGCGCGAAATGGGTTGAGGGGCGAGCTCATCTTCCTGATATCTCAGCGCGGTCGCAGTTTGATCGACAGCGGCTTTTCGAGTTTGGCCAGGTTGTAGATCTTGCGGAAGTTGCGGAAATTGTCGTGACGTACTTCAACTTCGAATTCCTTGGGCTGATACCCGCATTTCTCCTTGGCGAGCAGGGTACGTCCGTCGAACGAACTGAAGCTCAGCGTCAGTTCAAAGCCGCCATCGGCGCCTGAACGGGTTTCAGCGGATAAATTGCGTATGCGTTGTTCGTCCCAGATGACCTTCACCAGAGCGCCCGCAACCGGTTGATTGTCGGAATGCACGCGCCCGCTGACCAGCGTCTTTTGCATTGGACATTCGGCCCCAACCGAAGGCACAGCAGCAAGCGCGAGAAGGGCAAAGAGAAGCCGCGGCAAAGGCAGTCGAAAAAACATGGCAGTTACTCAGTTGACTTTATGAATTGCTCTCTTGTCCACAGCCAACGCTGCTTCGTGCACTGCTTCGGACAGAGTGGGATGGGCATGACAGATGCGTGCCAGGTCCTCGGCCGAGCCGTGGAACTCCATCGCAACCACCGCTTCATGCACGAGTTCGGACACGCAGGCACCGACCATATGCACGCCAAGCAGGCGGTCAGTGTCGGCGTGGGCGATGACTTTGACCATACCGGCGGTTTCATTCATTGCCACCGCACGTCCGATAGCAGCGAACGGAAAACTGCCCGTTTTATACGGAATGCCTTCGGCCTTGAGTTGCGCTTCGGTCTTGCCGACCCAGGCCACTTCCGGTTCGGTGTAGATCACCCAGGGAATCGTATCCAGATTCACGTGACCAGGCTTGCCGGCGATGATCTCAGCGACGGCAATGCCTTCCTCGGAACCTTTGTGCGCCAGCATTGGCCCGCGCACGCAGTCGCCGACGGCCCAAACCCCTTCGACACCCGTCCAGCAATGCGCATCGACCTGGATGCGCCCGCGCTCATCGAGCTTGACGCCAGTGCCGTCGGCCAACAGCCCGCTGCTGTTGGCGCGGCGCCCAACGGCGACCAATAGCTTGTCGACGACCAGCGTTTTCTCACCGTCTTTGTCGGCAAACCTCAGGTGTACTTCCTCGCCCTTGATCGCGGCGTTCGAGCAGGTTGCCCCCAGCAATATCTTGATGCCCTGTTTTTCGAACTCACGCTTGGCAACGCGCGCAACGTCGGTGTCGACCGTCGCAAGGAACTCTGGCAGGGCTTCAACCACGGTGACCTCGGCGCCGAGCCGACGCCAAACGGAGCCCAATTCGAGCCCGACGACGCCGGCGCCGATGACGCCCAGCCGCTTGGGCACGCTGGCGAAATCCAGTGCGCCAGCATTATCGACGATGAACCGGTTGTCGAATTTTGCAAATGGCAACTCGATCGGCACCGAACCCGCGGCCAGAATCACATTGGTTGCCGCAATGGTCTGCTTGCTGCCGTCATGTGCCGTGACTTCCACCTGGCGGTTGGGAAGCAATTTGCCGAAGCCGGCGAGGTAAGAGACCTTGTTCGCTTTGAACAGCGCATTGATGCCGCCGCTGAACTGTTTGACGATCTTGTCCTTGCGCCCGACCATCACGCTCACGTCCATCTTCGCATTGTCCGCACTGATGCCGTGATCTTTGAACCCGTGCATGAGATTGTGAAACTGCTTGCTGGAGTCGAGCATTGCTTTAGAGGGTATGCAGCCGATGTTGAGGCAGGTACCGCCCAGTGCAGGTTTGCCGTCCTTGCCGAGGAACGCGTCGACACAGACAGTTTTCAAGCCCAGCTGCGCGGCACGGATTGCGCCGACGTAGCCTGCAGGCCCGCCGCCAATCACGATGACGTCATATTGTTCGCTCATGTTTTTCCTCACTTAGGGAACCTCTGAACAAGTCCGGAGCCGCGATAGCCCCTGAGTCAGGGGGCGAAAAACCGCAGGTTTCGGGGTTTGGCAAGCAACAAGCAGTGTGGCGAAGACTAAGGAGTGACTTATTCAGACCTTCCTCAGGAATACGGTCGAGTGTTGCTCCGGATAAGTGCTGCAACCCAGAGACATCAAAGCAAGTGAAAGCAGTGGACTCATTTTTTCTGGCCAGGCGCTGACCGAAGTCCAGGCTGCCGACCTTGGCAAGGTTTGCAATGACGCAATCGGGGCGAAGTCGCGCTTTCAACTCTCATTAAATTTGGAGCGCGGTACTAACTCACGTTCAACAAGATGGCGACAGCCACGGCAATGACAATGCCCCAGAGCACCCATTTCCAAGCTAAGGCGATTACGCCGAGAATTAAACCAAACCTCGCGGTCCAGTTCATTCGCCGCAGATGTGCTTCCACCAATGCACAACTGATCGCAACAACGCCGAGTGCGCCATAAACCAGGCGCAGCCAAAGATACGAACGTGTTTCGGAAATCTCCTGATCCCAAAGCGAAGTTGCGTAAGACAACCAATCTTCGGATTCAAGCACCGCCGCCAACGCAGTGGCAACGAGCGCCAGGACGAGTGCCGCAACGCCGAAACACAATCCGATGCTTCCGAAAGGAATGGGTTTCGGAGCAGCGATTTCTGACTGGGTGGAATGGGTACTCACCGGGCTTTACAGTCCGAGTAGCATCCGGTTCGGATTTTCAAGCTGATTCTTGATGTCGACCAGGAACAGCACTGCGTCCTTGCCGTCGATAATGCGGTGGTCGTAACTCAACGCGACGTACATCATCGGCGCGACGATGACCGCGCCGTTCTCGACGATGGCGCGGTCCTTGATCGCATGCATGCCGAGAATGGCACTCTGCGGCGGATTGACAATCGGCGTCGAGAACAGTGAACCAAAGGTGCCACCATTGGTGATTGTGAAGGTGCCGCCCTGCAAATCGTCCAGCGACAAGCCACCCTCGCGCGCTTTCTTGGCGTAGTTGCCAATGGCTTTTTCGATTTCGGCGAAGCCCAGGGTTTCCGCGTTGCGCAACACCGGAGTGACCAGTCCTTTGTCGGTGGAGACCGCGATCGAAATGTCACTGTAGCCGTGATAGATGACATCGTTTCCATCGACTGACGCATTGACAATGGCGTGACGCTTGAGCGCCTCGGCCGCGGCCTTGACGAAAAAGCTCATGAAGCCGAGCTTGATGCCATTGGACTTTTCAAACGCTTCGCCGTGGGTCTTGCGCATCTCGCTGACCGCGCGCAGATTGATCTCGTTGAACGAGGTCAGCATCGCAATGGAGTTTTTCGACAGCATCAGACGCTCGGCAATACGGTTGCGCATGCGCGTCATCGCTACGCGTTGTTCCGAGCGTGGGCCGGCGGGTGCGGGAGTGGAGGCGGTCGGCGACACCGTTGCAGCACTCACCGGAGTCGGCGCTGCACCCGTTCGCATGAAGTTGACCAGATCTTCTTTGGTTACCTGACCGGCGCGACCGCTACCGGCGACATTGGCCGGATCAATTTTGTTTTCTTCGGCGACACGACGACCTGCGGGCGAAAGATCTGAGGTATCGGCTGCAGCCTTCACTGGTGCGGGGGTTGCTGCAACCTGCTTGGCAGATTCAGCAACGGCCGCGGGGGCTGCTGCCACCGCGCCCGCTTCGACGATGGCGATCACTTCCTGGCTACCGACGGTGTCGCCGGTATTTTTGATGATTGCCTTGAGCACGCCATCAGCAGGTGCAGGTACTTCGAGCACCACCTTGTCAGTTTCGAGATCGACCAGGTTTTCGTCGCGCCTGACTGTGTCGCCTGGCTTCTTGTGCCAGGTGGCGATGATCGCATCCGAAACAGATTCGGGCAGGACCGGAACTTTGACTTCAATGGACATGGATCGCGTCCTCAGGTTAATGGGTGATATCAGGACCGGCGCTAAGCATAAATTACCAACAGACGGTTCGGCGGCAAGCGGTCGAAGCGGGATTACTCATGCACCTGTTCACCGTTGAGTTTGGCGACCAACGCCTGCTCCACCAAGGCGCCTTGTTCGGCCACATGCGTGCTCATGTGGCCGCAGGCCGGGGCAGGCGAGCGTGGTCGGCCAGCGTAGTGAAGCGTTTGCTTTGCACCAAGGCAGGCGCGCAGGTGATGCGCGATTTGATACCAGGCGCCCTGATTCATCGGTTCTTCCTGGCACCAGACCACATCGGACGCAGCTGGGAAACGCAGCAGTTCGGCGATCAGATCCTGGCGCGGGAACGGATAGAGCTGTTCGATGCGCACAATTGCGACATTGTCGACGCCGCGTTTTTCTGCGTCTTCAACGAGATCGTAGTAGACCTTGCCTCCGCAAACGACGACTCGCGCAACCGGTTTGCCGCCCTTGGTTTTCGAATCCGGAATCAGATTCTGGAAGCCACCCTTGCCAAGATCTTCCATCGACGAGGTCGACAACTTGTTGCGGAGCATCGACTTGGGAGTCATCACGATCAAGGGTTTGCGCGAATTGCGCACCATCTGTCGACGCAGCATATGAAACATCTGGGCCGGCGTAGTGGGCGTGCACACCTGCATATTGTTGACGGCACACAATTGCAGGAAGCGTTCGAGTCGCGCGGAGGAATGCTCGGGCCCCTGGCCCTCATAACCATGCGGCAGGAACAACACCATGCCGCAGAGGCGGCCCCATTTGGCTTCGCCGGAAGAGATGAATTGATCGATCACGACTTGAGCACCATTGGCGAAATCGCCGAACTGGCCTTCCCAGATCACCAGGGTATGCGGATCGGCGGTCGAGTAACCGTATTCGAATCCCATTACCGCTTCTTCTGACAGCAGCGAGTCGACAACCGACACCATGCTGGGCTCGGCGGCAAGGTTCTGCAGTGGAAACAACGCTTCGCCAGTGACTTGGTCGTGCACCAGCGCGTGCCGGTGGAAGAAGGTGCCACGGCCTGAGTCCTGGCCGACGACGCGCAGCTTGAAGCCGTCGCGGATCAGGCTCGCATAGGCCAGTGTTTCGGCGAATCCCCAATCCATGCGCAGTTCGCCAGCGCCCATCTTGAGACGGTCGTCATACACCTTGGCCACGCGCGAATGTAGTTTCGCGGTTGACGGGAGCGTGTTGAGCTGGCTGGCTAGTGCAGCCAGTTCCGGCAACGGCACGCCAGTGACGATGCCCTCAGCGTCTTTACTGTCGTGAAAGTGGTGCCAGTCGATGTGAGGCAGCCCGTCGTCGGGCTTGGTCGACTCACCGACGCTCTCGCCGGCGTCGAGCTTTTGCCGATAGACATCGGACATCGCCTTGCTCTGTTCTGCGCTGAGCACGTTGTCTGCCGCCAGTTTTTCGGCATACAGCTCACGCGTAGTCTTGCGGGCGCGGATGTTCTGATACATCAACGGCTGCGTCGCTGCTGGTTCATCGGCTTCGTTGTGACCATGACGGCGATAGCAGACCAAATCGATGACGACATCGCGCTTGAAGGCCTTGCGATAGTCAAAGGCGAGTTCGGCGACAAAGAACACTGCTTCGGGATCGTCCGCATTGACGTGAAACACCGGAGCGCTGACCATTTTGGCAACATCGGTGCAATAGAAGGTTGAGCGCGTGTCGTCCTGGCGGCTGGTGGTGAATCCGACCTGGTTGTTGATCACTACGTGCACCGTGCCACCGACGGCAAACCCACGCGCCTGTGACATGGTGAATAATTCCATCACCACGCCTTGACCGGCAAATGCTGAATCACCATGCACGGTGATGGGCAGCACCTGATCACGATTGTGGTCTCGACGCCGCGTCTGCCGCGCGCGTACCGAGCCGACCACCACCGGATTGGCGATTTCCAGGTGCGACGGATTGAACGCCAGCGCCAAATGCATGGGGCCACCCGGCGTCGGTACGTCGGCCGAGTAACCCATGTGGTACTTCACGTCGCCGGAGTGCGCCGGATCATCGATGTGCTCGTGCTTGCCCTCAAACTCTTCGAAAAGTTTGCCCGGTGCCTTGCCAAGGGTATTGATCAGCAGATTGAGGCGACCGCGATGCGCCATCGCGATCACGGTTTCTTTTACGCCATTGGCGCCGGCACGCTGGATGATGGCGTCCATCAGGGGAATGAACGAATCGCCGCCTTCCAGCGAGAATCGCTTCTGGCCGACGTAACGCGTGTGCAGATAGCGTTCCAGACCCTCGGCTGCGGTGAGTTTCTCCAGGATCCGCCGGCGTGTTTCAAGACTCAGGTGAAAGTTGCCGCCGGCGCGCTCGAGGCGCTCGTGCAGCCAACGCCGCTGGTCGATGTCGTCGATGTGCATGATCTCGGCACCGATGCTGGCGCAATACGTGGCGCGCAGCCAGGCAATCATGTCGCGCAGCTTCATGCGCGGTGCGGCGGAAATTGAACCGCTGTTGAACTCGTTGTCCATGTCGGCAGCGCCCAGACCATGCGCGCTCGGATCGAGATCGGGGGCGGGCGGAAACACCATCATGCCCAACGGGTCGATGTTTGCACCCAAGTGTCCGCGTGCGCGGTGGGCGTGAACCAGCTTGAATACCGCCGCCTGTTTTTCTGACTGATCGTCGGCCACCGGCTGTACTACGACACGTACTGGATTTCTGGCCAGTGCTTCGAACGCAGCAATGACTGGGCTATGCGGTTGGTCGCCGGCCTCGCGCCCCCTCATCTCGGCGAAATAGTTCTGCCACTCAGGCGCGACGCTGATCGAGTCGAGTAACCAGGACTCGTAAAGCCCCTCAACATAGGCTGCATTGCCGCCGCCAAGCTGGGACGAGGCACGAAAAGCATCAATCAGGCTCACATCAACTCACTTCGCCACAAGGCAGCCGAAAAATCGAGGTGGAACAGAGGGTTGGAACCCCCCGGAGAAGGCATCAAACACGGTCCGCGAGTATAACCGCTAACTTGGCGCCTTCGCTGCCCGGATTTGTGGCGAACTGATGTAAATCGCGCGAGTGCAGCCGGTCGGCTCCGCTGCGTGTCTGGCTAAACCTTGAGAATTCGCGCCGAGGTTTCCGGTTCGGCGCGCTCCCAGGCATGTTCGAATCTGTGCAGCAGCTCGCGTTGGCGCGGGCGATCGTTGATGTGCCCTTCACCGTCGTAGCTGAGGCGGTCCGGTCGGCGCATCCAGCCGCCGCTGTCATTGATCAGCATCGAACCGGGGAACTCTCCGGATTCGTGTTCGCGGGCGCGGCGAATTTGGATGAGGCTGGAGATACGTTGCGCGAGCGCGATCAAGCGGTGACCGCTTTGCATCGCCATGCTGATGTCATGAACCAGAATTTCCACGCTGGCAGCGCGGCCAGAAAGTGCGACGCGTTTGACTGCGTCGACGAATTCTTCATTGTCATAGACCGCGCTTTCAAGGTCGGCGCTTGCGATCCACAGTCGATGGCGCGCGCCGTTGGCCAGATCAACCGCCAAACGCTGCGCATCGCTGGCGCGCTCAAGGATGACGAGGTGCTGAGGCGACGAGCTGCCATCGAGCCGAGCACGCATCAACCGGTGTGCAATACCTGCCTCGTCGAACTCGGGTCCCTCGGACTGAAATCCGAAGCGCGCATAAAATGGGATGGCGTGCGTTTGGGCGTGCATGCTGATCGAATCGTAGCCAAGCTCGCGTGCCATGCTGATCAGCCGATCCATGATGGCGGCGCCGACGCCAGTGCCACGCGCTCGGTTGAGCACTGCCATTCGGCCAATCTTGCGGTCCGGCGTCAGTCGCCCGGTACCAATAGGCTGCCCTTGCTCGTCCAGCGCGAGCACGTGGCGCGACACCGGGTCGAACTCATCCCATTCCTCGTCCAGCGGGCATTGCTGCTCCGCGACAAATACCGGTTCGCGTACCGCGCGCAGCAACTCAAAGTCGGCCGGATAGCTTGCTTCGCGCAGAGTGTAAGTCTTCATCGCGTCAATGCTCATCGCCTGACTCCGAAATGACCCGCGTTGATGATCTGCAGCAACACGCCGCGGTCTGTTGCCGCCAGCCGCGCCCATGCCTTGGTATCCAATTGCTCAGGCTGGCCCAGCAGATGGTACAGGCGAGCGGAGACCGCGAAGCGGTCGCCAGCGAAGAACACGCGGTAAGTCTGCCCACATCTGGAAGCCGCCATTCGCGAGAACGGATGACGGGTCAGATACGCGTTTCGCTTCAGTTGCTGCTCAAGGCCGGATTCGGTCAGGCGCCGCGCCGCGGGCGCTGGCGTTTGCGCATTGCGATAGCGCGACATGAACCCGCCAAACCAGTCGCCCAGCTGTTCGTCATTCATTGTGCGTAGCGCCGAAATGGCGATCTTCAATCGTTGCAGGTCGCTGGCGTCTATCAGGTATGGATCGGCACGCGGCATCACATCGGGATCGGTATAGCGCTGTTCCTCAGGCATGTCGCTGACCAGGCTTTCTGCCAGATCCAGGATCAGCTCGCCCGACGATGGCGCGCGCATACCCAGTGAAATGGTCATGCACTCGTCGAGAGCAACGCCGTGATGCGGAACGCCCGGAGGCAGGTACAGCACATCACCGGGTGCCAGAATCCACTCATCCGAGGGTTCGAAATTGCTCAACAGCTTCAGCGCGACATTGTCTCGAACGCCGAGTGGCGGATTCGGGCGTCGATCAATTTGCCAGCGCCTGTGGCCGCGACCTTGCACCAGAAACACGTCGTACTGGTCGACATGCGCGCCGACCGAACCGCCCTTTACCGCATAAGAAATCATGATGTCATCGAGACGCCAGTTCGGCAGAAAACTCACGTATCGGTAAAGTGCGGCAACATCGGCGTCCCACTTGTCGACGTCTTGAATCAGCAGCGTCCAGTGGCTCTTTGGCAGTTTGTTGAATCTGCTTTCGGCGAGCGGGCCGGTTTCGACGCGCCATCGATCAGTTTTCGGGCTGTGCACAATCAGTCGCGACAATGCCATCGGTTCGCAAGCCAGACCAGCGAAGTCGTTGGCGGCGATCGGACAGGAGAAATCGCTGCCAAAACCGCCGCGGATCAGCAGCGGTTGCTTTTGCCAATAGTCGCGAAGGAACTTCGCCACCGGCATGCCCAGTGGCTTGCTCGCAGTGGCCTGCACTTCGACCGGTGGCAAGATCGCTGTGGCTGTAGATTTTGTGCGCATCGTCAGACCGCGTGTGCCAGCGATGCAGCGAGGCCGATATAGGTCGCCGGGGTCAATTTCAACAAACGCTGCTTGGCATCTTCGGGAAGATCCAGTCCCCCGATGAAGTCTTGCAGTGACTGTTGACTGATGCCCTGGCCACGAGTGAGCGCCTTGAGCTGCTCGTAAGGCTCGGGCAAGCCGTGGCGGCGCATCACCGTCTGCACGGCTTCTGCCAGGACTTCCCAGTTGGCCTCCAGGTCCTGGTTCAGCCGCGCGCTGTTCACGCTGAGCTTGAGCAGGCCGCGGCTCAACGAATCCAATGCGATCAGGCCGTGGCCGAAGGCGACGCCGAGCGCGCGCAGAACCGTTGAATCGGTCAAGTCGCGTTGCCAGCGCGAAATCGGCAGCTTCTCGCTGAAATGCCCGAGCAATGCGTTGGCGATGCCGAAATTGCCCTCGGCATTTTCGAAATCAATCGGATTGACCTTGTGCGGCATGGTCGACGAACCGACTTCGCCCGGCTTGAGCGTCTGCTTGAAATAGCCAAGCGACACGTAGCCCCAAAGATCACGGCAGAAGTCGATCAGGATCGTATTGATGCGACGCATGATGTCGCAGACTTCTGCAATGCCATCATGCGGTTCGATTTGCGTTGTGTGCGCGTTGAAGCTCAAGCCGAGGTCTTCTACAAAACGCTGCGCGAACAATGGCCAGTCGACCTCCGGATAAGCGATGGCATGAGCGTTGTAGTTTCCCACTGCACCATTGATCTTGCCCGGCGACTGCCACACCTCGAGCTGGCGCAACTGCCGATCGAGTCGCGCGGCGACGTTTGCAATCTCTTTGCCGAGCGTGGTCGGGCTGGCGCTTTGCCCGTGGGTGCGGGCAAGCATTGGCTGCGCGGCATGCTCGTGTGCCAGCGCCTGCAGCGCGCTGAGCAACGTTTGCAGTGCAGGTTGCATGACTTCGGATCGTGCGCGACTCAGCATCAACGCGTAGCTCAGATTGTTGATGTCTTCGCTGGTACAGGCAAAGTGGATGAACTCGCTGTGCACGGCCAATTCGGGATCGTCGACGATGCGTTCCTTGAGGAAATACTCCACCGCTTTGACGTCGTGATTGGTCGTGGACTCGATCGCCTTTACCCGCTCGGCGTCGTCAATCGAAAACGTCGCCACGATGTTGCGCAGGCGAAGCTGTGCCGTAGCGGGGAAAATGGGCACTTCGTCGATGCGCGGTTCGTTGGACAGTGCCAGCAACCACTCCACCTCAACGTGCAGGCGATTCTGGATCAGCCCGAACTCGCTGAAATAGGCGCGCAGTGGGTCAGCTTTGCGCGCGTATCGCCCATCCAGCGGCGAAAGTGCAGTAAGCGGGGTTGAGGGCATGAAAGACTCCAGGCAATGTGCCCAGTTTAGCTGCTCCGTAGCTGCCGGGTCAGGCATAGCGGCGTATGCTTGGCGCGAATGCAGAGGTCATCATGAAATCGACACGCAGCGAACGCGACAGCATGGGTGAGATGCAGGTGCCGGCGGATGCGCTTTACGGTGCACAGACTGCGCGTGCGATCCAGAATTTCAGAATATCCGGCATACCAATGCCCAGGGGCTTCATCGCTGCCTTGGGTCTGCTAAAGGCGACTTGTGCTGAGGCCAATGTCGATCTGGGCGCGATGGAGCCCAAGGTCGGGCACGCTATTGGCGACGCGTCGCTACAGGTTGCGCGGGGCGCATTCGACGTGCATTTTCCGATCGATGTATTCCAGACTGGCTCTGGCACCAGTTCAAACATGAATGCGAACGAGGTGATCGCGCATCTGGCTGCGGCCGCGGCCGGACGCGCGGTGCATCCCAACGATGATGTCAACATGGGACAAAGTTCGAACGACGTCATTCCCAGTGCCATTCATGTCGCCGCCTGTCTGGCCTGCCATGAAAATCTGCTTCCGGCGCTGCGCAGCTTGAAGGCCGCGATTGATCGACGCGCGCGCGAACTTGCGCGCGTACCCAAGACCGGGCGAACGCATCTGATGGATGCGATGCCGCTGACTCTGGGTCAGGAACTTGGCGCCTGGGCGGCGCAGATCGCGGCGTGCATTGAGCGGATCAATTCTGGCCTGCAGCGACTGTGCGAGCTGCCCATTGGCGGTACGGCGGTCGGCACCGGCGTCAATGCACATCCGGAGTTTGCTGCGCATGTAGTAAGCCATCTATCAAGAACAACCGGGTTCACATTCAAATCAGCGGCAAACAAGTTCGCGCACATGGCGTCGCAGGACGCTGCGGTGGAAATGTCAGGTCAGTTGCGGGTGCTGGCCTGCGCCTTGACGAAAATCGCCAACGACTTGCGCTGGATGAACTCTGGGCCGCTCGCTGGTCTCGGCGAGATCGAACTCCCGGCACTGCAACCTGGATCGTCAATCATGCCGGGTAAGGTCAATCCCGTCATTCCCGAATCTGTAGCCATGGTCTGCGCCCAGGTCATCGGCAATGACCTGACCATCACCGTCGCAGGTCAGAGTGGCAACTTTCAGCTCAATGTGATGCTGCCGGTGATCGCGCTGAACCTATTGCAATCGATCGAGATTCTGTCCAACGCGTCGTCAGCATTGGCTGACCAGGCGATCGCTGGATTCACCGTCAACCGGCAACGCATCGCCGAAAACCTGGCCCGTAACCCGGTGCTGATTACTGCGCTGAACAGTCTGATTGGCTATGAGCAGGGCGCGGCAATCGTGAAACAGGCCTATCGCGAAAAGCGCGCTGTCATCGACGTGGCGCGCGAAGTCACCGGTCTTGCGGAAGCGGTGTTGCAACACGCGCTGGATCCCATGCGGTTGACCGGCGCAGATGATGCCGACGTCGATTCGAAGGTGCCCTGACTAGTGCTGAACTTCCTCGAAACGAATTGCGCCTCAGTACCTTTGTACGACACGCCGCTGATCGTCTTGTTGAGGATCGACGCCAGTCAGGAGGATGGCTGCAGGAGCGGGGTAGCCCGCTCGTTATTGCCATGCGTCTGTAGGTCTAGACATGTACCGGAGCAAGCCCCGGCTGTTGCCTCGCGCCAAGTTCAGTCAGCGATTTCACGATAGCGCCGTAGATACACTGCGCCCGCGATCATCGCCGCACCAACAGCCACACCGATCCACAGGTTGCTCGAGGTCAGGGCATCGCCGAGTGCAGAAAAGGTGAACAGTTCGGTCGGCATGTGATCAGAATTGAATTTGTATCCAATTCCATTGCTGCCTGGGTCCCATGAGTACGGCAACACGCTGCCCAATACACGCGGGATCACGTGAAACCACATCCAACTCTCAGGAATGCGCAGGTTGGTCAGCATGTCGGCCCAGGACAGCAGGGCGCCGCTGACGAGTGGTACCGATACCGCCCAGATAAACGGTTTGCTGCGCGCCCAGCTGGAAACCAGCAATAGCCAGCCATAAGTAGGCACTGCCCAGAGCGCGTTGACCGGGATCGCTGCCAGCATGCAGATCCACATGCGCAGCGGATGCACATGCTCGGATATTCCGGGCGACCACAGCAGCTTGAAGCCATTGACGCCGTGGAACGAGAGCCAGCCACTGATCATCAACAGCATGATCAGGTGGAAGACGATGCCGGCGACCCAGGCGATCATCGGCGCCAGAAAGGCGGCGGAGAACAGCTTGGAGCCAACGGTCTGAATATCGGACACTGGCATCGATTTCCAGAACAGGATCGAGCGATCTCGGCGGTCGTCGTACAGTGCGGCAATCAGATAGAAGAACAGCACAATCCCGAGTACCACTTGCACCACCAGCGCCATCATCGACAGACCCATATTGATGCCTTGGGCGACCTGAACCAGTTGCTCGGGCTTGAGGCCGTTCACCAACTGGGCCAGCGGAACATTCATCACTCGAAAGTCATTTCCGTCAACGTGTGCTTCGCCGGTGAGAATGCCCATCAACGTGAACACGACGAACAATCCGACCACTACAAAGGGCGCCCACAAAAAACCGCCGCGGTTTTCCCAGAATTCGCGCTTGATCAGTGTGACGAAGGTTTTCATGTGTAGGCTCCTTGCATGGTCGCGACGAAGATGTCGGCGATACCGGGTTTGCGGGTTTCGCCCAGCGCTTGCGCTTGATCATTGCCGAGCCCGTCGAACAGAAAAATCGATTTGCCAAATACCTGACGCTCGGTCAGTGGTTTCAGAGCCAAGGCCTGCTCGCGCTTTTCGGGTGCGACCATCACTTCGGTAAATCGCTCGCCGACTTCGTCCATCGTCGCTGCGAGTGAGATACGGCCATCCTTGATGAACATGACATCAGTCAAAATGTGTTCGATTTCCTCGACCTGATGAGTAGTGATGAGGATGGTTTTTTCTTGATCGAAGTAGTCGTTCAATAAGGTCTGGTAGAACTCTTTGCGATACAGGATGTCCAGACCCAATGTCGGCTCATCAAGTACCAGCACCTTCGCGTCGATCGCCATAACCAATGCCAAATGCAACTGCGCCACCATGCCCTTGGACAGTTGCCGCACTTTCATCTGTGGGCCGATCTTGGTGCGTGAAAGAAAGTGCTGGCACTTTTCGCGCGAGAATTTCGGATGCACGCCCTCGACGAAATCAATCGCTTCGCGGACTCGAATCCATCGCGGCAGTACTGCGACGTCGGCGATGAAACACACTTGGTTCATCAGTTCGTGGCGTTGACTGTGCGGATCGAGACCGAGCACCCTGAGCTCGCCTTCGAATGTGGTGAGACCGAGCATGGCTTTGAGCGCCGTGGTCTTTCCGGCGCCATTGGGGCCGATCAGACCGACGATGCGGCCGGCGTCAATTTGGAAGTCACAACCCTTCAGTGCTTCAAAAGCGCCGTAGCGTTTGCGCAGATTTCTCGCTTGGATGACCGGCGCGCTGTCGACAGGGGTCTGGATAACGGTGCTCATCAGTTCTTGCTCTCCACTGTGGAATCCATTTCAGTACCTGTTTCGTTATAGAGTTCTTTTAGTTCCAACCCCAGGCGACGCAGGCGCTCGCGTAGCGGCGGCCATTCGTCACGGATGAAACGTTCGCGTTCGCTCTGCAGCAGCTGCGCGCGGGCACCTTCGTTGACGTACATGCCAAGCCCGCGTCGCTTTTCCACCAAGCTCTCGTCAACCAGCTCCTGGTAGGCCTTGGAAACGGTAATGGGATTCAGCTGAAAATCTGCCGAAACCTGGCGCACCGAGGGCAGGGCATCGCCTTCCTTAAGCGCTCCATCCAGAATCATCGCCTTGATGTGTTCGCGCAGTTGCCGATAAATTGGCGCGCCGTCGGTCCAGTTCATACTCATGCAATCAGTCCTTGATTCGGATCGGCAGTCGGCCGAAGCGGTAGTAGGGCATCTTCAAATCGATGCGGGCCGCGCGGCGCAGGCGTTCCTTGCCAATGGGTCGCGCTAGGGATTGCGTCTTGGAAGTTGGCTCCGGCAGCGTTGCCTGGCTTTGAACGGTCGTTGTGACCTTCAGTTCGGACGGGGTCACAGGATTGGCGTTCTGAGCCGGATTGGCGATTGCCATGAACAGGAGCATCATCAAAAGTCCGCCGAGGTGATTCATGTTGTACTCAGTGTTGCCGGGGTGGTGTTGTAGGTAACTATAACACCATGTTTCGCCACGTCAAGCACTTATAACAACAGAACTTCATCACTGATGACGCTGCCAGGCGAGCATGCACTGCATCTGCACGCCGGCGCTGTCAGTATTTTGCCCAGCAAAGTGAAATTACAGGAGAGAAAAAATGCGTACATTGTTGATTCTGTTGCTTTTCGCGTCTTCACAAACGATGGCGTGCAGCGCGTTGTTGAGTCACGAATTTCGGCCCCTCGCCGGCAAGACGCCGGATTCACTGTGCCGGCGATTCGAAGGGCAAGTTGTCTTGATCGTCAACACCGCGAGCAAATGCGGCTTTACACCACAGTACGAGGGACTGGAAGCCTTGCATGCCAAATACAAAGAGCGGGGATTTTCGGTTGTAGGGTTTCCTTCCAATGATTTTCTCGGACAGGAACCCGGCAGCGAAGATGAGATCAAGAAATTTTGCACGCTCACCTACGGCGTGAAGTTTCCAATGTTGGAAAAAACATCGGTGAAGGGTGACAACGCTCATCCGATGTTCAAACAGCTAGCGGCCGCAACGGGCCAGGAGCCAGGTTGGAATTTCCACAAGTACTTGGTGGGTCGCGACGGCAAAGTGGTAAAGAGTTTCGGCAGCCGTACCAAGCCAGATGATGCTGATCTGACAGCCGAGATCGAGCGTCTGATCGCACAGAAGTAACTGTGCGGCAATGCGAGGTGGCATCGATGCGCGCGGTGTCCAGGCACCGCATGCAAATTGGGTAGGGCCCAGGCCAGCCCTAAGGAAGGTCTGAATAAGTCACCACTTCGTCTTCGCCACACTGCTTACTGCTTGCCAAACCCCATCTCTCAACAGCGAGCTGGTCGCTCTCAACAACGGAGCTGGTCAACCTGCTGTTTTTCGCCCCCTGACTCAGGGGGCTATCGCGGCTCCGGACTTGTTCAGAGGTTCGCTAACTCATGCGGAAGTTCTGACCCAGATAGACATCGCGGACGCGCTGGTCGGAAAGCACCTTTGCCGGAGTGCCTTCGGCCAGCACCACTCCACCATTGAGAATGTAGGCCCGGTCGCAGATGCCCAGCGTCTCGCGCACATTGTGGTCGGTAATCAGCACCCCGATGCCGCGGTCTTTCAGGTGCGCAACGATGTTCTGAATTTCGTGCACCGAGATCGGATCGACGCCGGCAAACGGTTCATCGAGCAGGATATAGCGCGGTTTGGCCGCGAGGGCGCGCGCGATTTCGACACGCCGGCGTTCGCCGCCAGAAAGACTTTGGCCGCGTTGCTTGCGAATGTGCGCGATGTGCAAATCGAGCAAAAGTTGTTCGCATTCATCGATACGTTGCTGGTGCTTGAGACCCGGGCGCAATTCCAGCACTGCCAGCAGGTTTTCTTCGACCGTCAGGCTGCGGAACACCGACGGTTCCTGCGGCAGATAGCCAAGCCCCAGCCGTGCCCGCGCATGCATCGGCAACGTGGTGATGTCCTGATCGTCAAGCATGATGCGACCGGCATCGGCACCGATCAAGCCGACTACCATGTAGAAGCATGTCGTCTTGCCGGCACCGTTGGGTCCGAGCAACCCGACACACTCGCCTGGCCGGAGCGACAGCGAGAAGTCGCGCACAACCTCGCGCTGCTTGTAGCGTTTCTTCAGCGCATGCGCGGCCAGCACTAGTTTTTTGCCGGTGTCGGTGGGCTCGCCGTCTTGGGCTTGATCGTCATGGTGACGCCACCGGCCTGATCGCCTGCGTCGAGCAGGCCCGTCTTGATGAAGTAGGTCACGCGCTCCGTACGCATGGTGCCAGTCGGTCGCTGTATCCGCACGTCACCACTCAGCACTACTTTGTCCTCGCTCAACCGGTAATCGATGTTCGCGGCCTCGGCGTTCATCAGTCCCTGATTTTCGATTTGTTGTTGCAGTGTGGCTGGCGTGCCATCGAACACTACGCGCTCGACCTCGCCGTTTTTCTGCTCGATGACGGCGTGCGACGCGCGAATCTTCAGCGAGCCCTGATCGATCTTCACGTTGCCGGTCAATTCAGCGTGGTCGCCCTCGGCAAAACCGCGATCAGAATTGATGGTCATTTCCTGCTCGCGGTCGGTCTTCAATGCCCAGACCGGCATGGAGAACAGCAGCAATAGTCCGAGCAGTCGGTGCTCCATTTTGTTACTGATCGTCGCGTGATCATCAATCTTGCGGTCGTTGGTCATTGTGCGCCTCAAAGCGGCCGCGCAATGCGGTCGCAAGTTCAAATCGCTTGGTATTCAGGTCGGCATTGAACCCGATGCCACGCAGTATAGAGCCGGGTCGCTGGATGGTTACAGTGACAGTCGAATTCAAGCGCTTGTTGACCGTATCGGCATCAAGCGATTGTGTGGTCAGTACAAACTTGCCCTGCGGCCCGCCGGAGGCCTGGATGACGCGAACCTCGTCGCGCATGGCAACTTGTTTGCTGCGCGTGTCGATTTGTGCGCGTTTGCCGGTCGCGTTCCAGGCGTTGCCGTCACGATTGAAGAACTGGAACTTGGGTTCGTCGACGTGGAATGCCGAGCGCGCGTCGTCATGGGTAAGGCGTGGTGACTCGAGCCGAAACGAAAGTTGGCCAGCTTCATCGTACGACGCCAAGTCGAAATCATGCAGCTGATAGTCCGAGCGGGGCGGGCCAGTGAAGCGTGGCGGCGCAGTGCGCTCGCGTTCGCGCAGCAGCATCCACCCGGTGCTGATCACTGCCAATGCCAGCACTAAGGCCAGCATGATCTGGCGGGAATTCATGACTCGCTTAGCTTGCCAATGATGGAATCCACGCGACCCTGCGCCAGCAACAGCAAGTCAGCAACTTCGCGCACCGCCCCATTGCCGCCACTGTGCCGCGTCATCCAGTGTGCGTAGGGCTTGATCCACGGATGGGCATTTGCGACCGCGATCGCCAGGCCAGCACGACGCATGACGCCCAGGTCGGGAAGATCATCGCCCGTGTAAGAAGCTTGCTCGGCGCGCAATCCGAATGATTCCAGCAGCATGGTGAAAACGCCAAGTTTGTCCTTCTGACCTTGGTAGACGTGCTCGATGCCCAGGTCCAGGGCGCGCTTTTCGACCAAGCGACTCTCACGCGCGGTGATCAGTGCGATTTCGATCCCTTGCTCGCGCAGCATCTTCAGCCCCAGGCCGTCGTGTACATGAAATGCCTTTATCTCCTGTTCGCCATCGGCGTACCAGAGTTTGCCATCGGTCAACACGCCGTCGACATCGAAACAGGCCAGTCGCACGCGGGCCGCGCGGGCAAGTACGTCAGCGGTAATTTCGTTTGTGGAAGGGTCGGACATCGGGACTCATCAGTCAGTGGCTGCGCCACCATGGCAGCAAGTTTTGGGGGTGTGCATCGCCTCGGGTCAAACGACGCGAGCACGCAACAAGTCATGAATGTTGAGCGCGCCGCGCAACACGCCAGCGTCATCGACCACCAGCAGCGCATGGATCTTGAAATCTTCCATCATGCGTGCCGCCTCGACCGCCAGCTTGTCGGCAAGGATGATCTTTGGGCGAGTATTCATCAAACTACGCACTCCGGTCGTACGTAGGTCGATCTGGTCATCGTCCAGCGTGCGGCGCAAGTCGCCATCGGTGAAGACGCCGAGCAGGTGATGCTCAGCGTCGATCACTGCGGTCATACCCAGTCCCTTGCGTGTCATCTCAACCAAGGCGTCGGAAAGACTGGCGGACTCGGCAACTGTTGGAATTTGCGCGCCGACATGCATCACGTCGGAGATGCGCAGCAGCAGTCTACGTCCGAGACTTCCAGCAGGATGAGAACGTGCAAAGTCGTCCGCGGTAAAGCCGCGTGCTTCCAACAAAGCGATCGCCAGCGCGTCTCCCATTACCAGCGCAGCGGTAGTGCTGGTGGTCGGTGCGAGATTCAGCGGACAGGCTTCCGCCGGCACACTCACGTCAACGTGGACATCAGCAAGCCTGGCCAGCGTGGACTTGGAATTACCAGACATGCCGATGAGCGGAATTCCCTGGCGACGAATCAGTGGCAGAATAGTCAGCAGCTCATCGGTTTCACCCGAGTTACTCAGTGCCAGCACGACGTCTTTGTCCGTGATCATGCCCAGGTCGCCGTGACTGGCTTCACCAGGGTGGACAAAAAACGCGGGCGTGCCGGTGGAGGCAAGCGTTGCCGCAATTTTGCAGCCGATATGCCCGGACTTCCCCATGCCCGTCACCACCACGCGGCCGCGACAATCCAGCATCAGAGCGCAGGCGCGAAAAAAACTCTCGTCGACATGGGAGGCCAGCTGGGCGATACCGCCGGCCTGAATCTCGATGACCTGACGCGCACTCGCGGCCAGCTTCTCACTGTTCAATCGCGGGTGCGAAAAGCTTCCAGTAGTCGGTTTGAGTAGGGCGTTCATGGTTCGTCTGCGGTCCCTGGCCTTGTGGCCGAATGCCTTGTGTCATGAATCATAAAGAACTAAACAACAAACGGCGCTTTTTCCCGTGTGGCGGTGCTGCTCGTCGTTACCAAGGCGTTGACTATGTGGCCCCTTGGCGCCTTGCCGTAAGAAAATCAATCCGTTGTATCTTGCTCTGTTCCCTATGCTCCACGACACACGTGCACGACGCTTCCGGGCAGATTCCGCTAGACTCCCCGGCCATTTTAGCCGCGAACGCCTCGCATTGTGGCGGCAGCGTCGTGAACGTGCCCTTGATGCGCCCGCAAGCCTACCCGGAAATGCCATGGCTGTCGGCCAACATTGGTCCTACCCTTCATTCTGTGCTCGCTCACCCATTTGTCGCGCTCGGCTGCGCTCGCTCTAGACGGCTCAACGCAACGCCGGCTGCGCCTTCGTCACCTTTCAGTCCGCGCCCCGCAGCACAGCGGGGTCCCGGCGCCTTCGCTTTGGATAGGAAAGATTATGCAGTCCAGTCAGATTCGAGATTTGATCCAGACAGGTATCCAAGATGCTCAGGTCGAAGTAATGGGCGACGACGGTGTGCATTTTGAGGCAGTGGTGATCAGCGCAAGTTTTACCGGCAAATTGCCGCTGGCGCGACACCGCATGGTGTACGCCACGCTCGGCGATTTGATGGGCGGCGCGATCCACGCGCTGTCGTTAAAAACTCTGACGCCGGCGGAAGCTTTGTCAGCAACCTAGTCTTTCAACCGCGCTCCGCGCGGTCGTGCAGGGCGGCCCATTGCCGCTCTGACCTTCTCAAGGAAACTGTAATGGCAAAGATTGTGATCTCCGGCGGCGAACCGCTGAACGGCGAAGTATGGATTTCTGGCGCGAAGAACGCAGTGTTGCCGATTCTGGCAGCGACCTTGCTGGCCGATGAGCCAA
Organism: Pseudomonadota bacterium; assembly: GCA_034440555.1. Classification (GTDB taxonomy): domain Bacteria; phylum Pseudomonadota; class Gammaproteobacteria; order Xanthomonadales; family Ahniellaceae; genus 0-14-3-00-62-12. Next base: position 20,476 of record JAWXCG010000119.1, read on the forward strand.
TGTCGATCGGCAATGTGCCGCATCTTCACGACGTCACTACCACCATGGAACTGCTCGGCCAGATGGGCGTGCAACTGGTCGTCGACGAACGCATGAAGATTCACGTCGACCCACGCAATGCTACGCATTGGTTTGCGCCTTACGATCTGGTCAAAACGATGCGCGCATCGATTCTTGTGCTTGGTCCGCTGGTTGCAAAGTACGGGCAGGCCGACGTTTCTCTGCCTGGCGGCTGTGCCATCGGGTCACGTCCCGTAGATCAACACATCCGCGGTTTGCAGGCGCTGGGCGCTGAGGTCACGGTCGAAAACGGCTACATTCGCGCCCGCGCCAAACGGCTCAAGGGCGCGCGTATCGTGATGGATATGGTCACCGTCACCGGTACCGAGAACATCATGATGGCGGCGACTCTGGCCAGCGGCACCACCGTCATCGAAAATGCGGCACAGGAGCCGGAAGTAGTGGATCTGGCGCTTTGCCTGGTGGCGATGGGCGCGCAGATTTCCGGTATTGGCACCAATACGTTGGTCATCGACGGGGTCGAGAGACTGCATGGGGCGCACTATGAAGTGCTGCCCGATCGCATCGAAACCGGCACTTTTCTGGTCGCCGGCGCGATCACTTCTGGCCGCGTGGTCTGCAAGAGAACCCGTTCCGATACATTGGATGCCGTGTTGGCGAAACTGGAGCAATGCGGCGCCGAGATCAACGTCGGCAGCGATTTTATCGAGCTCGACATGAAAGGCCGCCGCCCGCGAGCTGTGAACATCAACACCGCGCCGTACCCGGCGTTTCCTACCGATATGCAGGCGCAGTTCACCGCGCTCAATACCATCGCCGAGGGCGTTGGCATTATCACCGAAAACGTATTCGAGAATCGCTTCATGCACGTACAGGAATTGCAGCGTCTGGGTGCGGACATCCGCGTCGAAGGATCCAGCGCCATCGTCAGAGGCGTAGCGGAAATTACCGGCGCGCCGTTGATGGCGACTGACCTTCGCGCATCCGCATGCTTGGTGCTGGCCGGTCTGGTGGCCAAGGGCGATACCGTGGTCGATCGCGTGTATCACATCGATCGCGGTTACGAATGTATCGAAGAAAAGCTCGGCGGGCTGGGCGCCAAGATCAAGCGCCTGCCGAACTGAGGGTATTGCGGGCAGGGCGTGCGTGGACCGGTCCGGTCCTACGCTTCGCTGCTGCATTCCATGATCGGATCGAATCTGACCCACTGGCCGTTGCGCAGTAATTCGATCGGTCGATACTCGATCTTGTAGTGCATCTTGGCATGGCGCTCGATCCAGTAGCCCAGATACACATGCGGCAGCTTTTCCCGCTGCGCCCATTGAATCTGTGTGAGGATGGCTAAAACGCCGAGGCTGCGCCCGGATAGTTGCGGATCGTAAAAGGTGTAGACCGCTGATAGTCCATTGCTGGTGACATCGGTCACCGCGCAGGCCACCAGCCTGCCTTGATCGCGAAACATCAGGAAGCGGGTCTGGCTCCATGGCGCATAAAGAAAGCGGCCAAAATCGTCTGGCTCGTTGTGGTCCATGCCGCCACCCGGATGGCGCGCGTGCAGGTAGCGGCGATAAAGCGCAAATGCCTCGTCGCTGTAGCCAGCAGGTTCATTGCTGATTTCGAGGTCGGCGTTGGCGCGGATGCAGCGCTTTTGCCTTCGATTGGGTTGAAATAACAAAACTGGCAGGCGAGTGGGTGTACAGGCGTGACAGATCGGGCAGGTCGGCCGGTACACATGCCCACCCGCCCGCCGGAATCCCTGACTCAAGGCTGAGCCATAGACGTTGGCGATTTCCGGGGCGACTGGATCGATCACCCAATTTTGTGCGGTGCGATCTGAGAAGTAGCCGCAGGCGTGCTCGACGGTCTTGAACAAGCGTACGTTGTCACTACGCATCGAAGGTTCCTCAGCCCAATGCGCGCAACGCTTGTGGTGAAGGGCTTAGCAAAGCGCGAGTGATAATGGCATTACTCGAACACTTGGGCGGCTGGTTCGATGCGGATGCGGTTGCCAGCAATGCCGATGCGCAGTTTCTCAATAACGCGGTCTTCTGCTGAGACTGCCTCGGGCTTTTCGGCGTTGTAGGTGATCGGCGAAGGCAAGTCTTGTTGCAACGCCTCGCTCAACGCCTCCGCATCTCGGGTGACGAATACGAAGTGCGCATGGGTCGGGTCCAGATGGGTGCGCAGCGCAGCATTCACCTTTTCCAGATTGAGCTGATCCAGCGCTGTGCGTACATGTTCGGTAAATTCGCCAATGCCGAAGAAGTGGGAGTCGATGAAGTAGCCCAGCTGTTTGGACTGATCGGCAACCAGAATCGAGGCGAACTTCTTGAGGAATTCGCGCGTCGCTTCAAAATCTGCGGCTTTCATCCCGTCGCGATGCAGCGTTTGCAGTTCGTGCAGTGCAACTCTGGTGGCGAACAAGGCGTCGTTGTTGTTGCGCAGGGGACGCAGCCAGACTTGGAACAAATCGTTGACGCGCGGCATGTTGGGTTCGGGTTGCATCAAATACATGGCGGACGGAAAGTACTCGATGTAGGCGTAGTCGCCGTAGTTCATGCCGCGCAGCTCGCGGATGCGGTTGTAAAGCCGCCCGTTCGAGTTTCGGTGCTCACCGAGCCAGGAGCGCACCAGCCACAACGCTGCCCAGTCGGGGCTGCTGCGATTGACCGCGATCGGCCAGCCAAACGAAACAGCAACCGCTGGCGTTTCCTTTTCGATGATCGTGGCACTGCGGGCTTGCAGCTTGGGCAAGGCCGGTAGCGCGGGAAGCGGCGTCCCAGGACTCGGTAGACCGAGCATGTCTTCGCTCAGGCGATCCAGAATATTGTGTTGTTCGTTGCCGGCCGTGCCAATTGCCAGTCGGTCGGAGGAATAGTAGGCGCGGTAGAACGCCTTCACGTCATCGAGGCTGATCGCCTCGATGTCCTTGGCGTGGCCGAGATTCAACGATCCATAAGGATGCGAGTCGCCATAGATTTCTTCGTAGAGTTTTTCCTTGGCGAGCTCTTCGTCGTTGTTTCCACGCAATTGCACGCGCAGTGCAGTGAGTTGTTGTTGCTTTACGCGCGCGAGGTCGGCTTCGAGGAAACCCGGTTCAAGCAGCATCTCGCGTGCAAGTGGATACCAGACCTGGAGATTGTCACGATGTATCTGTGCCGAGAAGCGTGTCAGGTGTTTGTCGACCTGCACATTCAGCCCACCGGCGATCGGATAAAATCTCTGTCTGATCTCTGCCAGCGAGCGGCGCGCAGTGTCGCTATCGACGATCAGTCGCGCAGTGAGCGCCGCCAGGCCCTTTTTCCCCGGTGGATCGTCGCCAGCGCCACTGCGAAATACCAATGAAAAATCGACGAGTTGAGAAGCCGAGGGCCTGGCGAAAACCGGGAAGTAAAGATCCTCTACATTGCGTGTGTAGCTGGTGGCGAAGGGCGCATACTCCGGGTCGGACTCGGTAGTCGAGGCGCGTGTTTCGGCCGGCAGGCGTTGCAAGATGGCGTCCAGATCGCCGCCATTCGCGCCTTCAAGCGATTCACCGTTGGACAGCGAAACCGTGGCACGACGCTCGGCCCGGAAAACCTGGTTTGCGGCAACCTGAATCTGCTCTGGGGTGATCGAGTCCAGTAAGGCGTAGTATCGGTTGAGCGTATCCACGTCACGCTCGAACTGCACAAACGTAGCCAGAATACTGGCTACTCCGGCGGCACTGCTCATGCCCGCCGCGAAACTGTACTTCAGACGCGATCTCGCTTCGATAACACGACGCGCCGGCAATGGATACGCGCGCATCCGAGCAAGCTCCTGATCGATGGCCGCATTTACCCGTGCCGCGTTTTCCGGCTGACTCAACTGCACGGCGATAGTGAACAGGCCAGGATCGCGATTGCGCGGTGCACTGACGAACAACGTTTCCACCAGGCGATCCCGGATCACCAGTTTTTGATAGAGATCCGAGGCCGGACCGAAGTAAAGCTCAGCCGCGAGTGCCAGCGCTGCCGGCTCGAAGTTTTTGGTCGAAGCTGCCGGCGCACGAAAGCCATGCAACAGCCAAGGCAGCGTCGGTGCCTGCCAATGAACGTGTTCGTAGCGTGCGCCTGAACTAGCCGGTTCGATCGGAATCTGCGACTTGTAGCCACCTGGCTTCCAGTCGCCCCAGTACTTCTCGATGGCAGCGAGCGCGGTGTTGATATCAATGTCACCAGCAACGATGATGCTGGTGTATTCGGGGCGGTACCAACGATCGAAGAACTCGCGTGAATACTCGATCTGGTTGGGCATGTTTTCAATGTCTGCAAAAAAACCCATGGTGGTGTGTTTGTAAGGATGCACATCGAAGGCGATATCGCGCAGGCGCTCACTCGCTTTCTGAATAGGGTTGGAGTAGTTCTTCAAGTACTCACCCTTCACTGCTTGCGCTTCGGTGCGGAACTGTTCTTCGCTATAGGACAGGTTCTGGAAACGGTCGGACTCGACCTCAAGCATCCTTTCGAGATCGGCAGTGGTGAAATTGACGTAGTAGTTGGTGAAGTCGTCGCTGGTATAGGCGTTTTGGTCGCCACCGGCGCTCTTGATGACCGCGCCATAGGCGCCGGGCGGGTATTTTGCGGTGCCGCGAAACATCATGTGCTCGAAGAAATGCGCAAAACCGGATTTTCCGGGTTCAACCTCATTGCGTGATCCAGTCTGAACCGGAATCTGCAGTGACACCACGCCCGGCGTCGGCGTTTTTACCGCAATGATGCGCAGCCCATTCGGCAACAGACGCTGTTCGTGCGGGAGATCAAACAGCGCTCTGGGATTGGCTGGCACTGCAGCGGCCGTGACTGGCGCAGCCGGCACTTCGGGAATCTGTTTCTGACTGGTGTGCTGACAGGCACCAATGGCAAGGACCGCGACCAGCATAGGCAGTAACTTCATTGTCGCTCCGCGTTGGTTCATTAGCTTGGATAAAACATGTTGAGAGCTATCCTGCCGCAACGCACCGCACTGTAGTGCGCCGTGCCCGGAGGAATAATTCAAATCAATTGCCGGGTAACGGCCACCGCCGCGCTCATTGCGCGGGTCGCGTCGATTCGTCAAGAACAATAATGGTGAAGTCCTCTGGCGTTACCGGAGTCGCCACTGGCGCGGCGATCGGCGCGGGTGCGCGTATCGGCGTTTGCATCGCGGGTGATTGCAGCTTGCGGAACGCAAAGAAAAAGATTGCACTGATCGCCAACAGCACCAGAACCACACGCCGAATATGGCTCGCTGTACGCGGCGCATTGCTCTGCATGCGAGGTGACAGCTGGTAACGCGTTGCAACATCAGGACGCGTGCTGCCCATCAGCCCCGCATCGCGAAGCATTTCGCGCGCGCGCGGTAGATCTTCCGCCTGTTTAATCCAGACCGCTGGCCACGACGATGCAGCTGGTGGGGCGGTATAGCTGAAGCTGCGCATCCGGTCACGGCGCAGCTTGTCGCGGTTGCTGACGTAGGTGTCGATGCCGGCCTCATGCATCATCGCCTCGACCCGATCCACGTTTTCAATTCGCGGTGACGAAAACACTTGGCGCATCAGACTCTCTCCCCGTCAATGATCCGGATCAGCCCTTCCTGGGCAGTGGAAGCGACCAGCTTGCCTTCTCGCGTATAAAAGCTGCCGCGCGCCAGTCCGCGCGCACCCTGAGTGCTTGGACTGTCGCAGGAATACAGCAGCCAGTCATCCACGCGAAACGGTCGGTGAAACCACATCGCATGGTCCAGACTGGCCATCATGACATTGGGCTGTAAATACGAAATGCCATGCGGCAATGTAGCAGTGCCGATCAGGTGAAAATCCGAGGCATAGGCAAGCATGGCGCGGTGCAGTTCAGGTTCGTCGCCGATACGATCGACGAGACGCAGCCAGACATGCTGATAGGGCGGACGCTTGGGGCGTCGGATCTCATCCCGTGGATAGACGTGACGGAATTCAAAGGGTCCTTTGTCGGTCAGCCAGCGCTGCATTTTGGCGGGGATGTGGCTGAGTGCAGTGGGGTCGATCTGATCGGGCGGTTCAAGCTCTTCGGGCAACGGTACTTCGGGCATGGAGATCTGATGCTCAGCACCCGGCTCATCGATTTGGAACGAAGCGGCTAGTCCAAAAATCTGCTGGCCATGCTGAATTGCAGTGACGCGGCGCGTGGAAAAGCTCTTGCCGTCACGAGAGCGCTCAACGTGATAGACGATAGGCGCATCGATATCGCCCGCGCGTAGGAAATACGCGTGCAGCGAATGCACAGTGCGCGCCTCTACCGTTCGTTGCGCCGCCGACAGCGCCTGACCCAACACTTGCCCACCAAACACGTAGCGGGTGCCGATATCGCGGCTCTGGCCGCGATAAAGGTCGTCCTCCAGACGCTCGAGTTTGAGCAACTCGACTAGCTCTTCGACGACGGGGTTGGTCATGTCTGCTCGGGACTCGCGGATAGGACAGGGATTATGCCGGGCGCGACCTAGAATGTGGGGCTGAAGATGAGCGAGGCAAGGGATTGGGGACGAGGACTCGTCGCAGTCCCCAGCACGGAAATTGATGGCTAGCTCTTCGGCTGTTGCCTCCTTGATCATGGTTGAGCCCGATGTGAGCCGTATACATTCTTGGGAGGCGTTAGGAAACCTCTGAACAAGTCCGGAGCCGCGATAGCCCCCTGAGTCAGGGGGCGAAAAACCGCAGGTTGACCAGCTCCGCTGTTGAGAGCGGGGTTTGGCAAGCAATAAGCAGTGCGGCGAAGACGAAGTGGTGATTTATTCAGACCTTCCTTAGTTCTCGCGTCGCTCGGCGCGGGCAGGTATCCGTTGCAGACCGATTGACTCGAATCGCGGCCACGGAAAGTGTTCGCCGGGATCGCGTTTGCGGCGCACTTGCTGCTGCGGGTTATCGCTCGCTGGCTCGGTTGCGGTATCCAGATCCTCGTGCCCGGCGATGCGCTTGAGGCTTGGGAGCTCTCGCTGCAGCCTGTGCAGCAGGTTTTCCAAGGCATCCAACTGCGCAGGGGTATAGGGCTCGGGCATTATCTGGTGGCGCGAATCCAACCAATCTGGATAGCGTCCGATATTCACCAGTTCAATGCCGATGGAGCGAGGATTGAACCCGCGCGTATGGTGTGCGACGCGCTCGTTGATCACGAACCTCGAGATGCGCCCGTTACGATCGATGTAGTAGTGACCGCTATTGCCGCTGCCACTCTCGACGTAAAGGATGCGCTCTCCATAGGTGCGCGCCATCGCCAGATCAGGCAGTTCGGTGCAATGGATGACCACAAGATCGATCTCCTCCACACTGCGCACAGTCAGCTGCTCGACATAGGGTAACGGCCAATCGTCGATTGGGAGATCCATTGCCATGGCCTCAATGCATGCCCTGCAGCGTTGCGCGGATATCGGCATCGCTGACGCCAGCGACGATTTGCGCGCGGCCGATGCCACGCCACAGGATTAATCGCAGTTTGCCGCTCTCGACTTTCTTGTCCAGCTGCATCAGCGCCAGTAATTCTGCCGCGCCCAGATCGTCCGGAATTCGGGTAGGAAGCCCGATCCGCTGCAACAGGGATTGCAATCGATCCGCGTCCTGACTGGCAGCCATGCCGAGCGCAGTCGAGAGTCGTGCCGCGGTCAGCATGCCGATCGCCACCGCCTCGCCGTGCAGAAATCGCTGGTAACCCGTCGCGGCTTCCAGCGCATGTCCGAAGGTGTGCCCGAAATTCAGCAGCGCGCGTTCGCCGCGCTCGTGTTCGTCCGCCTGCACCACGCGCGCCTTGTGGCGCACGCTGGTCTCTATGGAAAATTGTAGTGCATTCGCTTCGCGCGCAAGCAGCGCATCGGCATGAACTTCGAGCCAGTCCATAAAGCTGCCATCGCCGATCGCCGCATACTTGATGACTTCGGCTAAGCCGGCTAGCAACTCGCGCTCGGGCAACGTGCTCAGAGTGGCGGGGTCGATGAATACGGCGCGCGGCTGGTGGAATGCGCCAACCAGATTCTTGCCTTGAGGCAGGTTCACTCCGGTCTTGCCACCAACCGAGGAATCGACCATGGCGAGCAGGGTGGTCGGAATCTGCACAAAGGAGATGCCGCGCATCCACAATGCTGCGCAGAAGCCAGCCAGATCGCCGACCACGCCACCACCGAGCGCCACGATTGTGGCATCACGACTCACGCCGAGTTGCGCAAGCTGGGTCATGACTTTGCCCACGTTTTCCAAGGTCTTGTGGCTCTCGCCGTCGGCCAGCAGGAAACTCGATGCCTCGTGACTGTTGAGCGCATTCAAGATCCGGGACAGATAGAGAGGGGCCACTGTCTCGTTGCTGACGATCAACACGTGCCGCCCGGACATCGCGGCGCCTATGAGGTCGGAGCGCGCAAGCAGGCCCGCTTCAACATGTACCGGATAGCTTCGCTCATCCAGCCTGACTTCGATAATGGACATCAGGCAGCCACCGAATGCCGGACCCACGACTGATCGAGCGCCTGTTTGGCGCGCTGTGCGCTGCGACCAACCGAGCCGTTCTCGGGCTGCAGCATTAAATCGGCGATGCTCTCGTACAGCGGACCGCGCAGCTGCGCCATCGCGGTCAGGCGTTCGCGCCGATCCGGCGCGCGCAGCAGCGGTCGACGATTGTCGCGCGCCAGCCGTGACATCTGCTGCGTTACGCTGACGGGCAAGTAAAGTACAAACCCATGACGTTGCATGAGTTGACGGTTTTCTTCGTCGAGAATGGCGCCACCGCCGGTGGCGACCACCACTCCGTGCATGTTCGCAAACTCGGCCAGTAGCCGGGTTTCGCGAACACGGAAGCCCGGTTCGCCCTCGACTTCGAAAATCAGGCTGACGCTCACGCCAGTGCGTCGTTCCAATTCCTCATCCATGTCCATGAACGGCAGCTCGTAATGGTCGGCAATACGTCGCCCCACGGTGCTCTTGCCTGCGCCCATGGGTCCAACGAGGAAAAGGTTTGGGCTGGGGTTCATGTCTGATTCGAGGCCACTTGCAGTTTGATGCTATTGACCAGAGTCGATGAAGTCCATAGTGGGTGGGCCGCGCGTTCACAGTATCCAGGCAATTCCCAGGTGTCCCTGCGTGTTCCGGTGACGACGGTGTCGACGGTGTCGACTGTGTCCTGCTAGCATCATGCGTCTTTGCAGGCAGTGGTCTTCCATGATTCGCTTTGCGTTATTATTTCTCTTACTGGTCGGTGTGCTGTTCTGGCTCAATGTATTGGGACCCGTGCAACAGAACGTGGTGTTGCCGTTCACGTCGGGCTTGGCCTGGGTCTGCACCAGCCTGATTCACCTCTTCGACGACAACGTCACCACCGTGGGCAAGGTTATTTCCGCGCCCGGAGGCTGGGCTGTTTCGATTGAAGCGGGTTGCAATGGTGTTGAGGCAGTAGTCATTCTAGCCTCGGCGATCTTCGCCTTTCCCGCTCCCTGGAAGCATCGCCTGATCGGTTTTGGTCTCGGCTTTCTGGCCATCCAGGGCCTCAACGTCGTGCGCATCATCAGTCTCTTCTACATCGGACTCTGGGAGCGCAATGCCTGCGTTCCGGGTGCCGAGTGCCACACCGTCTGGTTTGAGTGGTTTCATCTGTACCTTTGGCAGGCGTTGATCATTCTGGACGCGCTCGTCGTTTGGCTGATCTGGCTGCGCTATTTGCCGCGTCCTGTGGCGCGTCGTGCCGTCTCCGCCTGATCGACCGTTGCGGGTATTGATGGTCGGGTGCGGGGACCTGGGGTCCCGCATCGCCCAGGGCTTGTTGGGCGCTGGCGCAACGATGCACGCATTGACCCGCCGCCCCTTGGCCTTACCTGATGTGACCTCGCTGTGCGGGGATGTGACAGACGTTTCTTCCTTGCCCGAGCTACCACCTGAGATCGACGAATTAGTCTATTGCCTGACTCCGGTCAGGCGCACTGAGCAGCACTACCGCGTCGCCTATGTGCAAGGCCTAGCCAATGTGCTGGCAAGGCTGCGCGGCAATGCGCTGACAAGAATCACGTTTATTTCCAGTACTGCTGTGTATGCAGCTGCGGGATCCTGGGTAGATGAATCGAGCGTCTGTGTACCCGACGCATTCAACGGAGGAGTTCTGCTTGAAGCGGAACAAGTTGCCATCGCCGCGCACGCAGAGGCGCGAGTGCTGCGGCTGGGCGGAATTTATGGCCCCGGACGCGAGTCCTTGATTCGAAATGTGACTGAAGGCAGGCCAATTTCGGCGCGGTCGCTCGACTGGGGAAATCGCATTCATGTCGATGATGCCGCGGCAGCTGCCTGCCATCTCATTCTCATCCGCGCCGGCGGTGTGTTCAATCTGGTAGACAACATGCCGGCATCCGCTGCTGACGTGATGGACTGGATCGCGATCCAGCTCGGCCTGTCAGTGCTGTCACGACCTGAGTCGGGCAGCGAGACGCAGGGCCGCAGGGTGAAAAACGCAAAACTATTGGCCAGTGGATTCACTTTCCGCTACCCGGATTTTCGTGCAGGGTATGCCAGTCTGTTGCCGGGGTAGGTGAATGAGCCCCATCGATTGGGTATCTGGCGTTCGCTCGCTTGCAACAAGAAGTAATTAAGGTGACAACAGGCATACGCGGTGCATTAGACTCAGAAACCCATTCCGGGCTATCAGTCGATAGGAGCACGCGTCATGGCAGCAGATGTGGCGAAAGTGATTGAAGTTACCGCAGCGTCGTCCAAGGGTCTGGAAGATGCAATTCAGTCGGGATTGAAGAAAGTCGCCAAAACAGTGCGCAATATCAAGGGCGCATGGGTCAACGACATCAACGTCATCACCAGCGATGATGGCAAGGTTACCGAATGGCGCGTGAACATGAAGGTCACCTTCATTATTGGCTGATTCTGCAGGTCGCGTGCGCGCAAAGCCCAGTGTGCCGGGCTTCACAATGTCGCGTGCATGGCCTATCTTTGGCCCGGTGCCGGTGGCACCGAAACATTTAATGCGAGTCGAAGGTGGCTATGGCAGCAGCGACAGTAGTAGTTGGTTTACTGGAAGACGATCAGGATCAGGCGGATTTGATCCGAGTCTGGTTGGAGGCGGCTGGCTATCAGGTGCGCTGGTATGCCGACAGTAAGGAATTCCGTCGCAAGCTGGGCGCAGAATCTATCGACATTCTGTTGCTGGATTGGAACCTCGGCACTCAAACTTCGGGCCTGGAAGTGCTTGAATGGATGCGACAATCGGCGCACCAGCGCTTGCCGGTGGTGTTCCTGACCGCGCGCACGTCAGAAGAAGACATTGTCACCGGGCTGCAGGCAGGGGCCGACGACTACGTGCTCAAACCAGCCAAGCAGGCCGAACTCCTGGCGCGTATTCAGTCGGTTTTGCGGCGTACCGGGGTGAACACCCAATCTGCTTCGTGGATCAGCGAGGTTGCTCCCTATCAGATCGACATGGATCGACGCAGCATCGTGATCAACGGTGAAACGGTTGAATTGACCGACCGTGAATTCGATCTCGCGTCCTATTTGTTCCGTCGCCACGGCCGCATAGTCAGCCGTGAAGCTTTGCTGGAAAATGTGTGGAATCTGAGCGGTGACGTCAACACGCGTACTGTCGATACCCATGTCAGTCGGCTGCGCAAGAAGTTGCAGCTGGCGGGCGAACATGGATGGGCTCTGAGCGCGGTCTATCAACACGGGTACCGACTGGAATCGATAAAATAGCCGGGCCTGGTTTCGATTTGCAGCTGTGCTCAAAACAAAACGAGAGTCATCTTGGCGTTGTTGCGTGAGGTGAACCGCCGCGCAGGTTATTAGCCTTGGCATCGATTGAAATGACGCCCAGTGTCGCGGTTCGGGTCGACTTTCGTGGGATCTACGGTGGTCTGATCAGTCGGCTGGTTTCGCGGCCGTCGACGACACATCCAAGCTGAGCAGGGTCTTGCGATCAGTCTGTCCGCTGGCGTTTCGCGGGAAGTGCGTCAGGCGGCGGTACAAGTTGGAAGCCCCGCATCTGGCCAAACCTAGCAAAATCGGACATTGTGTGTGCCCTGTTCGTGCTGCACCGAGAAACCGACGTGATGGATACCGAGCTCGATCCCGAAATTCTGCACACATTTCAACAGCTGCAGTCCAACGCCTATGAAGTAGGCGAACCGGATCCGACAGCGATGACCTTGGCTACGGCGGACTTGGCAGGACGCGTTTCGTTGCGTGCGGTGCTGCTCAAGCACCTTGATGCGCGCGGCTTCGTGTTCTACACGAATCTTGAGAGCAACAAGGGCCAGCAGTTGGCCTGCAACCCGCGTGCCGCATTGTGCTTCTTGTGGATGCGAGTGCGCAATCAGGTCCAGGTGCGTGTCGAGGGGGAAGTAGAGGCGGTGGCAGACGTGGAGGCAGATGCATACTTCATCACACGTCCGCGCGAAAGCCAGATTGGCGCCTGGGCTTCGATACAATCTCAGACGCTGCCGGACCGAGCGACATTCGATACGCGGATGCGCCACTTCGAAGCACAGTTCGAGGGCGGCGCGGTGCCAAGACCACCGTTCTGGTCGGGTCGACGCGTGCGCCCGGACATGGTTGAGTTCTGGTACGGCGCGCGCTATCGACTGCATCAGCGCGATCGCTGGGAGCTCGTCGACGCCCTCTGGCAACGCCGACTTTTGTACCCGTGAACAGCGGCGACGCCTGCGCGCGAGCGCGTCCTCCTCACGGCGCTGTCAGGTATCCCGAGCGCATCGTCTGCCTGACCGAAGAGCCGACCGAAGTGCTCTATGCGCTGGGCGAGCAGCAGCGAATCGTGGGTATATCCGGATTCACTGTGCGGCCACCCCAGGCACGGCGCGAAAAGCCCCGGGTTTCGGCGTTCACCAGTGCGCGAATCGAGCGAATCCTGGCCCTGTCCCCGGATTTGGTGATTGGTTTCTCGGACATTCAAGCCGATATCGCGGCTGCCCTGATCCGAGCCGGCGTCGAGGTCTGGATCAGCAACCATCGCTCGGTTGCAGGCATTCGCGCGTACATCCTGCGCCTGGGGGCCATGGTCGGAGCGTCAGCTGCTGCGGCCGCCTATCTGGCCCAAATCGATCAACATATTGCGTCAGTTTCTGCCCGAGCGGCGTTGATGCCGCGACGGCCGAAAGTCTATTTCGAGGAATGGGATGAGCCGATGATCAGCGGCATCCTTTGGGTATCAGAGTTGATCGAGATTGCCGGGGGCGATGACATTTTCCCCGAGCGCGCACGTTCCGCGCTGGCCCGGGGGCGAATCATCGCCGATCCTTCCGAGGTGATCCGTGCGGCGCCCGACCTGATCCTGGGTTCCTGGTGCGGCAAGCGCTTCAAGCCGCGCAAGGTCATGGAGCGCCCTGGATGGACAGCGATTCCCGCAGTCAGGCATGACTGCGTTTGGGAAATCGTGTCGTCGAATATCCTACAGCCCGGCCCGGCGGCACTGACCGACGGTCTGAGCAGCCTGCTGGCAGCCATGGAAAACGTGCGCTAGTTAAAACGTGCAATAGGCCAGGACCGGCATGATTCGTGCTAAATCACATCACGACGTTGCTGCAACCAACTGGCGGCGTTCACCTTTTTCCACAATTTCACGGACACTTCGGTGGACAGATCTGTTACCAGCACCGCGGGCTCCACGCGACTCGTGCAATGGTGGACGATGTTGGTCGCCATTGCCGACCAGCGTCGCAACGCGTTGCTGGCACTGCGTAGTCGACTGCTGTTGCTGATCTTGCTGTTGATTATGATCTGTTTGTCGGCACTGGTGATTGGCGAGCTGCAGTGGGGACAAAGCGATCAGTGGATGATCCTGAGTGGCATGTTGGTATTGTTGATATTGGCGACATTCGATTATGCGCGCTCAGGCCGTTACGAGGTTTACAGCCAGCTGCTGATCGGTGCACTCACCGCTCTGGTGTTGATGCTGGTCGTAGCGTCGGGGGGGCAGACGCGCGCACCACAGATATGCCTTCCGACCATTGCGGTGTTGGCCGCAATGCTTCTGCCGACCCGCGCAGCATTAACTTGGGCGAGCATCATGTTGCTGGGCCTCGCGCTCAGTTTTTACCTGCGTAATACTTCTGCACCGGTGTACCTACCGTTGAATCCGCACTGGCTGGACAGCGCGGTAGAGCGCATGGCAGCGCTGTTGGTGATCGTGTCGGTGTTGATCGGCGTGTGGTGCAACGGTCTGATCGAAAGAATGCACGAGCGTTTGTCCACTGAGGTCTCGGGACTGGCCGAGTCCAGGGCCCGCTGCGAGCAGGCCGAGCAACGCCTTGAGCACTACGTGGACATGGCGTCCGCCTGGTTTTGGGAAACCGATGATCAGCATCGCATGGTGTACCTGTCGGCGGGATTCGAGCGCTCTACAGGCATCAGCCCAAAGCATGCGCTTGGCCTGACCCCGGCTCAGGTCATGCAAGTACGCTATCCCAACAACACGGCATCAGATGGCATCATGGTGCCAATGCTGGAACGGCGTGGATTCAAAGATCAGCTGTTGTCGTGGCACGAGCCTATGACTGGCTTGCTCAGTCATTTTGCGAACTCGGCATCACCGGTGTTCGATGCGCATGGCGTGTTCCGTGGGTTTCGTGGGCGAGTGATCAATGTCAGCGAGCGAAACGAAACGGTACGACAGGTACGCGAGAGCGTGCAGGGTGACTTTCTGACCGGATTGATGAGTCGCGGTGGCATGCTTGAAGCGCTGGATCGCGCGCTGATGCGCGTGCGTGATTCGGAACTTGTTGGTTGGTGGATTCAGATCGATCTTGACCAGTTCCACGAGGTAAACACGCGCCTGAACTATGCGCAGGGTGATTCCTATCTGAAGCGCTTTGCACGTGCGCTGTCGGAGATGGCCACTCGCCCCGACTCACTGGCACGCATGGATGGCGACGAGTTCGGAATGTTGCTGTTGGGTGTCAGCAGAGAGCAGGTACAGGACGTCGCCACCAATATCCTGGGCATGTCGCGGGGGCTGCGCATGGAGTTTCTCGGCGCAGAAACATGCGGCAGTGCAAGTTTGGGTGTGGCTCGATTCTCGAGCGCATCACCCAGCGTGGGGGCGATTCTTTTGGCTGCAAACGAAGCGTGTCAAAAGGCTCGAAGCGCGGGTGGAGCGCGCGTTGTATTTGCGGGTTGAATCACCGGCAGTGATCACCGTGTGCAGGCGGCCCCCAGTTCTGCCACTTGGCAGGCCATCTGTCCGGCCGATTCCGCCTTTTCGCTGGATGCATTGCCCTGGCGCGCACGCTGATAGACGCCTTGCGCAATGGCCGCGAGGCGAAAGAAATTGAACGCGAGATGGAACGGCCAGTTCTGCCCGGGAGTGGATCCCGCCAGTTCGCCGTAATGCCTGATCAGTTCGGCTTCGTGTGGAATACCCAGTGCTTCACGGTCCATTCCAGCGAGACCGGAGAGGACTGGATTTCTGGGTAGCCGCAGCGCCATGCAGAAGTATCCGAGATCAGCATGGGGATGCCCAAGCGTGGATAGTTCCCAATCGACTACGGCAAGCACGCGGGTCTCGCCGCGTGCGAACATCATGTTGTCGAAACGGAAATCGCCATGCACCAGAGCGACGCAGCCGTCGTCCTCGGGGCAGTGCCTGGGGAGCCAACTCAACAGGTGCTCCATCGCGGCCACAGTGCCGGTTTCGGATGCCCGATACTGTTCGGACCAACGCTTGATCTGGCGCGCGAAGTAGTTGCCGGGTCGTCCAAAGTCGGCGAGCCCACGTGCATTGATATCGACACGATGGATAGCCGCCATGGTGGCGATCGCCGACTGGTAGTAAGGGGCGCGCGACGTCGCCTCGATATCGGGTAAGGCGGGGTCCCAGTGCACCTCGCCATCCACGAAAGACATCAGGTAAAACATCGAACCGATGACGGTTTCGTCGATGCACAAGTGCAATGGCTCGGCCACCGGAACAGCCTCACCATAAAGCGCTGTCAGCACCCGATATTCGCGGTCCACCGCATGTGCAGACGCAAGAATGTTGCCTACAGGCTTGCGCCGCAGCACAAGCTTGCCGTTTTCGGTTTTGAGCAAATAGGTAGGATTTGACTGCCCATCTGCGAACTTGGAAGCAGAGAGCAGCGCGCCAAACCCGGGCAGCACACGTGCCAGATAAGTGCCGAGTGCGTCCAGCGGAAGGGTGTGACGCGCTGACTGTGGTGCCTGTTGGGTATTCATTTATGCGCAGTCTCGGGAAACGTCAAAAATGTGACCAGAGCTGTCGCTCTGCGTGCTGCGCCAGATGCGGCAAAGTGTTCCAGGTGCGCATTCGAAGGTGTCCCTCGCGCCAGACAAATTCACTGATGGCGCTGTTCATCAGGCTGAGATTGAAGTCGATAGTGCGTGTATCGCTGACTTCAAGCGCCGCCTGGGCCAGCTTCGCAATCACGCCGCCGGAGCTGACCAACAGTACCCGCTCGCCCGACTGCTTCGTCCAGTAGACGCTGACGAGCACGTGCGACACGTGCATCAAACGCTTTCCAGCCTTCGGCCAGTCGGTGTTCGAGGTCGCCGGCCGCCCAGCACTGCAGTGCTGAAGCCAGAAATCTCGAAACCCCAGCGCGATCGGATTTGGCCGGCATGCGACCGGCAAATTCTGGATGGTCCGGAAACTCGGCGAGGTAGCTTTCGATAACCGCGCCATGGTCGAACTCGTTGAAATCGGCATCGAACCTGGTTTGTGGCAGGCTGCGCTCAGCGCCCTGGAAGGCCAGCTCGATGGCGGCAAGCGTTTGCCGATGGCGATGCATGTCGCCGCACAGCACACGATCAAACCCAAACTCCGGATCACTGGCGAGAAAATGCCCCAGGCGTTTTGCCTGATCCTCGCCCCGCGTCGACAACACATCGTAGTGATCGGCATCAAACGATGCCTGCGCATGACGGATGGCGAGAAGGGTAATCATGTCAAAGCTATCTCAACTCAGAAGTCCGGTGAAACCGATATATGACAGTGAATACTGAATCAGTCTGATCAACAACAACACCCACAGGGGCGAGAGATCGATTCCCGGAAAATGCGGCGGCAGCCGGCGGAAAGGACGCAGGATCGGATTGCTCAGGGCGGCGATCAACTCGACCAGCGGGTGACTGCGATCCGGTGCGAACATGCTCATCAGCGCACCGATCAAAATGGTCCAGAAATACAGGCTGAGCACAAAATGGATCAGCGTTGCTGTTGCATAAAACAGCACGTGCAACAAATCCATAGTGGTGCCAACCAGCCACAGGATCATTGCCGCAATCAGCGTGGCCAGAAGCCAGGCGACCATTACCCCGGCCATGCTGATTGCGCGCCAGTTCGGCACGATGCGGGTGAGCGGTACCAGAAGCGGATTGGTCGCCTGATAAATCATCTGGCAGATCGGATTGCGAAAACGTGCGCCGGCCAGCGGCAACAGCACGCGCAACACGAACAGTCCAAGAATAAGTCCGGAAATCGCTTGGACAATGATCAGCCCAGCACCGCTCAAATAGCCCATGGCTCAGCCCCCGAATTCGGCGGCAAGTTCATGTCCACGTTGCGTAGCGCGCGCAATCGCCTGACTCACAATACGCCGCATCTGCTCACTCTCGAACACTTCCAACGCAGCCTGCGTCGTGCCGTTGGGCGACGTGACGCGCTGCCGTAGCGTGTGCGGCGGCTCGTCCCCTTCGTGCGCCATTCGCGCAGCTCCGAGCGCGGTCTGCAGAACCAGCTTGCGCGCGGTGTCTGGGTCCAGGCCCTGTTCGATTCCCGCGTCGATCATCGACTCCATCAACAGAAAGAAATATGCCGGGCCGCTTCCGGAAACGGCCGTGACGGCATCCATCAGTGATTCCTGGTCGATCCAAGCTGTTTCGCCGGCCGCGCCCAGAATCCGCTCCGCCAGCGAACGTTGCAATGGGGTGACGGAGGCATTCGCATACAGGCCGCAGGCGCCAGCGCCGATCAGCGCGGGTGTGTTGGGCATGGCCCGCACCAGCGACGCACCCTGGCCCAGCCAGTGGGCAAAATTGGACGAGCGGATTCCGGCTGCGATGGATATGTACAGTGGCGATTTGGCTGCGTCGGCTTGCGCAAGGTTGCGACAGACGTCCGCCATATTCTGGGGTTTGACCGCCAGTACCACCACTTCTGCTCCGGCTGCGGCGCGCAGATTATCCGACTCGACAATGATGCCCAGATCGCGCGCGAGCGCCTCGCGTTGCGCCTCCAGCGGCTCCGCGACGCGCAGACTGGAGGGCGCCTGGCCTTTGGCGATCAGTCCGCCGATCAGGCTGCGCGCCATGTTGCCGCCACCAATGAAAGCGATTTGAGTCATTTATTTACCTGTGTCCGGTTTTGGGTTCAAGCGGGCCGCGATGTTGCAGGCCGTGTGCCAAACAACGCAGATCCTATCCGAACCATGGTGGCACCTTCGGCAATGGCAAGAGCAAAATCTTCTGACATACCCATGCATAGCGTGTCCGCTTGCGGATGCATTTCCCTGGTGTGCTCAAACAGGCGGCGCATTTGGGCGAAGTCCTGACGCCTGCGATCGGGATCTGGCCATGGAGCTGGAATCGCCATCAGTCCGCGCAGTCGCAATCGGGCACTGACTTCGATAAGTTGCGCCAACTCTTCAATCAATCCGGGCGCGCACCCCGACTTGCTGGACTCGTCACTGATGTTTACCTGGATCAGTAGATTCAACGGCGGTCGTTCCTGCGGCCGCTCGCGCGCCAGTATCGGTATCAACTTGGCGCGATCGATGGATTGCACCCAATCAAAATGTCGCGCGGCTTCGCGACACTTGTTCGATTGCAGCGGGCCAATCAAGTGCCACTCCAAATCGAGGTCGGCCAGCTGGGTCTGCTTGGTCAGCGCTTCGTGAACATAGTTTTCGCCAAATCGGCGCTGCCCCATCAGCGCGAGGTCACGAATCGCAGATGCCGGCTGTAGCTTGCTGGCCGCGATCAGGCAGGCGTTGCGTCCAGCGGCTGCGGCATGGATCGCGGCACTCACTTTGTCAAACTGGACGTCCATTCCCTTGATCATCGACAACCTGCTTTCGTGGCGGACAATCGGGCTATACTCCAAGCGCTTTGGCGCCGGGCCGATTCCCGCATTCTAGCGGCAGAGTGCGCCCCGGAGCCCGTAACCAGACAGAACGGAGCCGTGAATGGATATCGCTGAGCTGCTTGCTTTTTCGGTCAAGAACAAGGCTTCCGACCTGCACCTTTCGGCTGGCTTGCCACCGATGATCAGGGTTGACGGCGACGTGCGCCGAATCAACATTCCGGCACTGGATCACAAGTCCGTGCATGCGCTGGTCTATGACATCATGTCCGACAAGCAGCGCCGCGACTACGAAGAATTTCTCGAGTGCGACTTCTCGTTCGAGATCCCGGGCCTGGCACGGTTTCGTGTCAATGCATTCAATCAGAACCGCGGAGCTGGCGCGGTGTTCCGTACCATTCCGAGCCAGATCATGTCGCTCGAGGACCTCGCAGCGCCCAAGATTTTCAAAGAGTTGATCGATCAGCCGCAGGGGCTGGTGCTGTGTACCGGACCGACCGGTTCGGGCAAGTCGACCACGCTCGCGGCCATGGTCGACCACATCAACAAGAACGAGTACGGACACATTCTCACGGTCGAAGACCCGATCGAATTTGTGCACACTGCGCAAAAGTGCCTGATCAATCAACGCGAAGTACATCGCGACACGCACGGTTTTAATGAAGCCTTGCGATCCGCACTGCGTGAGGATCCCGATTACATTCTGGTCGGCGAAATGCGCGACATGGAGACCATCCGGCTGGCCTTGACCGCGGCGGAAACCGGGCATCTGGTTTTCGGCACTTTGCATACATCATCCGCTGCCAAGACCATCGACCGCATCATCGACGTGTTTCCGGCAGGTGAAAAACCGATGGTTCGGTCGATGCTGTCGGAGTCTTTGCGCGCGGTGATTTCGCAGTCATTGCTCAAGAAAGTCGGCGGCGGGCGTGTCGCCGCGCACGAAATCATGGTCGGCATTCCGGCGATTCGAAATCTGATTCGTGAAGACAAAGTTGCGCAGATGTATTCATCGATCCAGACCGGCGCACAGTACGGCATGCAGACGCTCGATCAGTGTCTGCAGGACCTGGTCAAGCGCGGTTTGATCACGCGCGTGCAAGCCTCCAGTTACGCCAAGGACAAGCGTCTGTTCGAATAGGGTGATTAGCGTGAAAGACACCACCGCGCTGGAAGCGATTGCTGCCTCTCCGATGTTCGGCGAGGGCTGGGAAGGGGGGGGCAAGCCGTACAGTGTTTCACGTTGCGGTGTGCGCTACCCCGCTATGAAAGTCAGGCTGAAAACCCGATCACGCTTTGGGTGGTGGGTAGCAGGTAGATTGGTCTCCGTTTGAGCGACACGTTTCCGGCCATGCATTGAGGGCAATCCGATGAGCAGCGTAGATTTCACATCCTTTCTGAAGTTGATGGTGCACAAGAAGGCTTCGGACTTGTTCATCACCGCTGGCATCGCGCCCTCAATGAAGGTAAATGGACGTATCGCGCCGATCACTCAGGTCCCGCTGACACCTCAGCAAAGCCGCGATATGGTTTTGAACGTCATGACGCCCTCGCAACGCGAGGAGTTCGAAAAGACGCATGAATGCCAGTTCGCCATTTCGCTTCAAGGTGTCGGTCGCTTCCGTGTCAGTTGTTTCTATCAGCGCAACCAGGTGGGCATGGTGTTGCGCCGTATCGAAACCAAGATTCCGTCGGTCGAAGAGCTGAACCTGCCGCCGGTAATCAAGACGCTGGCGATGACCAAGCGCGGTCTGATCATGTTTGTGGGCGCCACCGGTACCGGCAAGTCGACGTCGTTGGCCGCGATGATCGGTTATCGCAACCAGAATTCCACCGGCCATATCATCACCATCGAAGACCCGATTGAATTCGTGCATAAGCATGAAGGCTGCATCATTACTCAACGCGAAGTCGGAATCGATACGGATAGCTGGGAAAACGCGTTGAAAAACACTTTGCGTCAGGCGCCAGACGTCATCCTGATCGGCGAAGTGCGCACCCGCGAAACCATGGAGCACGCGATCGCCTTTGCCGAAACCGGTCACCTCTGCCTGTGCACTTTGCACGCCAACAACGCCAATCAGGCACTGGATCGCGTGTTGCATTTCTTCCCCGATGACCGCAGGCCGCAACTGTTGATGGACCTCTCGCTCAATCTGAAGGGCGTGGTCGCGCAGCAGCTCATTCCGACACCGGATGGCAAGGCACGTCGCGT
This sequence comes from Pseudomonadota bacterium, assembly GCA_034440555.1. Lineage (GTDB taxonomy): Bacteria > Pseudomonadota > Gammaproteobacteria > Xanthomonadales > Ahniellaceae > 0-14-3-00-62-12. Next base: position 41,770 of record JAWXCG010000119.1, read on the forward strand.
CGCGATGGAGGTGTTGCTCGGCACGCCGCTGGTGCAGGATTACATTCGAGATGGCGAAGTGCACAAGCTCAAAGAGGTGATGAAGGAATCAACCAACTTGGGCATGCGTACCTTCGACCAGAGCCTGTTCGAGCTGTACCAGGCTGGTGAAATCAGCTATGAGGATGCGTTGCGGCACGCCGATTCGGCCAATGAAGTACGCCTCAAGATCAAGCTCGCTCAAGGCGGCGATGCACACACCCTGTCGCAGGGCCTCGATGGCGTGGAGCTGATCGAGCAGTAAGTCCGCGATTGGCAAAGGGTGGCGAAGGTACTTAGGCGGTGCGTTCACCCGTGCACGAGCAAAGCCAATGCGGTTCATGGAGGTCACGCAGGCAGCGCACATCAGGCGCGGGTCGCGCATTTTGCCCGCTGCCGGCGTAGAGTCGTGGCACTGCCAGTCGCGCCCAGCGGCGTCTACATCGCGCCCAGCAATCTGGCCATCACCGCCATGCGCACGGCTACACCATTGCTCACTTGCTCAAAGATCACCGACTGGGCGCCGTCCGCTACCGCATCAGTGATTTCCACGCCGCGATTGATCGGGCCCGGATGCATGACGATCGCATCGGGTTTAGCGAGTGCCAATCGTGCGTCATTGAGTCCCCAGGCCTCCGCATAGTCTGCGTCGGACTCGATAAGTGCTGCCTGCATACGTTCTTTCTGCAGCCTCAGCGTGATGATGACATCAGCACCGGTTACCGCTTCGTAGATGCTGGATGCGATCGAGCAGCCAAGTATCGCGTCGTCGTCGGGCAGTAGGGCGGAGGGGCCAGCCAGGCGAATTTCCCCGGTGCCGAGAAGCCGCAAAGCGTGAATATCCGAGCGCGCCACTCGCGAGTGCAAAATATCGCCGATGATGGCTACGGTCAGTTGCGAAAAATCAGGCTTGTGACGGCGAATGGTGAAGGCATCGAGCAGCCCCTGCGTGGGATGCGCATGGTTGCCGTCGCCGCCGTTGACGATGACGACACCAGGCGCGGCATTGCGCGCGAGAAATTCCGGCGTGCCATTCAGCGTGTGGCGCACCACGAACAGGTCACAGCGCATCGCTTCCAAAGTGCGAAGAGTGTCGAGCAGGGTCTCGCCCTTCTTGGTGCTCGATGCCGATACATCAAAATTCACCACGTCTGCCGACAGTCGAGTGGCGGCGAGCTCAAAGCTGGTTCGGGTCCGTGTCGACGGTTCGAAAAACAGGTTGACCACGGTACGTCCGCGCAGGATGGGTAGCTTGTTGACCGCTCGGCCGGCCATCACGCTTAACGCTTCAGCGGTATCCAGCAGATCGACGATGTGCGCCGCTGACAACCCATCCAGGGTGATCAGGTGCCGAATATTGCCGGTCTGGTCAATCTGCGGGTCAAGCATGTTGCACTTGCCTGGCGGGGCGCTGGTTGATCAGTTCGAGGCGCAATGGGTCGGGACCGCGCAGCTTCAGCGTGCTGTCGGCAGGCAATGCCAATTCTGCCCCGACCGCATCTGCCTCGATCGGAAGCTCACGCCCATCACGGGCGACCAGAACCGCGAGCGTGATGCTGGCCGGGCGGCCGTAGTCAAAAATTTCGTTGAGCGCTGCGCGTATGGTGCGTCCGGTGTACAACACATCATCAACCAACAACACATGGCGTGCTTCGATCGACCAAGGCAGTCGCGTCGGTGACAGTGCAGCGGCAAGACCGGAGCGCGCGAAGTCATCGCGAAAAAAACCGATGTCGAGTACGCCGATCGGCGACTCGATCCCGATCCTGGCGACCAGAGCCTGGGCCACCCACACGCCACCGGTCTGTATACCGATGACGACTGGCGCGTCGCCGGTGCGTCGTGACATGCGTGCACGAACGTTGGCGGCGAGTCGATCGAGCAAGTGCTGGGTATCCGGCAGCGCTGGGATTTGCATCTACTCAGGACTCCTCGTCGGGCGTGATGATCGAATCGATAGGGGGAAGGTGCGCCAGATAGCTCTCCACGATCATGCGTGCTGCCTGTGCGTCGAGCATGGCGGCGTCCTTGCGCCGTGCCTCGCCACGACTGCGCGCCTGTGAAAAAGCACTTTCAGCCGCGCGTGAACTGTAGCGTTCATCGTGTTCGTGCACCGGCAGTCCGAAGCGGTCGTGCAGCGCGCGGCCAAACGCCCGCGCAGCGCGGCTCGCGGATTGCTCTTCTCCGGAAATGGTCAGTGGCAGGCCGACCAACAGTTGCGCCGGACGCCACTCGCGCACCAACTTGTCCACTGCCAACCAGTCTGGGCCATGGCTGCCATTGCCCAGCACCGCCAGAGCGGTAGCAGTTCCAGTGATGCGCTGGCCTACGGCGACGCCAATCCTGCGACCGCCGTAATCGAAACCCAGAACGACTGCGCCGGACTCATGCATGGCCCACCGAGAGAGTGATTTGCCGGATATCCACGCCCAAAAGTGCCGCAGCCGCCTGCCAGCGATGTTCCAATGGGATGTCAAATAGTATGGCCGGATCGCGCACCTCGGCAGTGAGCCAGGCATTTTCTTTCAGCTCTTGCTCGAGTTGCCCGGCGTCCCAGCCTGCGTAGCCCAGCGCCAGCAGGGCCCTCGCGGAAGTGCCTTCTCGTGCGAGTGCCTCCAGAACATCGCGCGAGGTGGTAACGCTGAGTGCATCATTGATCCGAAAGCTGGAATCCCAAGGCTGCAGGCCAGCGTCAATCGCAGTGTGCAATACGAACCCGCGTTCCTGCTGCACCGGGCCGCCGATCAGGACCTGTACTTGATCGAACCGCTCGGTTTGCGCGTCTATCCGCATCTGCCGCAACACGTCACTGAACGTCAAATCGGCGCTGCGATTGATCACCAGGCCCATGGCGCCTTGCTCGTTGTGCTGGCAGACATAGGTCACCGAACGGTGGAAATTAGGGTCCTGCAGCGCCGGCATGGCAATGAGCAGGTGATTGGTCAACCAGTTGAGTGCGGCCATGACGCGAATTGTAAGCGAAGCCTCGCGCGAGTCCCACCCATTGCCGACCTGCGCTGTCGCCGATTAAGGAAGGTCTGAATAAGTCACCACTTCGTCTTCGCCGCACTGGTTATTGCTTTCCAAACATCCGCTCTCAACAGCGGAGCTGGTCGCTCTCAACAGGGGAGCTGGTCGCTCTCAACAGCGGAGCTGGTCAACCTGCGGTTTTTCGCCCCCTGACTCAGGCGGCTATCTCGGCTCCGGACTTGATCAGAGGTTCCCTAATGGTGAAATGCGCAGCACCATCAGTTGCCGCGCAGTACTTCGCCCGGTAGCCATTGCCAGGTGCGCGTGATGTGCAGCACGTCAATATTGTCGTCGTTCTTCGGCAGAGGCGGGTAGGGCGCACCCATTTCGACCACTCTGCGCGCAGCGAGATCGAGAAAATCATGGCCGCTGCCCTGGATCATTTCGATCGACTCCAGAGTGCCGTCGCGGCGCACTGCGGCGGTAAGCAGCACATTACCTGAGACACCAAGCCGCTTTGCCTGTTCCGGGTAATTCACCGTTCCGAGCCGCTCGATCTTGGCAACCCAGGCGCGCATATAGGCTGCATATGCGTACTCGCGAGTATTGGCGGAAACGAATTTTCGCTTTGGACGCTTGGCGTAAAGGCTTCGCTCGCGGTCCACTTCAGCGCTCAAACGCGCCATCTCCATGCTGCGTTCGATCAACTCCTGAGAAGTCAGGCGTTTCAATTCCGGGGTTTCCGGTAGTGCCCGGTCCAGTCTTTGCACGGTGAAATTAGCGTCGCCCCCGGACAGCACGGACGCCGCCGTGGCTGGCTGCGGACGCGGCGCACCGGCGTGCTGTGGCAAAGGCGCCAAGCCCTCTGTATTTTTGGGGATCGGGCCAGAGACATAGTCGCGAGGGCGCTTGGCGACTTCGTCTTCGCCACCGCCGCGCTGGGCGGCATTGGCCAGGAAGTCGGCTTTTTTGGGCGCATCTTGCGCCGCTGCTTGCACCAGAATGACATCCAGGCTGGGCATGCTGGCGGCGGGATCTTCGTACTCAAAAGTGATGCCCAGCACGGCAACGGCATGCACGATCAACGAGAACAGCAGGGTTACCCGCAGTCGTTCGTCGGGCCCGGTGCGCGGTGTCTGACTCAAGCGAGCCTCCGCTCGATGGCATCAAACAGCATTCCGGCAATGTTCAACCCGGATTGCGCATCGATGTCACGTATGCCGGTGGGGCTGGTTACGTTTATTTCGGTCAAATAGTCGCCGATCACGTCCAGACCAACGAATACCAAGCCGCGCCGCTTCAATTCCGGGGCCACCTGCGCGCATATCCAGCGGTCGCGCTCGCTCAAGAGTTGCGCCACACCGCGACCGCCTCGTGCCAGATTGCCGCGGAAATCACCGCCCTGTGGAATGCGCGCGAGAGAGTACGGAACCGGCTCGCCTTCGATCATCAGGATACGTTTGTCGCCCTGCGCGATCTCGGGGATGAATTTTTGCGCAAGCGCAAAATGACGGCCACCGGCGGTGAGGGTTTCCAGAATCACATTGAGGTTCGGATCGTGCGCAAAGGTGCGAAAGATCGAGTGGCCAGCCATGCCATCCAGTGGCTTGAGCACCGATGCATCGTGAGTCGCCACAAATGTTTTCAGCGCAGCGGCGTCACGCGCCACCAATGTGGGGGGGCAACACTGAGGAAATTGCAAAGCAAAAAGCTTTTCGTTGCAGTCCCTGAGCGCTTGAGGGTTGTTTATAATCAATGGTTTAGGTGAGTTTCCGAGACTTGCCCACAAGGTATCTGCAAGGAAGTCCGAGTTCACCGGTGGATCGCGGCGCAGCAGCAGTACATCCAGCTCGCCCAACTCCAGGCGCTGGGAGTCGCCCATTCGATACCAGTTGGCGTCATTATCCTGTGCACTGATCTCGGTCCAATGTGCATAGGCTCGACCCGGCTCAAAGCGCAGATTCTCAGGACTGGCGTAGAGGATTCGATGCCCGCGACGGGTAGCTTCAACGAGCATCGCGACGCTGGAATCCTTGTGCGCACGGATGCCAGCAATGGGATCCATCAGCACGCCAAGGGTCAGGCTCATGTCGCTACTCCGGAAAAAACCAGCCCACACACGGGCACGATGCGAGTAGCATAGCGAGCCGGAGAAGCGATGTAGATTCTTTCCGGAATTGAAGGCCTTGCAGTATTTACTTGACAGTTTTCTCAACGTTGGCTAAACAGCCATTAAGAGTCGTTTCTGTTGTCATCGACGTGACACCGCGAAAAAAGCTGGCGATCATTCGATGATGCGGACGGCAGTAGCCAAGACCCGGGGGTCGCATGGAAGACCAACTCAAAGATGTATCGCTGGCCGGACTCAAGGTCATGGTCATCGACGATTCCAAGACCATTCGCCGTACCGCCGAAACCTTGTTGAAGAAGGAAGGTTGCGAGGTGGTTACGGCAAATGACGGCTTCGAGGCCCTGGCCAAGATTTCCGACACCCAGCCCGACTTGATCTTTGTCGACATCATGATGCCGCGGCTTGATGGGTATCAGACCTGTTCGGTCATCAAGAGCAACAAGATGTTCAAAGCCACGCCGGTCATCATGCTGTCGTCCAAAGACGGCCTGTTTGACAAAGCGCGTGGACGCATTGTTGGGTCGGAGCAATACCTTACCAAGCCGTTTACCCGTGAAGAATTGCTTACCGCGATTCGTCGGTTTGTGACACCGAAGTCCTGATTTGACGCATGCCTGATCTGAACGCCATAGGGGGGCGCGATGCAGAACTGGAATCAAGCAGGGCGAAGTACGTGCACCAGGTCAGATTCGACTCTGTACGTGGCCGTGCTCTGGCATGGCTCAGGAGTTTGTCGGCATGACTGATGCGGCCGTTGTTCTCTCCCCATTTGAGGCGCTCTACGACTACGAACGTCGCAGTCTGCTGCACGTTGCCGGTATCCCAGAACAGATCGACGCGCCTGGGTCCTGGCGCGGAATCGGTTTTCGCCTGGGCAACCGTGTAATGGTCAGCAGCATCATGGAAGTGAACGAAATTTTGTCGTTCCCATCGCTTACCGAGGTACCAGGCACCCGACTGTGGTTGCTCGGAGTAGCCAACGTACGTGGCAACCTGGTGCCGGTGGTCGATTTACGCGGTTTCATCGAGGGTGAGAAATCGGTTTTCAGCGCCCGCAGCCGCGTTCTGCTGGTCAAGCAGATGGGCGGTACCGTTGGCGTGTTGGTTGATGAGATTTTGGGGCAGCGCGCGTTCAACGATTCTCACCTCATCGATTCGATGAGCGAGGAGGATGAGCGTTATGCCAAGTTCATTCCGCGATTTTTTGATTGGGGTGGAACGCCTTACCGGGTGTTCAGTATGAGCGCGTTGGTGCGCGCACGCGATTTCACGCAAGCCGCGGCATAACGCGGTGACGATTGAGTTCAAGGGCGAGGTGAGCGTATGAGTTCGACAGGTGGGAACTTCACGCAGCGGCTTTCAGGCTCGATGTTCACGGGCTTGTTGGCACTGATTTCTCTGATGCTGCTGATTGGCAACGTCGGCTACCGTCTATTCAAAGACGGTCAAGACCGAAACGCAATCAACCTTTCCAATGACCTTCAAGTGCAGTCGCAGTCGATCTCGCGATTTGCCACCGAAGCCGCACTCGGCAACTTTGAGGCGTTCGAAGAGTTGAAGGCGACGCGCCAGGCCATTGACAACAACGTCAAGGCTTTGCTGGTCGGCAGTCCGCCCAATACCAAGATCAATCCGATTCCGGCCTATAAGGGGCAGGTAGGTGGTGTGCTGGTAGATGTCGCCCTCGACAAGCTCGCCAAAGCCTGGGACCCGATCAGCAAAGCTGCCGCAACCATTCAAGACAGTCAGGACCTGGTTCTGGACATCACCGAGACGGCGAATGATTTCCAGGCAAGCATTCCGCGACTGACTGCCAAAATGGAAGAAATTGTCAGCTATCTGACCGAACGCGGCGCGCCAGCCAAGCAGATTTATTTGGCCACGCGTCAAACGCTGCTGGCCGATCGCATGTTGCGTCGCGTGTCCGAAATTCTGAAGGGCGGCGACCTCGCCACCTCCGCCGCCGACCAGTTTTCGCGTGATGCCAAAGCTTATGGCGATGTGCTTAACGGGTTGATCAATGGCAGCGCCGAACTGGGACTACAGGCACTAACTGATCCAACTGCGCGAGCCATTCTCAGTGACGTGCAGGAGGTCTACAACCAGATTGGTCAGAATGTCGACAAGATTCAGGAAGCGTCGACGCAGTTGTTCGAAGTCACTGAAGCGTCCGGCTCCATCTCGGAGGTGTCATCCGGCCTGCTCGAAGACAGCAAGAACCTGTCGACGCGGCTCAACGAGCTCGGTGGCAAGCGTTTGCTCGGTAGCAACTTGGTCAGCATCTTCCTGGCGCTGTTCACATTGCTGTTTGCTTCACTCGCCACGTTCTCGCAGTTCCTTGCTCAACGTCGTCAGCTGCAGACCACCGCCGACCTGAATACCCGAAATCAGGAAGCCATTCTGCGCTTGCTGGATGAAATGGGATCGCTCGCTGAGGGCGATCTGACGGTCAAGGCAACGGTGACGGAAGACATCACCGGTGCCATCGCCGACTCGGTGAACTTCGCGGTCGAAGCGCTGCGATCACTGGTCACAACCATTAACGAGACCGCCGTTCAAGTGGCTGCCGCCGCGCAGGAAACTCAGGCGACTGCCATGCACCTGGCTGAGGCAGCTGAGCATCAGGCGCAGCAGATCACGTCCGCATCCGCAGCAATCAACGAGATCGCGGTCTCAATCGATGAGGTCTCGAAGAACTCGGCGGAGAGCGCCGACGTGGCACATCGATCGGTGCAAATCGCGTCGAAGGGCGCCGCAATCGTGCGCCAGACCATCCAGGGCATGGACAACATCCGTGACCAGATCCAGGAAACTTCGAAACGTATCAAACGCTTGGGTGAGTCCTCGCAGGAAATTGGATCAATCGTCGAACTGATCAATGACATCGCCGAACAGACCAATATTTTGGCGCTGAACGCTGCCATTCAAGCAGCCTCTGCGGGTGAGGCGGGTCGAGGATTCGCGGTCGTTGCCGATGAAGTTCAACGACTCGCCGAGCGTGCTTCTGGCGCCACCAAGCGAATCGAAACCCTGGTGCAAACCATTCAATCCGACACCAACGAAGCAGTCAGTTCGATGGAACAGACCACCGCGGAAGTTGTGTCCGGTGCGCGACTCGCCGAGGACGCCGGTCTGGCTCTGGGCGAGATCGAAAAAGTCTCAAACGACCTTGCCGACCTCATTCAGAACATCTCCGAAGCGGCGCGTCAGCAGTCGGCAGCTGCAACCAACATCTCGGCGACGATGAACGTGATTCAGGAAATTACTACTCAGACCTCGGCCGGCGCCTCGCAAACCGCTGAATCGATTGGAAATCTGGCACAGCTCGCCGCTGATCTGCGGCGTTCGGTGGCCGACTTCAAGCTTCCCTCGTGATCGACTGAGCAGAGGAATTCAGGTTCATGTTGAGCAGTTCCGCCCAGCGCGCGCAGCCCTTCGCACCCTTGCCCAGCATGGGTGACGAAGAGTTTGTCCGTTGGGTTGATCTACTTGAGCGCAGAACCGGAGTGCTGGTGCCCGCAGGACGCAAATCGTTTCTGGTCACTGGGCTTCGCATGCGCATGCGAGAGACTGGTTACGACGACTTCCAGAACTATTTCGATGAGGTGTTAAACGGTGCCCGCGGCGCCATGGAGTGGGCAACTCTGGTCGATCGTCTGACCGTGCATGAGACTCGGTTCTTTCGTCATGAGCCATCCTACGACCTGATTGCTGGCGAGTGGCTGCCTGAGGTGGCTCGCCCTGGCGCATCTGGCGCGATCCATGCTTGGAGTGTCGGTTGTGCGACTGGCGAAGAGGCCTATTCACTCGCCATGGTGCTCGATCGTGGGCTCAGGTCACTCGGAGATCATCGCGTGTATTTTGGCGTCACTGCTACCGACATATCCAATCCTGCCTTGGGCGTTGGTCGCGCTGCGACGTACCCGCGTGATCGCCTGACCGAAATTCCCGAACCATTTCGTTCGGAGTACACGGAGCCGGTGGGGGGCGATGCGTTTGCCATCGTCGACTCGTTGCGCAAGCGCGTCGGTTTTGCTCTGTTCAATCTGCTGGAAGTTGCCCGTGCACCGCTAAAACAGTTGGACTTGATCTATTGCCAGAATGTTTTCATCTATTTTGCTCGAGAGCGCCGCAAGCGGATGTTGGAAGCCCTTGCTGCGCGGCTGAAACCAGGCGGTCTGCTGGTGCTCGGCCCGGGTGGAATCACCGGATTCACGGATCCATCGCTGACACGGGTCGGTGGGCGCCAGACATTGGCGTACCAGCGGCTTGGGTGAGGGTGCTTATGCGTCTGCAACAGGACATCGATTTTACTACGCTCAACTGGGTCAAGCAGGAGCTCGACGAAACGCTTCGTCAGGCCCGCCAGGCGCTTGAGGCCTATGCCGAGGACACTGCTGACTCAAGCTTGATGCGCTTCTGCGCCACCTATTTGCACCAGGTGCAGGGCACCTTGCGCATGGTCGAGCTGTACGGCGCGGCGATGGTAGTCGAAGAGATGGAGCGAGTAGCGCAGGCGCTGCTCGACGGCCTGATCCGCAACAAAGACGATGCGTTTGAGGCATTGCTGCGCGGTACCGTGCAACTGCCTGATTACCTTGAGCGCTTGCAGAGCGGACACAAGGACATTCCAATTGTCCTATTGCCTCTGCTTAATGATTTGCGCGCCTGCCGTGGCGAGAAGTTGCTGAGCGAAGGCGTGTTGTTCACGCCGGACCTCAGCGTGCCGCTTCCGGCCAGTGTGCGCGGTCCCGAACGTCCCCTCGCGGATGCCGAACTCAAAACAGTTGCTGGCCGCCTTCGGCTCAATTATCAAGCGGGGCTGGTCAGGTTCCTGCGCGATCAGACCTCGAGTCTGGCGATCACCGCCATGCTCAATGCGCTGGATGGTCTGGGTTCGATCAGCGCACAGGAAGATGCACGTCGACTTTGGTGGGTAGCTTCGGCTCTGCTCGAGTCAATCCGTTCTGGCGGCGTTGAGGCCAACGCGGCGGTCAAGTTGCTCTACGGGCGCATTGATCGCGAGGTCAAGCGTTTCGGCGATTATGGCGAAGCAGGCTTCCGCGCGGAACCGCCCAAGGAAATGCTGAAAAACCTTCTTTATTACGTGGCTAGGTCCACCAGTAGCGACGCGCGTGCGGTAGAGATCAGCAAAATTTATCGACTCGATCAGCTGGTTGCTTCGGAGCAGGAGATCGAGCAGGCTCGCGACGCGTTGGTCGGGCGTAATCGCGCAGTCTTGGATACGGTATCGAACGCAATCAAGGAAGACTTGATGCGCGTCAAGGACGCGCTGGATTTGTTCCTCAGGACGGCGAACGCCAACTCGGGTGATCTCAGTCCGCAGATTGAGGTGCTTGATCGAGTCGCCGATACGCTTGGTGTGCTCGGACTGGGAGTGCCGCGTCGGGTGGTGTTGGAACAACGCGAGTCGCTGAACAAGATGGTCATTGGCCAGCGTGTCATCGAAGAGGGCGCTTTGCTCGATGTCGCCGGAGCGTTGTTGTTTGTCGAGGCCTCGCTCGACGACAACATTGAGCGCCTCGGTGGCGCTGATCAAGAAGACGTGAGTGCGCAAGCTGCTCAGGAAGCCAGTCTGGAGCTACCGCAGGCTGAAGTGCGCAAAATTCTCGATTCTTTGATGAAGGAAGTTCAGACCAACCTCCAGCAAATCAAACTGGATGTTGTGGCATTCATCGAATCCGGTTGGGATCACGCCCGAGCCGAGCAAATTCCCCGCTTGCTCGATGAAGTCAGCGGCGCGATGACCATGGTCGGTCTGGTCGAAGCCAGTAGTCTGCTGGGGGCGATCAGCAAGTTCATTGACATCGAGCTACTGCGCCGCAAGCGCGTGCCAACGGCCGATCAAATGGATCGCCTCGCCGACGCACTTGCCAGCATGGAGTTCTACCTCGAAGCGACCCACGCGCAACGCGTCGGTCGTGAACGAATTCTCGAGGTGACGCGCGACAGCTTGGCTTCACTGGGTTATTGGCCGGTACCCGAGGACGCCGCGTGGTTGCCGCCAGCGATTCCTGCTGCGGCGCCTGCATCGCGCGCACTTTCCGATGCATCCGATTCGCGCTCAGTGGCAGCGCCTGCACTCGATGTCACGTCGCTGTCGCTGGCGCCGGTGGCAACGGAACGTTCGCCCATCGGGGGCCCGCCGCCCACCACTTCGAATGTGCCGGACGATGATTCATTTGATTTGAATACACTGTCGTTTGGCATAGACACGTCCGAAACTCCGTCGCGTGCAGCGGATCGTTTCCGCGAGCAAGACTTCTCAGATGCTTCGCAGGTGTCTCTGGAGCTGCCGGGCACTGAACGGATAGACGAGTTCGTGGCGAAACTTGGTTCGGGATCTGCTCAGCAAACCCTTGCCGACGAACCGGCTCCGGCTCGCGCCTTAGCCACGCCCGAAATGCATTCCGTGGTGGAGATAGCGCCTGGGCAAGGATTGGAAGGTTTGATTCTTGGCGGTAGCGAGAAGACCGCTTCCCGAGCAGACGAGCAAGACTTGATGGGTCTGAAGTTTGCGCAGACCGAACCGGCTGTGATCGGCGAACCGGAAGAGGAATTTGACTACGAGTGGGTCGAAATCGAGCAGGAAGTTGTTGAACAGCCTGCTGCAGTCGAGGGCGGGGCGTTCCAGTCGGTACCCTCCGACGATATTGATGAGGAAATTCGAGAAGTCTTCCTGGAAGAGGTTCAGGAAGAAGTAGAAAACCTTGGCCGCTGCTTGCCGGAATGGAAAAACGCGCCCACGGACTTCGAGAAGCTCAAACCCATTCGTCGTTCGTTCCACACCATGAAGGGCAGCGGACGCCTGGTTGGTGCGATGGCGCTTGGCGAGTTCAGTTGGAAAGTGGAAAACACACTGAATCGCGTTCTCGACAAATCGATCGCCCCCGGCCCCGCTGTTATTGCCTTGTTGGAACATGCGGTTGCAGCCTTGCCGTTCCTGTTGGCAGCACTGCGCGGCGAGCAAGTCGGTGGCGCGGATGTGGCAGGGATTCTGAATGTGGCGGAACGACTCGCTGCCGGCGAAGACGCTTGGCTGCGTCCAGCCGAGCCGGTCGTTCGGATCGAGAAAATTCGCGTTCAGGTGAAGAAGCCGAAACCCCGTGTCCAATCGACTCCAATCGTTGCTGAGCCTGTCGACCTGACCGAGGCGTTCGACATCGAAAGTAAGGCGTTCGAAGCGCCTGTCGTACCCGAGATCGATAGTTTCCTGGACGTTGGTGGCATTGCGCTTGAAACGGTTCAAACAGCAGAATCACATCCAGGGCCGGCACTCGAACCAGAAACAGAATCAAAATGGCAGACAGAGCCAGAGTTCACTGCGCGAAGTGCTGCCGTGCGCACTGCCGCGCCGGCACTCACCGCATACGTGAATGAGGATGTAGCCGACGTTGATCCGATGATGCTGGAAATATTGCGCAGCGAAGTCGCTGGCCATCTGAATACCGTGTCTGCCTATCTCGAATCCTGCGCGCGCGAGGGACGTGCGCAACCTGTTAGCGAGGCATTGTTGCGTGCGGTCCATACCATGCATGGTGCCATTGCCATGGTCGAGATCCCGTCCCTGGCGCCGTTGCTTGGTCCCTTGGAAGGCTACATCAAGCGGTTGCGCGGGGTTGGCGCGGCGCCATCGCAACGCGGATTGCACGCGATTGTCGATGCTGCAACCGCGATCGAAACCGAGATAGCTGCGGTAGATCAACCCGGCGCTCCGCGCATGGCCACAGCGCAAATTGCAGAGCTCTTGAGCGCATTGCGCAATGAGTTGCCGGAGCCACAAAGTTTTTCCGAAGTGTTCAATCTGAATGTGTCTGAGGATGAGTCCTCCGAGTCCGCAGTCGAAGTAAGTGCGTCTGAAGCATCGTTGCTGTGGTCGGATTCAGGTCAAGCATTGAACTTCGGTGACGAGCTATCCGTCGTCGCCAACGAAGACCTGGCTGCGCCTGCCGAGTTCGAAGACACAGACGCAGAAATTGAGTTGGAACGGCCAATCGATCCGCCGCCATTTGGCGCGCTTGAGGAGTGGAATCTTTCCGATCCGTTCGGCGAAACAGGGCAACAGGATCTACCCGACGAGGACATGTCCGTTGCTTCTGAATCGGATCGCTCGCCAGCGCGAGATCAAGCGGCGGCAGACGAGCAGACGCTGGATGAGCTGTTCGGCCGTACCGAGTCATCAGACTTTGGTGTGCCGCTCCCGGACGCTGCGGACGCATCGTTGAGCGCCGTTCCGGAGCAAACCGACGGCATCAGTTTTGCCGAGCTAAGCGACGAAGATTTGGAACTTTTCCGTTCGGAAGAAGCAGAACTCGGATCGCACTCGACCGGCGAGTCGGTTGGGTCGTCAGTTCCTGAGGCACCATCCGAACCTGCGCAACGAGCCTCTATAGCGGCTACGGACGCTGGCACCACCGGTACTTATCAGCAGATTGCCGAAGACTCAAGCCCTGAAGGCACACTTGATATTGCTGACCTGGACGAGGATCTACTTGAAATCTTCGTTCAGGAGGCCAACGATATTCTCGACAATTCCGACACGATGATGGCTCGCCTTCGTCACAATCCGGCCGAACGAGAGATTGTGATCGGATTGCAGCGAGAGCTGCATACGCTGAAGGGCGGCGCGCGCATGGCTGGTCTGGCGCCGATCGGTGATCTTGGTCATGCGATGGAATCGCTGCTTGAAATTGTTGCCGACGGACGTCGCGATATCGATCGTGTTGCGATCGAGTCACTCGACCGTGGTTTTGATCGGCTGCACGGGCTTGTGGCCAGAGTTTCCAAGCGACAGGCGATTGGCATGCCCTCTAACGCCATTGCCCGCTTCGAGGCGCTGGCGGCCGGTGACGAAATTCCGATGCTCGAAACACCGAACACCGCAACCGATGAAGGTGTGCCTGGTTCTGTGACGGCGACCCCTGCGGTCGAGGTTACTCCGGCGATTGTTGACGAAGTGCCGGTAGCCGCGCGCGTGTCCAAGCCAACCTCACGCGACCTGGTTACCGAAGACAACGAAGAGTTTGCAAGGCCACAGCAGGAAATGATCCGCGTGCGCGCGGACCTGATCGACAACCTGGTCAACTACGCTGGTGAAGTGTCGATCTATCGCTCGCGTCTTGAGCAGCAGATGAGCACGTTCCGATTCAATCTTCAGGAACTTGATCAGACGGTAGTGCGTTTGCGTGAACAGCTGCGTAAGCTCGAGATTGAGACGGAGGCGCAGATCATCGCGCGCTATCAACGTGAAGCAGAGGCCTCCGAGGGCGAATTCGATCCACTCGAACTCGACAGGTTCTCAACCTTGCAGCAGCTGTCGCGCGCTCTGGCCGAATCCGCATCTGACTTGGTCGCCCTGCAGGGCACCATGGAAGATCTTACGCGTCAGTCGGAGACGCTGCTGTTGCAGCAATCGCGCGTGAGCTCGGAGCTTCAGGAAGGTCTGATGCGAACGCGCATGGTGCCCTTCGATTCGGTTGTGCCGCGGTTGCGCCGATTGATGCGGCAGACTTCTGGCGAGCTTGGCAAACGGGCGCAGCTCCGAGTCGAAGGCGCGCATGGAGAAATGGACCGCAACGTCCTCGATCGTATGACTGCACCGCTGGAGCACATGTTACGCAACGCGCTGGCGCATGGCTTGGAGACACCTGCGGAGCGTTCCGCAGTTGGCAAGGCTGAGGAAGGCACGGTCACCATCGGAATTTCGCGCGAAGCAACTGAAGTGGTCATCCGGGTGACGGACGACGGCAAGGGAATGGATCGCGATGCCATCCGCCGCAAGGCTTTGGAGAGAGGGCTGATGAAGCCTGACGTGCAGCTCTCTGATCGTGACCTGTTCGGATTCGTGCTTGAAACCGGTTTTTCCACCGCTGCGTCGGTGAGCAAGATTGCGGGACGTGGCGTGGGAATGGATGTGGTGAACAGCGAGATCAAGCAACTTGGTGGATCGCTGACGATCGATTCCAAGCGCGGAATCGGGAGCGAATTTACCGTGCGCTTGCCGTTCACTCTGGCGGTGACACAGGCGATTCTGGTCAGGTTGGGCGAGCATCTCTTTGCCGTGCCAATGTCTTCTGTGCAAGGCGTTGCTCGCATCAAGCGAGAAGACCTGGATGAACGGCTGCGGTCGCACGAGCCGGTGTACAGCTATGGTGGAGACGATTACGCCATTTACGAACTCAGCGGCCTGCTCGGGTATCCGCAGCACCGCGCCAGTGACGAGGCCCAGTTACCGTTATTGATGACCAAGTCGGGCGACCAGCGTGCTTCGATTCGCGTTGACGCGGTGCTCGGTAGCCGAGAGGTCGTGGTCAAGTCCGTGGGCCCGCAGATCAGTTCGGTGCCAGGAATATTTGGCGCCACGATCATGGGCGACGGATCGGTTGTCATGATTCTGGACATGGCGCCCCTGGTGCGACGTAGCGCTGCGCTCAAACGCACCGCTGACGCGGGTCTGATCGATGGGCAGTATGAGCCCGCTCCCGCTCCCGCCGAAGTGCGTCTGCAGCCGTTGATCATGGTGGTCGACGACTCGATCACGATGCGCAAGGTCACCAGCCGCGTGCTGGAGCGTAACGATATGAGAGTGGTCACTGCAAAAGATGGACTGGACGCTGTGGAAAAGCTGCAGGACAAGATCCCGGATCTGGTGCTGCTCGACATCGAGATGCCACGCATGGACGGCTACGAGCTCGCCACCTACATGCGCAATGATTCCAGGCTGAAAACAGTTCCGATCATCATGATTACTTCCCGCACCGGTGAGAAGCATCGTCAACGCGCGTTTGAAATTGGCGTTGACCGATATCTAGGCAAGCCCTATCAAGAGGCCGACCTATTGCAGAATGTCGAGGAGATTCTGAGGTTGAGTCGTGCTCTTCACTGATCGCGCCAGCGTTGCCGTCGCTTTGCTCTACCAGTCCCAGGCGCTGCATCAGCACCTGCGTGCTGCCTTGGATGAATTTGGCGCGCATGTCGTCTATGAGTCGGCGACTTCAGGCTACGATTTGTCTGCACTAGAGAGTTCAGGTGCTAGCGTGGTCGTGATCAACCTCGACCCGGCAATCGACGAGGAGATTGCGCAGATTGAAGAGTTGCTGGTTGATGAAACGCGCAAAGTGATTTTCAACGACGGCGAAGTGACCAGCAAGCTCAGTGGCTGGGATCTGGCGCGATGGGCGCGCCATCTCGCGGCCAAGATCACCGGCGATATTCACCTCTTGCCGGCGCGACCGGCAGGCGCCGAAGCCGTGCCGGTGCGCGACATGCCACAACACAGTTTGGATTCGGTGTTCAAGCCAGCCGCGCTGCAAGCCCCCGTGGTGACAGGCGAAGCGGAGGATAGGGCGGCACGGGAAATTGGCGATGCGCTTTCTTCTTTTGCTTTAGGTCCACGTGAGACAACACCGGTGGAGGCGCGCGACGAGCTTGCGGCCACGCTCAGCGATTTCGGTTTCTTTTCCGAGCCTGTCCGTTCGGCGCCTGCGAACGACTTGGCGTCGGCTCCGGCGCCGCAGATGTCGGCGGCGGTCGCCAGTGTGCGCTCGGCCTCACCTGCAGCATCGCCGGCCCCCACGCCGGCAGATGAACTGTTCTCGGATTTTAACTTCTCAGAAGTGCAGGCCGACACGCAGAATACTTTGACCGATAGCGCAAGCTCGATGGACGATAATGCTTTCGCCGATATTCAATTTGATTTTGAGGAGCGCGCCACGCCTGTCTCGTCGACTGCCGTAGCGGCGGGGCTTGACGACTTTCTTGAGCAACACAGCTACAAGCAGCAGGAGGCCACAGTTGAACTGCAGGTGCCCGCGGCGTTTGCGGCAGCTGCGCGTAGGCCCGATGTGGATGTGGATCGCTTGATGTCGAACTTGTCTTTTGAGCTTTCGCCAATGGGCGAAACGGCCAGTTCGAGCGAGCAATCAGGTTTATCGGCGGTCGCTGCTTCCTTAGCCGAAGACACAGATGCATTGTCATCCGCATTTGACGATGTGCTCAATTCGTTGTCGCTGCAGCCGCTTGATGATGACTTGTCGTCGACTGCACCCGCTGCGGCGGCGGTGCGCAATGAGCCGCTGGCGCCTGCCAATCAATTCAGCGGTATGACGTTTGAACTCGATCCATTCGAAGCGGCGGCAGAGGCAACTTCCGGGCTTGCTGCGGTGGAAGATGACAATCCATTCGCAAATCTGGAATTCGGTCTGGGTACCCCGACTGGCGCTCCCGCTGCAGCCTCCTTCGCAGCGAAATCCCCGGGACGCTCTGAGGATGGCGACCCCGTAGCATCGGGCCTTTCAGGTAGCTTCTCGCGCGTGTGGGTGTTGGGTGCTTCGATCGGTGGTCCTGATGCGGTCCGCGAGTTCCTTTCGGGTATCCCGAGGTCCATCAGTTGCGTGTTTCTGCTGGCCCAACACATGGGGGCGGATTTCATCGACTTGATGGTCTCGCAACTGGCAAAGGCCACTGCACTTGATGTAAAGATGGCGGCTTCAGGTTCTGCGGCGCGTCCGGGACAGGTGCTGATCGTTCCGTTGGCGGAACGTATGCTGCTGTCCCCTGATGGGGATGTGCGCATTGTGCCGCTCGATACGCCATCTCCCTACAGTCCATCGATCGATCAAGTATTGTTTGATGTTGCCGATCGCTTCGGTGCGCGTGCCGGCGCAATCATTTTCAGTGGTATGGCGCATGATGCCATTGAGGGCGCCAAATATTTGGCTTCCAAGGGTGGCATCGTCTGGGTACAGGATCCGGCGACCTGTGTAGTCAGTTCGATGATTGACGGAGCCGTGGAAGCAGGCATTGTGCGCTACCAGGGAGGGCCAGCCGATCTGGCTCAAAAATTTATTGCTGAATTTGGTTGACCACGGCGCTGCGATGACCTCGCCGCCGCAAAGTGAGCATGCCCATGACCTTGCCAAACGAAATCCGCGCTCTGATGATCAGCGTCACCAATGGTCGCGTGTTGTTACCCAATGCCGCGGTGACCGAGATCATCTCGTTTTCGCATCCCGATCCGGTCGAAGGCGCGCCGCCTTGGTTGCTTGGTCGCATGCGTTGGCGCGGCTGGGGTGTGCCGCTAATCTCTTTTGCACTACTCGCTGGACTTGCGCACAAGGAAGCAGAGCGCAATGCCAAGGTGACCGTGGTGAAGGCGATGGGCGGCAACCCGCGCATGCCTTATCTCGCGATCATGGCGCAGGGGTTTCCTCGATTGACCAATATCTCGCAGGACGCACTGATTATTACCGGGGAAGAGGAATACAAGGCTCCCGGTGTGATGTATACGACGCTGCTGCGCGACGACACCGCCATAGTTCCGGATCTGTTCCAGATCGAAATGCTGATCAACGACGCACTGGTTCTCGCTGCCTGATGTGCACTGCCTGCCTGCCGGTTGTCGCTGACTCTGGCGACAGCGGTTGACAGCAGATGCGCTGCATTACCCGTGGCACCATGAACGGCGATTGCCCCCGTGTTGGTGTGAGGGATTACCAGGTTCCCAATCCGTTTCGAGTCTGGCTGGCATGCGCATAGAAACCAAATTGCCCAAAGTGGGCACCACTATTTTCACGGTGATGAGCCAATTGGCGGCCGAGCACAAGGCGGTCAACCTTGGGCAGGGGTTTCCCGACTTTGACGGCCCCAAGCGCTTGCGGGATGCACTGGCACGTGCCGTCAATGAGGGTAAAAACCAGTATTCGGCGATGGCGGGTATACCCCGGCTGCGTGAGCAGATCGCGCTCAAGACCGAGCGTCTGTATGGCCGCCGGGTCAACTCTGACACCGAGATCACCGTCACCAGCGGTGCCACTGAGGCGTTGTTCAACGCGATTTCCTTATTGGTGCGCCCCGGCGATGAAGTGGTCGTGCTCGATCCTTGCTACGACTGCTACGAACCTGCGATCGAACTCAATGGTGGGCGCGCCATACACGTGCCGCTCACGCTTCCGGATTTTTCGGTCGACTGGCAGCAAGTAAACGACGCCTGCACGCGGCGTACGCGCGCGATCATTGTCAACACGCCGCACAATCCGAGTGGGGCGGTGTTCAGCGCGCAAGACATCGATGCGCTAGCCGAGATTGCCCGTCGTCACGACATCGCCGTCATCTCGGATGAGGTTTACGAACACATTATTTTTGATGGCCATGAGCACCAGAGTGTATTGCGGCATCCTGAGTTGGCCGAACGCAGTTTTGTGATCTCGTCCTTCGGCAAGACCTACCACTGCACTGGCTGGAAAGTCGGCTATTGCATTGCGCCGGCGGCGCTCAGCAACGAATTTCGCAAAGTGCACCAATACGTGACGTTTTGTACGTTTCAACCAGCACAGTGGGCGTTGGCCGAGGTCCTTGAAGCAGAACCCCAGCACTATCTTGAGTTGCCCGCGTTCTATCAGGAAAAGCGCGACCGTTTCCGTACACTACTGGCGGCATCGCGCTTCGATCTGTTGCCAGTGGCTGGCGCTTACTTCCAGATCGTCGATTATTCGCGCATCAGTGATCGCGATGACCTGAGTTTTTGTGAATGGCTGACGCGTGAACATGGAGTTGCGGCAATACCGGTTTCAGCGTTTTACGAAACTCCGCCGGAGATGCGGCTGATTCGCTTTTGCTTCGCCAAAACGGATGCCACGTTGGTCAGCGCCGCAGACAAACTTGCCCGCGTGTGATTGAGGCGCTGCGATTTGCGCAATGGTTCCTGCTCGCAGCGTCAACCGTTCGAGTCAACGCTTGTGGACTGAAGCGTGTCGGGCCGTTGTTACACAGTCCTGCGGATCATATCGACCTGGAACGGGCCGCCTCGATCGGAGATACTGCATGCTCACCACCAGGCTCTTTTGGCGATGAATGATCTGCGCGTATCGTTGGTTCAGTCGGCCACGCTCTGGCACGATTCACCGGGCAACCGCAATATGCTCGCTGCGCTATGCCTGCCGCTGAAAGGGCAGACTGATCTGGTTGTCTTGCCCGAGGCCTTCACCAGCGGCTTTACCAACGAGACTTTGGTGAATGCAGAGCGCATGGACGGTGCGTCCCTGGTGTGGATGCGCGGACTCGCCAGCCGCTTGCAAGCGGTAGTGACCGGCAGCATGGTGGTGCGCGACGGTGACAAGTACTTCAACCGTCTGCTTTGGGTTCGGCCCGATGGCACGATGACGCACTACGACAAGCGACACTTGTTTCGAATGGCGCGCGAGCATCAGCGTTATGCCGGTGGCGAGCAGCGGTTGATTGTCGAATTGAAGGGTTGGCGCATCTGCCCCATGGTTTGCTACGACTTGCGTTTTCCGGTGTGGATACGTAACCGATTCAACCACAGCGTGCCGGATCGATTTGACTACGATCTGCTGCTGTTCGTGGCCAACTGGCCCTCGGCGCGGCGGCATCCCTGGCGCACTTTGTTGCGTGCGCGCGCCATCGAAAATCTATGCTACGTGGCCGGTGTCAATCGTGTCGGCACAGACGGCAACCAATTGCACTATGCCGGTGACTCGGCGCTGATCGATCATGTGGGTGAGACGATCGTCGAATTAGGCGCACAGGTGCAGGTGGTGACGGGCACGCTCTCGGGTACGTCGCTGTTTGCCCATCGCGAGCGATTCCCGGCCTGGATGGATGCTGATCAGTTCGACCTGCGTCTTTAGGAGCGCACGCGGGCGCGACTTGACGTTTCGAAGTGTTTGTCACGGCCGGGTCCGCGCGTACAGTGGATCGCGGCTCGACAGGTGGGGCCACGTCGGCAACGGCGGCCGCGCGCGGCTGCGCGGCTAGAGTTTTTGATCCCGCACCGCCTGCACCACGCGTTTCGGTGCCTCGATCTGCGGATAGTGGCCGATGCCCGGCAGTTCGACGATATCTGGGGCAGTGATCAGCTCGCGATAGCGGGCGACCATATGTGCTCCCGAGACTGGATCGGCCAGGCCATTGATCAATCGCAATGGAATAGTGCTTTCGCTGAGCGCAGCGACCCAGCGCTGGCGATACTGTCGGCGCTCCGGGATGTATCGCAACAGCAGTGGCGCGATCAGGTGACCTTCAGCTTGCGCGATGAGTGCCCAAAACTCGTCCAATGCAGCGTCACCGGGTTGATGCTGGTCCGAGAATACGGCGCGAAAACTTCGGCCAAAGCGCTCGCGATTCAGGCGCTCGGCCAGCCAGGGACCGAGCGGAGAAAGCAAGAGTTTCTGGATCAGCCGCGGGCGATGGGTTTCCGGGAACAGCCCGCCATTGAGCAAGGCGACCGAACACAGCCGCGACGGGTGCGGTGCGGCGGGTCGTTCGATATGCCGTGCGAGTAATTCCTGCGCCACACTGTCGCCGTAATCGTGTGCCAGAAGGCGCCATTCGTCGACTTGGTTTAGTGCCAGCAGTGCCTCGATCGCATCGGCCTGCTCCTTGATCGAATATTTGTGAGGCCGCGGTTTTGAAGAGAGACCGAAACCCAGCAGGTCAGGCGCCAACAGTCTGAAGTTTTGACTCAAAGCGCTCCAAATCTCGATCCAGTCGAACGAAGAGGTTGGAAATCCGTGCACCAAAACCAGCACCGGCGCGGCGGATGATTCCCAGTTTTCGCTGCAACGGTAAACGATGTGATGCGGCCCAAACGCAAAATGGTGGCACTGCGCATACCAGTCACGCAGGCGCTGGCTGGGTAGTTTGGAAATGATCATCGCGTCCATGACCCGGGAAACTATCATTTGCGCGGGGTTTTGGCTTTGCCGCTCGCAGCGAGGTTGCTACCCTAAGCGCCCCTCCCCAAGCGCTGGTCCCTATGAAGATCCGTTCTGTCCTCGCGCGCGAGATTCTCGACTCACGCGGCAATCCCACACTCGAAGCTGAAGTATCGCTGGAAAGCGGTCACACCGGGCGAGCCGCGGTGCCGAGCGGCGCTTCCACTGGATCGAGAGAGGCCGTGGAGTTGCGCGACGGAGACAAGACACGCTATCTGGGCAAAGGCGTGCTCAAGGCAGTGGAACATGTCAACAGCGCGATCCGAAGCTCGGTGGTCGGCACTGATGCGACCGATCAGCGTGGACTAGACGATCGCTTGATTGCGCTGGACGGCACCCCGAACAAGGCCCGACTGGGAGCGAACGCGTTGTTGGGCGTGTCACTTGCCAACGCGCATGCTGTGGCCGCAGCTATGGGCAAGCCACTTTGGTCGCATCTCGCCAGCGACCGCCCGGCACTGTTGCCGGTACCGATGATGAACATTATCAACGGCGGCGCCCACGCCGACAACAATGTCGATCTACAGGAATTCATGGTGATGCCAGTGGGCCTGCCGAGTTTTTCGGAGGCCCTGCGTGCCGGAACCGAGATTTTTCACGCGCTTAAATCGGTGCTGAAGGGTCGCGGCTTGGCAACTTCGGTGGGTGACGAAGGTGGGTTTGCACCTGACCTTCGCTCCAACGAAGAAGCCATCGAAACCATACTCGAGGCGGTGAACAAGGCGGGTTATCGTGCTGGCGAAGACGTCTGGCTGGCGGTCGATGCGGCTGCTTCTGAATTCTACAAGGACGGTAAATACCATTTGACCGGTGAGGGCAAAAAGCTTACCTCCGAGCAATTGGTGGATTTTTACGCCGACTGGTGCGCGCGTTACCCGATGCTCAGCATCGAGGACGGCATGGCTGAAGACGACTGGGCTGGGTGGAAAGTGCTCAGTGATCGACTCGGCAGAGACGTGCAACTGGTCGGCGACGATCTGTTCGTCACCAACCCGGCGATTCTGCGTGAGGGCATCGACAAGGGCATCGGCAACGCTATTCTGATCAAGGTCAATCAGATTGGCACGCTGTCGGAGACCTTGGATGCGATCGCGCTGGCGCATGCCAATCGCTATGCGTCAATCATTTCGCATCGTTCCGGTGAAACCGAGGACACCACTATTGCCGATCTGTCGGTGGCAACCACCGCTACCCAAATCAAAACGGGCTCGCTGTGCCGCACCGATCGCGTCGCCAAATACAACCAGTTGTTGCGCATTGAGCAGGCATTGGGCCCATCGGCACGCTATGCCGGTCGCCAGGCTTTCCCGAGTTTGCCGAAATTTGGAATACAGGGCTGATATTTAACCATGCTGCGTTGGATCATTCTGGTCTTGTGCGTCCTCTGTCTGGTGCTGCAGGTCAAACTATGGACCGGGCAGGGTGGCCGCGCGGATGTCCGGCACCTGCGCGAGCGCGTCGAACAACAAAATGCGGAGAATGCCCGTCTGCAACTACGCAATGAGGCGCTGGGGGCGGATGTGGAAGACCTGAAAACCGGCACTGATGCGATCGAAGAACGCGCCCGCGGCGAGCTTGGCATGATCAAACCTGGTGAGACGTTTTATCAGGTAATCGAAGAAGAATCGAAGGCGAAACCACAATGATCTGGTGTGTCATTCCTGCTGCCGGGCGCGGAGCGCGTTTTAGTGCAGCCATGCCCAAACAGTATGCACCGCTGGTTGGCGTGCCGATGCTGGTACGCACACTGGATCGGTTGCTGTCCCATCCGCGTGTAGCCGGCGCGATGGTCGCACTTTCTGCAAATGATGAACTTTGGCCAAGTATCAACGAGCTGGAAGGCAAACCGGTACGGACCTGCTTGGGCGGCGCCGAACGTGCCGACTCTGTGCTCGCTGCGCTGGACGAACTGTCCACGCGCTGCGCGGCTGATGATTGGGTGATGGTGCATGACGCAGCCCGACCCTGCGTTCGCCACGACGATATCGATGCGCTGCTGGATCAAGGAATGCAACACGCGGATGGGGCGATCCTGGCCGCTCCGATACGCGACACGGTCAAACGCGGAAGCGCCGGTGCGCCGATTTTCGAGACATTGGATCGATCTTCGCTGTGGCGCGCATTGACGCCACAATTGTTCCAATATGGCGCACTGCGCGATGCATTGCGTTCTGCCTTGGCCGATCCTCTCCTGCGTCCGCTGATCACGGACGAGGCCGCAGCATTCGAAGCCGCTGGACGTAAACCCTTGCTGGTGCAGGGCGCCGAAGACAACATCAAAGTCACCACGCTGCACGACCTCGCGCTGGCTGAATTCATTCTCACTTGCCCCGCATGAGTATCCGCATTGGCCATGGCTTCGATGTACACGCTTTCGGTCCTGGCGATTCGATCGTGTTGGGCGGAGTAAGCATCGCGCATGTTGCCGGCATCGTGGCGCACTCGGATGGTGATGTGATTATCCACGCGCTTTGCGATGCTTTGCTCGGCGCGCTCGCGCTGGGCGATATCGGCCAGCACTTCGCGCCCACCGATGCGCGTTGGAAAGACGCAGACAGCCGCTTGTTTCTGCGGCATGTGATCAGTCTGCTGCGCGAACGCGGATGGCAACTGGGAAACGCCGACATCACGGTTATTGCAGAAGCCCCCAAAATCGGTCCACATCGCGATGCCATTCGCGCCGTGCTCGCCGACACTATCGGCTGCACCATCGATCGGATCTGCGTCAAAGCCACCACCACCGAAAAGCTGGGATTCACCGGTCGCGGTGAAGGTCTTGCGGCGGAAGCTGTCGTCTTGATTGAGACTCTGGCTTCGTGACCACTGAGCTTGCTTTCGCGTTCGGTGGCCCTGCGTTGATGGGCCGCATCCGTGCCACGCCAGAAGATTTCTTCGTCGATGAAATTATCGGATTTTCCGCCACCGGTAGCGGTGAACACTGGCTGCTGCACGTCGAAAAGAAGTGCGCCAACACGGCCTGGGCCGTCAAGCGCGTGGCCGCGTTTGCCGGCCTGAGCGAACGCGATATCGGCTACGCCGGCATGAAGGATCGACACGCTGTCGCGCGGCAATATTTTTCGGTACCAGCCAGGAAGGGCGCGGCACTCGACTGGAATGCGTTTTCCGATCCCGATGTGCGAGTTCTCAGCGCCGAACGCCACGCGCGCAAAATTCAGCGCGGCGCGTTGAATGGCAATCGTTTTGTCATCATAGTTCGCGACATCACTGGCGATCATGCTGCCGCAGATTCGGTGCTTGGCCAGATTCAACAGCGCGGTGTCCCCAACTATTTTGGCGAACAACGCTTCGGTCGTGGCGGCGGGAACATTGACAAAGCCCGCGCCCTCTTTGCCGGCCATCGTTTCGAACGCAATGAACGCTCGATCCTGCTGAGCGCGGCACGCTCGGAGATTTTCAACGCCGTGCTCGCGCGTCGCGTGGAACTGCAGAACTGGGACCGAGCTGTAACCGGCGACGTATTTCAACTGGATGCACGCAGCGCCATTTTCGGTCCCGAACCAATCGACGAGGTGCTCGCCGATCGCATGCAGCGCGGCGAAATCCATGCCACCGGTCCGTTGTGGGGGCGTGGTGCATTGCGCGTCGGCGCGGAAGTCGCGGCCCTTGAGCAAGAAATTGTCGTGACGCTTGCCGATCTATGTGCGGGTGTTGTCGATGCCGGCATGGATCAAGAGCGTCGCGCCCTGCGCATCCGGCCACGCGATCTGGCTTGGGATTGGATCGACGGTGAAACGCTGCGCCTGGGGTTTTCGTTGCCCTCAGGGGCTTATGCGACCTCGACACTGCGCGAAGTGGTTGCTTCGCCTTCGGTCTGATTTGACGCGCGGTTTATCCCCAGCAATGGGCGCTGCAGATTTTGGGCCACAGGCCCACCAGCGCCTTGCGGCTGGGCTCATTGCCGCAAAAAAGAAGCCCGCCAACCGACCGGAGGGGAGGGATCTACCGGTGTGTTCGGAAGGCGGGCTAGAGGGGCCGCAGCCATTCAGGCAACGGATTTACGTCAGGGAACCTCTGAACAAGTCCGGAGCCGCGATAGCCCCCTGAGTCAGGGGGCGAAAAACCGCAGGTTGACCAGCTCCACCGTTGCGAGCGACCAGCCCCGCTGTTGAGAGCGGGGGTTTGGCAAGCAATTGGCAGTGTGGCGAAGACGAAGCGGTGACTTAATCAGACTTTCCTTAGAGAACTTCAGGCCCGGGCGGACGCCCTGGACTTCGTGGCTGCCGGCCTACGTGCAGCCGGCTTGCTGGTCTTGGCCTTCTTGCTGCGGGCAGCGGGCTTTTTCGCAGCTTTTACGCTACCGGTCATGGTTTCGACCATGGCGCTGATGCTGTCGCGGGCGGCCTTGCTGACAGTGTTCTTCAGGCTGGGCGCGCTGTTGCTGTTGAGCTTGCGCACTGCGCGATTCAGATCTTCGACTCGGTCGATCAGCGCTTCCATTTCTTCGCGTCCGGGAACGCCCAGCTTCGAGAGTGCTTTCGACACACGATTTTCAAACACGGTTTCCAGCTTGTCCCAGGTATCGGCCGCACGCTCTTTCACTTGCTCGACCTTGGTCTCGACTACGTCACGCACTTCGCCGACCTTGCCAGTAGCGAATTTGCGGGTCTTCTGTTCGAGCGACACGCCTTCCTTGACCAGCGCCTCGAACAGCTTTCCGCCTTGCGATTGAGCGCGCGTCAGCGCGTCGATTCCGGCGAGCCATACTTGCTGTGCGGTCTCAACCAGTGCGCCAGTTTTGTCGGACGCAGTGGCCGAAGCCGGCTTTGATTTGAACTTGGGTTTGCTCATCTACCCTCCACGATAATTGATTCGAAGCTGCCTTGCGCAATAGTGCGCGGCGCAGCAGTGACGCCGACTGTAGGCACGCCAGCTAGAATAATCACACTATGTAGAAGATTGATTTGTGTGGCAATTCAAGCGCGATTCACAACTGGAATCTCGCTTTCAATGCCGCGTGCTGATGCTCTGGTCGAGTTCATCGAGCGCGCGCCTTAGTCGCGTTGTTGCATCGGTGCGGCGTGGTGGCCGCATGCCCAGGCTGGCCATCAACTCGCGGTTCCGATCCGCAACGATTTCTTTACGCAACTGCAGGCCATGGCGTGCGAACAGCGGTGCAAGCTCGTCGAAGCGCGCGTGCAGATCGCTCAGCGTGGCGCGGTAAGCGTGCTCTGCTACGCGTACGCGACTCTGGTAGCTGAAGACGTTGGTGAAGAACATCTCGACATCGTCGGGATTGGGCTCGAACAAAACCAGATCGGATTTCTGGTATTGACGTTGGTACTTTTCCATCCCGACCTGCATGCGTGAGCGCAGCAGGGTGCGAAAAGTCTGCGACAGTACTGCCGGCAAACCACCTTCCATCAGGCTTTCGGGCACTGCACGGCCATTGCGCTGTGCCAGGCCTGCATCGAATGGAACCAGAGGATTGACCCCGATCACCAGATCGCAGCCTTCTTCCAGTGCGACCGATGCGTGCAAGGTACGTCGCAGCGCACCATCAACGTACCAGCGGCCATCAATCTCGACCGGCGGATACAGCCCCGGTAGCGCGGCACTAGCCTGCACTGCTCGGGAAATCGGAACGTGATCGAAGCCATCGGAACCGAAGCGCACGGTTTGGCCAGTATCCAGATCGACGCTGATCACGAACAATTTACGCCGCAGCGCGCGGAAATCGTTGCTGCGACCGTGGCTCTCAAACACGCCGCGGAGGAATTCTTCGATGGCCTGGTTGTCGAAAAGTCCGGTCGGAATCAGAGTGCCCAGGCGACCGAGGACGTCGCTCCAGTCGGTATCAAGGGGTTTGGTGATCAGATCACCGATCCAACCGGCCAACACGCGCGGCACGCTGATCAGCCGGCGCCCATATTCCGCCAGTGCGGGGCGCAAAAAAACTTCAGGGCGAAAGTGCGCCTGGTCGGAATCATGAGTGAGAAAAATTCGGCACATCTCGGCCGTTCCCAGTCGATTGGCCAGTCCTGCCGACAGAAATGCACCGGAACTGACACCGACATAGACATCTAGTTTGGTCAAATCCAAGCCCTGCAAAGCGTCCTCCATGGCGCGCAGTGCCCCCAGTTCGTACATTCCTCCGATCGGGCCACCGCCGGCAACGGCCAGGCCAATGCGTGATTTGCTTCCTTTGCCACGAGGGCGGCGGGCGGCGGGTTGAACGTTGAGCATCAAGCATCCATTTGCTGGGGCGAGGGCATCGCCATTCGTACGATTGTAGCGATGGTGGCGGCATGCTCAAGCTAGACTTTCGTTCAACTTGCCGCGCCGAAGCGGCCAATCGTCAAAACTTGTAAACAACCATGGCATCCAAATCGGTCAGTTTGCGTTTGCACGGCCTCCTGGAAAACCTGCAGGCGGTTTCCGATCCCAAAAAAAACCCGTTGAACAAAAGCGCCGGACTGGCGCTATTGAAGACTTGGCAGAGCGAACGCCTGGGTAAGAGTTTTGCCGCGCTGCGCACGCATCCGCGTTTTGGATTGGCCGCCGAGTTTTTCCTCAGTGATCTGTATGGTGCTGGCGATGTCACTTGGCGCGATCGTGATGTCAGCCGAATCATGCCGGTGATGACCCGCTGGTTGCCAGACTCGGTATTGCTCACGTTGGCTGAGGCGCTGGAACTGGATCTGCTGTCGCGCGAGTTCGACATTGAGATGGCCCGCGCGCTAAAGGGAGCGAAGCTGGATGCCGCGCGCTATGGCGCTGCCTATCGCGCCGTTGGCGATGCCGTCAATCGTCGACGCCAGGTTGCGCTGATTCGCATCGTGGGGGAAGAACTCGAACGCATCGTGCGCAAACCCTTCGTCCTGGGCGTGCTCAAGTTGGCCCGCGGCCCGGCGCGTGGAGCAGGCTTAGCCGGCTTGCAGGCCTTTCTGGAACGAGGCTTCGCGGCGTTCAGGCATATGGGTCCGGCGCGCGAGTTCCTCGATACGATTGTCCAAGGTGAGGAGAAGATCATGCAGCGGCTGTTTGCCGCGCATCCGGATCCCTTTGGTTTTGACCATTCCCAGGACTAGGGAACCTCTGAACAAGTCCGGAGCCGCGATAGCCCCCTGAGTCAGGGGGCAAAAAACCGCAGGTTTTCGCGGGTTTGGCAAGCAATAAGCAGTGTAGCGAAGACGACGTGGTGACTTATTCAGACCTTCCCTAGAAGTCTGTGCCGGCTTCAGCGTAAAGACTGTTGTTCCCGTCCAACCCACTGTCAGGCGAATTCTTCGTCGAGCACGCGTTCTATCTCGGACTCGATCGGCGCGCGCAGCATCATCAGCAGAAACCCGAGTTTGACATTGACCTTGACCATGCCTTTGGTCAACTCGATGTGCCCATCGACGCCACTGCGCGAGAAATTCAAGACATCGCCCTGCCACTGATGATCAACCGAGAATTTCCTGGTGATCGCTTTGGCGACCTTGTTGACCGCGGCATGGGCTTGCTTCATCGTTTTGTCGTGCTTGCGAGATATTGAAATATGGCTCATCGCGCCCCTGTCTTTAGTATGTGGTTGCGGGCGAAGCTTGAGCTAAGATGATGCCAGATAACAAGTAGGGCGGGTTTGGGGCCATGTGGAGAGCGATGAGCGTGCCATTTTGGCTGTGCCTGGCAGGCGCGGCGGGGGCCGGTGATTTGACCGGCGAACTGAAGCTCAAGTCGGGCGAAAGCCTTCTGCGCGCATCTGAAACTCAGGACGCGGTCATTTATTTCCGTTCCAAGCAGCCGGTGGTAACGCAGGCGTCTCCACAGCCGCAGCTGATGACCACGCGGCGAAAACAGTTTGTGCCGCGGGTGCTGGCGGTGACAGCCGGCGAATCTGTGCGCTTTCCCAACGACGATCCTATCCTGCACAACGTGTTTTCGGCCTCCCCGGAGAACGCTTTTGATACCGGGCAGTACGGGCGCGGAGAAGGAAAAACGACGCAATTCAACAAGCCCGGTCTGGTTCGCGTCTACTGCAACGTACATCACTCGATGTATGGATTCATCCTGGTACTGGACACCCCGTTTCATACCCGACCCGACGCTCAGGGGCGATTCAAGCTGAGCGGGCTGCCAGACGGCGAAGGCGAACTGGTGATCTTTCATGATCGCGGCGCGCCATTGCGCCAGAAAGTGTTTATTCCGAGCGCGCCGGTCGTGAAGGGGTCCGCGCAAACAGTGCCCGCATCGACTCAGCATCTCGCGCTGACACTTGAACTCAATCGTCGCAAAGTGCCCAGTCATTCGAACAAATTCGGTAAGCCCTACGCCCGGAGCACCAATGCAAGCTACTAAGAGCGGGTTCCGATTGTCGCTGGCGGCCAGCATCTTCGTCATCTGCGCAGGGCTCATTGCGGTCTCGGTCGCGGCTTCGCTGTTCATCACCTGGAGCCAGGGTCGGCGCATTGCCGATGCGAACGTGCAACGCGCCTTGACTACCAGCGTGAGCGTGCAGGACGAGTCACAACTGGCGCGTCTGGAACTGCTGCAGATCACAATTCAGAACATTGCCGAAGATCCCGCGGTCAAAGCCTATTTCGAGAGTTCAGTCGTGGACAGCGAGTTGGGACTGGGCGAAGACCCGATACTTACTGGTGAAGTGTCGTTACGTGACCTTTTGGCGGAGCGCCAGCAGCAATACAGTTTCGATCTGGGCATTTTTATGGATGCCGAGGGCAACGTCGCGGCGCGCACGGACGAGTCCGAGGCAGTTGAGCAGAACTTGTCAGGAGATATTTTCATCAATGCGGCAATCGAGAGCGCAGCGCCGATCTCCGGGTATTGGCGGCAGCAGGATGTGTTGTTTCAGGCAGCGGTGATGCCGATTGTGCGCGATGAGAACCTGCTCGGTTTCCTGTTGCTGGCCAGAGCCGTGAATGATGAGTTTGCCGGTAAAATTGGCGAAGTCAGCGGCGCCGATATCGCCTATGTCGTAATCAAGAATGGCGAGCCCATTCTGTTTGCCAGCTCGCTGACCGACAAGGACGGGGCAGCGCTGTTGCAGGCACTGGTGAAAGACGTCTCGCTCAAAACGATGCTGACCCAGACCAAAGCAATCGATCGCATCGGGCTCACCTTTGCCGGGCAGTCCTGGTTCGGGCGCGTCGCCCCGCTGGACGAGGATGCCGGTGCGATTTTGGGTAGCACCTTGATCCTGACTTCGGCCGATCGCGCTTATGCTGGTTTCCAACGCATCTTGAATCTGGTTCTGCTTACTGGACTCGGCTCGCTGCTGGCGGCCCTGCCAATTTCCTATCTTCTGGCCAAAGTTGTTTTGCGCCCGGTGAAGGTGTTGGCGAAGGCCGCAGAGGAAGCCGCGTCTGGAAACTTCCGCACGCATCTTTCCGTCGGCGGCAACGACGAACTGGCCAGCTTGTCGCACTCGTTTGATCGGCTGCTATCCGAACTGCGAGAGAAGAGCGATATTGAAGGTTACGTTTCCAACCTTTCCAGGTTTCTGCCCGAGCCGTCCACCGCGCGAGCAGCAGGAACCAACACCCCGCAACAAGGTACGCCGGCAATCACAGTGCGTGCTCCTACCCTGGGCACGCGCGTATTGCTTGCCGCAGAGTGCCGCGCTCTGGCGCGACCGATGAGCAAAGAACAAAGCATTGCCGCCGCCAATGGCGTGCAGGCGTTTGCCCTGGCCCTCGACCACGCGGCTCAGCGTACCAAGGCGCACGTGCTCATTTTCTCCGGGGTGCGCGCGGTGATAGGTTTCTCTGGAGATGGCGCCTTGAGCCGCGCTTTGCGCGTCGTGCGTCACCTGCGACGGGACAGTCAATTGAGCGATGTGTTATCCAGCAGCTTGGCGTTCGCTTTGCACCAGGGCGATATCGTTGAAGGCCAGGTGTCGGTTGCTGGCGGCAGTGTTCCGGTCGCCGGAGGTGGCGCGATCTATCAGCTTGAACGTCTGCTGTCCGAATCGAGCGAGGCGACCTTGTTCGTTGCCAAGCCCATGCTTGATGCGGTGCGTGAGGTGCAGGCAATGGACATCA
The DNA here is from genome assembly GCA_034440555.1 of Pseudomonadota bacterium. Lineage (GTDB taxonomy): Bacteria > Pseudomonadota > Gammaproteobacteria > Xanthomonadales > Ahniellaceae > 0-14-3-00-62-12. The sequence continues at coordinate 73,647 of JAWXCG010000119.1, forward strand.
AGCCGGTCACGGGTCTGGTTTCGGGCAGGAGTTTCCCCGGGGTCGCGGTCGACCAGCTCGATGCTCTGGAACCATTGGCGGCGTCGATCAGCAGCGCGCCAGGCGATCGCTACGAAACAGTGGTGACTCCATCTAGCTCAGCGTCTGTCACGCGCCGCGGCGGCAGCGACATTGCGCTGGGCACCGTGTTTGGTGGGCGCTACGAGATTATTTCCGAGCTCGGTGCCGGCGGCATGGGTGTTGTCTATAAAGCGCGCGATCTGGAACTCGATGATCTGGTGGCGATCAAGATGTTGCGCGGTGCGGCGATGATGGACGCCGAGCAACTCGATCGTCTCAAGAGCGAACTCAAGTTGGCACGCAAGATCACCCATCCGAACGTATTGCGCACTTTCGACTTCGGCGATCACGAAGGGCGCCCTTACATTTCGATGGAATACGTGCGCGGGATGACGCTGCGCTACCTCATCAAGCAGGCCGGGCGCATTCCGTTTTCAGCCGGTTTGCGCATCGCCAAGCAGCTGTGCGCAGGCCTGAGCGCCGCGCACGAGGTGGGTGTTCTGCATCGGGACATCAAGCCCGAGAATCTGATTCTGGAGCAGAGCGGCAATGCCAAACTGATGGATTTCGGCATAGCGCGGCCCATTCGTCGGATGGAGCCGGGTTACACCCAGCCCGGAATGTTTGTCGGGACTCCACATTATTCGGCGCCCGAGCAACTGGCCGGCGACGAGGTGGATCATCGCGCCGACATTTATTCGAGTGGTGTACTGCTTTCGGAAATGTTTTGCGGAAAGCTGCCGTACACTGGCTCCAACACGATGGAAATCTATATGGCGCAGATGCAGCAGGCGCCGATCCGGCCATCGGAATTCTGGCCGGAAATGCCCCCGGAGCTAGAAATTCTGATCCTGCGTTGCATTGCCCGCGCACCGGACGACCGATTTCAAAGTGCGAGTGACTTGGGCTCAGCGCTGGCGGCGATCCGGGTCTGAGCCGACGCTGATCAATTGGTCTAATGCGAACTGGTAACGGGAGGCGACGATGAGCACGCGTAATTGGATTGGTGCGGTTTGTTTTAGTTTGCTGTTGCAAGGCGGCAATGCGCTGGCCGACGATCCGATTGCGTTCGAGGAACGCAGCGATACGCCCGCTTGGAGCTTTTACGGCGACGTTTTGCTGCGCGCCGAGCGCACCGTGGATATTCCCGGACGACCGCAAGATCTTGAGCGCGTTCGTTCGCGGACCCGGTTCGGAGTACGTCGTGAGTTCGACGATTTCGAATTTGGTGCCGCGCTCGAAGGCACGCTGGGTTCGGATTCGAATCAGACAAATCGAGCAAACAATGATAACGAGCGCAGCGATTCGATTAACCTCGACGAGTTATATCTGCGTTGGCGCGGTGGCGAGTCGACTTCGGTGGTGCTAGGCAAGACAGCTTTTCCACTAGCGACCACGCCGCTGCTCTGGGATGACGATTTTCGCCCGCTGGGTATCAGTGCCAGCCACTCGATCGCCTTGGGCGAGATCCATCGCTTGTCCCTTGTTGGCGGCTACTTCGCCGGCGATCATCTATACGATGACGAGTCGCGAATTGCAGCAGCCCAGATCGGATGGCATTGGAGCGAAAATGCAGAAGTCAGCGGTGATGTGCAGCTCGCCTGGCTGGATTTTTCTGATTTGCAAACCTTGGTGGATCGTGGTCTGGGCCGCACCAATCGCCGCGTCGCTGGAAAGCTGGTCAGTGACTACGAAATCCTCGATCTGCAGTTCGGGCTGCGTGCATTGATTGGCGATGCGTTATGGCGCGGCAGGCTCGATCTGGTGCGCAACATGGGTGCCGACCAGAATTCCGATGGTGCGCGATTCAGCACTATCTATGGCGATAGCCGCATCGCAGGAGGTCTTGAACTGGGCTTCGCGATCCAGCGCTTCCAGCGCGACGCAGTGCTGGCCGCATTCACCTCCGATGACTGGTGGTTCCACAGCTTTGCGCGCGGCTGTATGCCGTGGATAGCTTATGGCATCAGTGACAAGTGGCGTGTGCAGCTTTCAGGATTCCGGGAGAAGCGCGATGGCATAGTGGAGCCAACGGATCGCCTGTTGTTGGATGTGCGTGCCGCGTGGTAGCGGCTTGCCCGCAGTGCCTTGGGGCTGGCAGCTGGGCTACAACCTGCTAGAGTCCAACCGTCCAAAATCCTGAACGATATGCGGCTACATTTTCCACAAGGCGAGCGTAAAGACGCATTGCTCAACGAGGGCGAGACCAGTATTGGTTTCGCTCCCGGTAGCGATGTCGAGATCAAAGGAGACGGCGTGGTGGAATCCCACGCGGTCATCACGGTCGACGCGCGCGGCCCAGTACTTTGGGTGCGATCGCCTGACGCATGGACGCATGTCAATGGGCGCCCGGTGCGCGAAAAGGCAATGCTTCGAGTCGGTGACCTGATCAGCCTGGGCAGCGTCACTCTTATGCTCAAACCCGACAATGACGCCTCGATCAGTCAGCATGTCCCGCCCGCGGCGGAGCCACAAGAAGCCATGAGCGAATCCGGAAACGAAACCCACTTCCGCGTGACCCCTCCGAAAGCGCTGTTACGCGGCGTGTCAGGTCCCTATTTTGGCAAGGTGCTGGCGGTGCCAGGTCGATTGGTAATCGGTCGCGGCAGCGATTGCGATCTGGTCCTCGACGAGCCTGAGATGTCTCGCAAGCACGCCATGATCGAAGTCACCGCGGCGGGCATCTACCTGCGTGATATGGGTTCTGCCAACGGCACCTATGTCAATGGCGTGCAAGTGCGTGACGCGGTTCTTTACTCCGGTGACCAAATCGCATTTGACCGCAACCGGTTTCTGATTGAAGCCCCTGGCATGCCTACCCGCGCCGATGGTCAGTACCAGGCCGAGCAGCTGATGGGGCAAAAGTCTGCCACACCACAGTCGACCCAGGCGATGCCGGCCGTGCCCGTACAGCAGTCCCATAGACAGAGCACGTCGTCGGAGCCTTTGACTGGCGGCGCGCCGGCGCCGATCAAGGGCAGTAACAGTCCATGGCTGCCGTTGCTGATTGGCATTGCTATTGCGGCAGCCTTGGTCCTGCTATTACTCGGCTTTCGACAGTCCTGAGATTGCGCTTCGGTCGCGCCGGAATTCGGTATCAGGCGCGTCCCTCCCGTTGCGCCACGCGCGCAGCGAAGCACCCGCCTAGTGCCACCAAACCTGTATCGAATCGCCTGATCACCAGCTCAGCGTTATGGGCGATCGCACATCAAATAACCAGCGGATCGGCCACTTCAGTGGCTTGCGTCCTGCCGTGGTGGTGGATTCAGATCACACAGCGTATTGGAAATCGGAATCCCAACCTGCAGTCTCGCCATGAAGCGTGCTGGCGCGCCGCGGAAAATACCAAGTCGACGCGGGGTAGCACTTTCGATCAGCCTTGGATACATCGTAACCCGTAGCCCTGCTGTTGCAGCCGAGGCGTTCGACCCTGCAAGTCGAAACCGATCATCCCGAGTCGCCGCGGCCTCACCATGGAGCTGCGTACCCCACGGACGGCGTTCGAATTCCAGATTGGTTTTTTGCTTTGGATGCTCCGTGCTAGTGTCGGATGATCGCCGCACTGCAGCACAGAACGCGGCACTGGTACCCATCAACTTGCGTGAACCGGCCGGACTGGCGGTCTCGATAAACAGCATTCATGAGTGAGGAATTGACATGAGCGGGAAATCGACATGAACGAGGAATCGATATGAGTCGTGCCTTCAACTTTGCCTCGGGTCCGGCAGCGCTTCCAGAGCCGGTTCTGCAACGTGCCAAAGAAGAGTTCCTGGATTGGGGGTCGGCTCGTGCATCCGTGATGGAAGTCAGTCATCGCGGCAAGGAGTTCATTGCGCTGGCAGAAAAGGCCGAGCGCGACCTGCGCGAGATCCTCGCAGTGCCATCGAACTACAAGGTCTTGTTTCTGCAAGGCGGAGCTACGCAGCACTTCGCGCAGATCCCAATGAATCTGGCAAATGGGAAGGCGGCTGACTATCTTGTCACCGGTCATTGGGGTGAAAAATCGGTCAAAGAGGCAGCGCCTTACTGCACGGTTCAAATCGTAGCGAACTCTGCCGGTGCGAAATTCATGCAGCTGCCGCCGCGGACTAGCTGGCAGCTTGATGCCAACGCTGCATATTTCCACTACACACCCAACGAGACCATTGCGGGTGTCGAAATCCACGAGGTGCCTGACGTCGGGACAGTGCCGATCGTCGCGGACATGTCGTCGACCATTCTGTCGCGACCGCTCGATGTTTCGAAGTTTGGTCTGATTTATGCCGGTGCGCAGAAAAATATTGGCCCATCCGGCGTGGTCGTACTGATCATCCGTGACGACCTGCTCGAACGCTGCCCGAAGTCGATCCCCAACATTTTCAATTACGCTGCCCACGCCAAAGAGGGCTCGATGTTGAATACGCCGCCCACCTTCGCTTGGTACTTGGCCGGACTCAATTTCGAGTGGATCCAATCCGAAGGCGGGTTGACTGCGATTGGCGAGCGCAATCGGCACAAGGCAGCGCTGCTTTACGGCTATATCGATGGCTCCGGCTACTACAGCAATCCGGTCGAAGTTGCCGCGCGTTCGTGGATGAATGTCCCGTTCCGTTTGCAGGATGAGGCGCTGGACGATCGCTTCGTCAAAGAATCAGAGGCGGCGGGTCTGCTCGCTCTAAAGGGACATCGTTCGGTAGGTGGAATGCGCGCGAGCATTTATAACGCGATGCCGCTTGCTGGCGTTGAAGCGCTTATCGATTTCATGAAAGATTTTGCCAAGCGCCACGGTTGACGATATCGGTGTCCGCGCCAGGCGCCTTAAGGCGCGTCGCCAAGTGGCTGAGCCGAAGCTGTTCGCGCCATGCGGCACTCCCACAATGATTGCCAGACTCGCACAGGATTTCTCTCTATGTTCAAGATCAAGACACTCAACAATATTTCGCAGAATGGCCTGAAGCGGCTACCAGCGGATCGCTACCAGATAGTGGAAGCCATGGAAGGCGCTGACGCGATTTTGGTGCGATCTGCGGATATGCATCAAGTCGAAGTGCCAGCGTCGATACAGGCAATTGCCCGCGCGGGTGCGGGTACCAACAACATCCCGGTGGCAGCGTTGAGCAAGCGCGGCATTCCAGTGTTCAATGCACCGGGGGCGAATGCCAACGCCGTGAAAGAGTTGGTCGTGGCCGGCATGTTGATCGCAGCTCGCAACTTGAGCGATGCGCTTGGTTTTGTAGCGCAGCTTCCATCCGAAGGCATGGAAGAGGCGATCGAAGCCGGAAAGAAGCGATTCGTCGGATTCGAACTGGCCGGTCGCACATTGGGCGTCATTGGTCTGGGTGCGATTGGCGTGCGCGTCGCCAACGCAGCGCGCGCCTTGGGCATGCGCGTCATCGGCTTTGATCCGCACATGACTGTCGACGGTGCCTGGGCGTTGTCGTCGGATGTGATCAAAGCGGGTTCGTTGAACGAGCTGTACGCCGGATCGGACTTCGTCAGTTTTCATGTGCCGCTGAACGACGCCACCCGTGGCATCTTCAATACCGGGTCGCTGGGCGCGGCCAAGCCGGGCGTGGTGCTGCTCAATTTCGCGCGTGATGGCATCATTGACCACGACGCACTCAAGGCGGGTCTGGCCGATGGCCGCATCGGCTATTACGTCTCCGATTTCCCCAAGCCAGAATACAGTGGCAATCCGCGCGTGATCGGCTTGCCGCATCTGGGTGCGTCGACCGGCGAGGCCGAGGAGAATTGCGCGCTGATGGTAGTCGACCAGTTGCGCGAATTTCTTGAGAATGGAAATGTGCTCAATTCGGTCAATTTCCCGCATACGCGCATGAGCCGAGCCGGTCGCTCACGCATCTGCATTGCCAACCAGAACAAGCCGAACATGATCGGCCAGCTATCCCAGGTTTTGGGCGCGGCAGGCATCAATATCGCGCAAATGCACAACGCTTCACGCGGCGACTACGCGTACAACCTGATCGATGCCGACGAGGATGTCGGTGCCCAAGTCGTCGACAATCTCAAAGCCATCGACGGTGTGCTGTCGGTCCGGGTGATTTGAATGAAAGAAGATCCTGCCCAGCCAATACCCTTGGCGCTGAGTGAGGTGCGCGGCCGCATCGATGCGATTGACCGCGATATCCAACGACTGATCGCCGAGCGCGCGCAATTCGCACGCCAGGTTGGTGAGGCCAAGGGTCCGATGAAAGCCGCGGTGGATTACTACCGGCCAGAGCGCGAGGCCCAGGTATTGCGCATGGTGTTGGAACGCAACCATGGGCCACTCTCGAACGAAGAGATGGTGCGCCTGTTTCGCGAAATCATGTCCGCCTGCCTGGCCCAGCAGGAGCCATTGAAGGTCGCCTTTCTCGGCCCAGAGGGCACGTTTTCGCAAACGGCGGTGCATAAGCATTTCGGGCATTCGATCCACGGATTGCCACTTACGTCGATCGATGAAGTGTTCCAGGAAGTCGAGGCAGGCCACGCCGATTTTGGTGTCGTGCCGGTGGAGAACTCGACCGAGGGTTCGGTACAGCCGACGATGGACATGTTTCTGACCTCGCCGCTGAAGATATGTGGTGAAGTTGAACTGCCGATCCATCACTTTCTGCTCGCTCGACACGACAATCTGCAATCTGTGGAGCGCGTGTTTTCGCATCCGCAGTCGCTGGGTCAGTGTCGGCAATGGCTGCGCGAGAACCTGCCCAATGCCGAACGGGTGCCCGTATCCAGCAATGCGGAGGCTGCACGCCGTGCCCGAGGTTCTGATGATCTCGCCGCCATCGCCGGCGAAAGTGCCGCGCGCATTTACGACTTGAACGTGCTAGCGGGACCGATCGAAGACCGGCCGGACAATACCTCGCGCTTCGTGGTGCTGGGGCGCGACGTTTTCTCGCCGTCAGGTATCGACAAAACATCGCTGCTGCTGTCTGGAAAGGATCAGCCTGGACTGTTGTTCCATCTGCTGGAACCGCTGGCCCGCAATGGCGTGAGCATGACCCGCATCGAGTCGCGCCCGACCCGTCAGGGCAAGTGGCAGTACGCCTTCTTTATCGACATTGAAGGCCATATCGAAGACGAGCGGGTCAAGCGTGCATTGAGCGAGCTTGGTCCGGTCAGCGATTTGATCAAGGTTCTGGGTTCCTATCCCGTTGCAGTGCTCAGCGCATGAGCGGGTTCGTGGGCTGCGCCATCGCAGCATTGCAGGTATTGCAAGCTTACGATCCCGGCCACGACCTGCCGGCGCTGCGCCGAAAACACGCTGCGGGCGATCTGATTGAACTCGGATCCAACGAGAACGCATGGGGACCCAGTCCAAAGGCATTGGCGGCTTTGCGCTCGGTGAAAGATGCCGAGACGTTTCGCTATCCCGATCCGATGGGCGTGGCCTTGCGCCAGCGCTTGGCCGCGATTCACCAGGTTGCGATCGACGAAATTGTGCTGGGCAATGGCTCGCACGAAATCCTCATGCAGCTGGCGCAAGTGTTTTGCGCACCGGGCGACGAACTGGTGCATTCACGCTTCGGCTTTGCCGTCTATCCGATCTCGGCCCGCGCGGTTGGTGCTACGCCGATCGCCGCGGATGCAATGGCAGCGGATTCGCAGATGCCGCTGGGGCATGATCTGGATGCCTTGTTCGATGCCATCTCAACGCGCAGCAAATTGCTGTGCATGGCGAATCCCAACAATCCCACTGGGACGTGGTTCAGTCTGGCCCAGCTGACTGCATTCATGCAGCGGGTACCGCGGCATCTACCAGTAGTGCTGGACGAAGCCTATATTGAGTTTGCCGATGCGCCAGGGCTGCAATCTGCGCTGGCGATTCGCAACCGCTTTCCCAATTTAGTGGTGACGCGGACATTTTCCAAAGCCTTCGGGCTTGCGGGGCTCAGAGTCGGCTATGCCATCGCGCATCGGGACATCATTGATCTCATCAATCGATTGCGAGAGTCGTTCAATACCAATGGCTTGGCTTTGCTTGCGGCGGAAGCCGCGCTGCAAGATCGCTCGCATCTGAAAACAGTCGTGACTAACACGCGCCGCGAGCGCGATCGCGTCACAGTTGTCTTGCGCGGTCGTGGATTGAACGTTCTGCCATCGCAGGGCAACTTCGTGTTGATTGATTTCGGTGTCGAGGCTGCTCCGATCGAAGCGGATTTGTTGCGCCAGGGCATCGTCGTTCGACCCATGCTGGCCTATGGTCTGCCGCACTGCTTGCGCGTCACCGTCGCCACCGCGGCAGAGAACGATCGTTTTTTGCAGGCTTTGTCGGTGCCGAGCGGGTTGTCGGCGTGAGCGTCGTCGATTCGCACGACTGGATTGTGCGTGCGGGTGGCCCGTTAGGTGGGCGCATCCGCCTTCCCGGCGACAAGTCTGTATCGCATCGAGCGATCATGTTGGGCAGTCTGGCTCAGGGCGTTACCCACGTTCGTGGTTTTCTCGAGGGCGAGGATACGCTGGCGACGGCTGCAGCGTTTCGTGGCATGGGTGTTCAGATCGAGGCTCCAGCCAACAGTGAACGCATTGTGCATGGCGTCGGACTGCATGGCCTTGCGGCACCGACGAAAGCGCTTGATTGCGGCAACGCCGGAACCGCCATGCGGCTGATGTCCGGAATATTGTCAGCGCAGCGCTTCGACAGCGTGCTTACGGGTGACGAGTCATTGCGTAAACGCCCGATGCGACGCGTGGTCGATCCATTGACGACAATGGGCGCGCGCATCGACAGTGAGCCGGGCGGTCTGCCTCCTCTGCACATCCACGGTGGGCAACGGCTGCATGGCATCAACTACCGCTTGCCGGTGGCCAGCGCGCAAGTAAAGTCCGCGCTCTTGCTTGCCGGTTTGTACGCCGATGGCCGCACGACCGTGACCGAGCCACATCGGACTCGCGATTACACCGAGTCGATGCTGGCGGCTTTTGGTGTTCGGATCGAGCGATCCGCGGCCTCGGCAAGCCTGACCGGTGGTGCCCACCTTCGTGCCTGTGCGATCGACGTGCCGGCCGATTTTTCCTCGGCTGCGTTTTTTCTGGTGGCAGCAAGCGTGGTACCTGGTTCCGACCTCGTGCTCGAAGCAGTCGGACTCAATCCGCGGCGCACCGGCTTACTCGATACACTCTTGGACATGGGCGCTGACATCAGCGTGCATGAGCGACGGCTGCAGGGCGGCGAATGGGTCGGCGATCTACGTGTAAGGTCGGCGCCACTTCACGGAGTTAGAGTACCGTTGGCGCGCGTTCCAGACATGATCGACGAATTTCCAGCGCTTTTCGTGGCGGCGGCAGTGGCCAAAGGCGAGACCCGGATTGCCGGCGCCGCGGAGCTTCGGGTCAAGGAAAGCGACTGCATTGGCGTGATGGCGGCGGGTCTGCGTGCGCTCGGCGCCGACATTGTGGAAACTGCCGATGGGGCGGTGATTAGCGGGCGCGATTCGTTAAGCGGTGGCGAAGTTGAATCGGCAACCGATCATCGTTGCGCGATGAGTCTGGCCGTAGCGGCTTTGCGCGCTCGTGACGCGGTAACCATAAAAGCGATCGATAACGTCGCTACATCCTTCCCCGGTTTCGAGAAACTTGCTATAAGTATCGGAATAAAAATAGAAATTTCTGGGTGAATTTGGGTATGAGTAAGGTCCCCGTATTGACCATTGATGGTCCTTCAGGTTCTGGCAAAGGCACCATTTCCCGCGCCGTTGCAGAGCGCCTTGGCTGGCATTTTCTGGACAGCGGGGCGCTTTACCGCGCAGTTGGACTCGCTGCCAGCTGGGCGGACATTGCGTTTGATGATGTCGAGGCGTTATCCCGCTGCGCCATAGAGACCGAGATTGGATTTATTGATCGTCCAGGCGATGATCCTTTGGTGCTGATCAATGGCCGCGACGCCAGCACCGAGTTGCGCACGGAAACCTGCGGTGCGGCAGCCTCTGCGATCGCCGCGATCCCTGAGGTGCGCGCTGCGTTAGTCGAAAAGCAGCGCTCTTTTTGCCAACCGCCTGGGCTGGTGGCAGATGGCCGCGACATGGGCACAGTGATCTTTCCAGATGCCGAATTCAAAGTGTTCCTGACCGCCGGTGCCGAAATTCGTGCGGAGAGGCGGTATAAGCAGTTGAAGCAAAAGGGTTTCGAGGTTACACTCGCTGCCCTTTTGCGCGAGATCATCGCGCGGGACGCCCGTGATGCTGGGCGCGCGGTGGCGCCGCTGAGGCCTGCACCTGATGCAGTCCATATCGACGCGACCGGCCTTGGCATCGGCGAGGTGGTCGAACGCGTGCTCGAGTTGATCCGGCACGGCCGTTAGCCATCACGCGAGCGAGCGTGGTCCCGGATTCGTCCGGGGAATGCAACGGCAGACAACTGCCATCAACCCAAACGCCGTCGCGAGTATGGGCCAGAGGCCCGCTCCCCGGTTTTCTTCTGGAATCATTATGACTGAGAGTTTTGCCGAACTGTTTGAAATGAGTCAGACCATTGCTCGCCTGAAACCGGGCAGCATCGTCACCGGCATCGTGGTCGAAATCCGCTCTGACGTGGTCGTCGTGCATGCTGGCCTCAAGTCCGAAGGCATTGTGCCGATCGAACAGTTCAAGAATGAGCAGGGCGAGCTCGACGTAAAGGTGGGCGACGAAGTCAAGGTCGCACTGGACTCGCTGGAAAATGGTTTTGGTGAAACCGTGCTGTCGCGCGAGAAGGCCAAGCGTTCGATGGTGTGGGACGAACTGGAAACAGCACTCGAGGGCAACGCTACTGTGGTCGGTCGCATCAGCGGCAAGGTCAAGGGTGGCTTTACTGTGGATATTCGCGACGTTCGCGCATTCCTGCCGGGTTCCCTGGTGGATGTGCGTCCAGTGCGTGACACCAGCTACCTCGAAGGCAAGGAGCTCGAGTTCAAGCTGATCAAGCTGGATCGCAAGCGCAACAATGTGGTCGTGTCGCGCCGTGCTGTGGTCGAGAGCGAGTTCTCGGTCGAGCGCGAGCAGCTGATGGAGCGCCTGCAGGAAGGTGCAGTGATCAAGGGCGTGGTCAAGAACCTCACCGATTACGGCGCGTTCGTGGATCTGGGCGGAATCGATGGTCTGCTGCACATCACCGACATGGCGTGGAAGCGGGTGCGTCATCCCTCCGAAGTGGTCGAAGTCGGTCAGGAACTCGATGTGCGCGTGCTCAAGTTCGACCGCGAGCGCAACCGCGTTTCGCTTGGTCTCAAGCAGTTGGGTGAAGATCCCTGGGTCAACATTGCGCGTCGATATTCGGCCAACAGTCGTTCGTTCGGCAAGGTCTCCAACGTTACCGATTACGGCTGCTTTGTCGAGTTGGAACCGGGAGTCGAGGGACTGGTTCACGTTTCGGAGATGGATTGGACCAACAAGAACGTCAATCCGGGCAAGCTGGTTCTGGTCGGAGACGAAGTCGAAGTCATGGTGCTCGACGTGGATGAAGAGCGTCGCCGTATCTCGCTCGGCATGAAGCAGTGCATCAACAACCCGTGGGAACAGTTTGCTGGCAATTTCAAGAAGGGCGACAAGGTTGCTGGCACGATCAAGTCGATCACCGATTTCGGTATCTTCATCGGTCTGGAAGGCGGCATCGACGGTCTGATTCACTTGTCGGACATCAGCTGGCAGGCGACCGGCGAAGAACTGGTCCGCAACTTCAAGAAAGGCGAGTCGGTTGACGCAGTCGTATTGGCTGTTGACCCGGAGCGTGAGCGCATTTCGTTGGGCATCAAACAGCTTGAGCAGGATCCGTTCGGCACCTTCATGGCCAATCACCCGCGTGGAAGCCTGGTCAAGGGTGTGGTCAAGGAAGTCGATCCGCGTGGTGCCACGATCACCATTGGTGAAGGCATCGAGGGTTATCTGCGTGCCTCGGATATCGCCAAGGAGCGCGTCGAAGATGCCACCACACGACTCAGCGTGGGTGATGAAGTTGAAGCCAAGTTCACCGGCATGGACCGCAAGGGCCGCACGTTGCAGCTGTCGATCCGCGCCAAGGATGAGCAGGAACTCGCCGATACGCTGGCCGAGTACCAGGGCGGCAGCACCAGTAATAGCAACAACTCTGGCAGCGGTGGAGTTGCCACTACCAAGCTTGGTGCACTGCTCCAGGAGCAGATGCGTAACAAGTAAGATTGTTTGGCTCTAGGCAGTGAGACGAGAGATGGGTGCTCCGGAAATTCCGGAGCGCCTTTTGGATGGTAACCAAGCGGGCTGTAAGGCCTCCGATCGGACAACTCCACGCGCATGACGACCAAGTCCGAATTAATTGAAGCTATGTCCAAGCGCCAGAAGCATCTGGCGCATCATGATGTAGAGCTGGGCGTCAAGGAAGTCTTGGAGCACATCAGCCATGCGCTGTCCAAGGGTGAGCGAATCGAGATCCGCGGTTTTGGAAGTTTCTCGTTGCATTTTCGCCCGCCACGCCTAGGACGCAACCCCAAGACTGGCGAGTCCGTGGCCCTGCCCGGAAAGTACGTTCCCTATTTCAAACCCGGCAAGGAACTGCGCGATCGTGTCAACGGCGTTGATTCCGGGCCCGATCATATTGTGGGCTGAGTCAGCCTGCGGCGACCCCCTACAGTATTCGGACTAGACCATGCCACGCTGGATCGTCCTGCCCCTGGCATTGCTTCTGGCCATCCTCGCGCTCTTTTTCTTTATGGCGAATCGTGAGATCGCCGTAGTCGACCTCTATTTCGTCGAGTTTTCCCTGCCGATTGGCGTGCTGATTCCAATGGTGCTGTTCTTTGGGTGCCTCATCGCCGGATTGATCTTGATCGCCGGCGTCGTCGTTCCGCAGCGTCTGCGTTTGCGCGCCCTGGCACGGGAGTTGGAGACCACGCAGCAGCAACGTGATAGCGCATGATCAGTGGCAGCATGTCGATCTGGCTGGCATTGCTGTGCGGTTTGCTGATCGGATATGTGATCGCACGGCGCGGTACCGAGCGCATCAAGGGGCTTCAGGTCGACAAGCTGCGCCGCAACTATTTTCGCGGTTTGAATTTCCTGCTCAACGAGCAACCCGACAAGGCGATCGAAGTTTTTCTGCAGATCGCTGAAGTCGACAACCACACAGTGGAAACTCATTTAGCGCTGGGAAGTCTGTTTCGGCGCCGCGGCGAAGCCGATCGCGCGATCCGGCTGCACCAAAATCTGATTGCACGCCCCAATCTGACGGCCGATCAAAAGTCGGTGGCACTACTGGAGCTAGGCGAGGATTACATGCGTGCCGGGCTTCTGGATCGGGCCGAAGTGTTGTTTACCGATCTGCTCACTGTGGATACACATGCGGCGCCGGCGTTGCGCCAGTTGATCTCGATCTGCCAACAGGAACGCGACTGGTTTCGTGCCATCGAGCACACGCGGCGCCTGGAAAAGATCACCGGTGAAAACCAGGGCAGGTTGATCGCGCATTTTCTCTCCGAACTCGCCAACGCGGCCTGTCAGAAAGGTGACGTCGCCAGCGCTGAGAATCTGGTTCGAGAAGCCAATCATAGCGATCGTCACGCGGTGCGGCCGCGATTGATCGAGGGTCGTCTTGCGATGCAGCGCGGCGACTGGCGGTCGGCCGCAAACGCGTTTGAGAAGGCACTCGAGAACGACGTCGATTTTGTGCCCGAGGCGCTGCCACAGATCATACTTTGCCTGGAAAAACTGCAGGAGCCAATGCGCATACGCAGTTACCTGGAGAGCTTGTCCGAACGTTACCCTGGAGTTTCGCCAGTGCTGGCAATGGCGCGTCGCATTGAGGACGAAGAGGGGATCGGACCGGCAATGACCTATTTGTCCAAACGGCTGCGTCAGCGGCCGTCTGTACGTGGTCTGGCGGCACTGGTCGAGTTGCAAATCCAGGCCAGTCAGGGTGAAGCGCGCGAGCAGCTGATGAGCCTGCGCGAACTGTTTCGACAGTTGATTGCCGACCAGGCAGTGTACCGCTGCAGCTACTGCGGCTTTGGTTCCCGATCGCATTTTTGGCAGTGTCCCGGCTGCAAGAATTGGGGCTCGATCAAACCGGTGCACGGCGTGGCTGGGGACTGACGTTGTTCGCGTTTGCGCTGGCATTTGTCGCGTCGATAGTTTCGGTCGGTGCCTTGCGTCGACTACTGCTTGCCATGGAAATGGTTGACCATCCAGGTCAGCGCCGCCTTCATCATGCTCCGATTCCGCGAGGCGGTGGGCTCGGGATCGTAGGCGCAGCGATGAGTGTGATGCTGCTTGCGTCGACGAACCCGGTGCGTTCCGATCTGTTGTCGTTGAATGTCGGGCTGCTGCTGGTCGCGGGCATTGGCTGGTGGGACGACAGACGGGGACTGGGCATCGCACCGCGACTACTGGTTCACGCGCTTGCCGGGGCCGCCGTTTGGTGGTGGTTGGCGTGGCACGTGCCAATCATGACGCCCGCTGCATCGCTGTGGGGTGGGCTGAGTCTGATCGCCGTAACTACGGGCGTCGTGGTATCCATAAACTTGCACAACTTCATCGATGGCGCCAATGGCCTGTTGGGCATCCAGGCGTTGTTCGTTCTCGCCATGCTCAGCGTGCTGGCGCTAAACCTGGACCCAGGCTTGTCGTTTTCGATGGCTTGCAGTGCCGGTGCGATCGCGGGGTTTCTACCGTGGAATTTCCCCAAGGCGCGCATCTTCCTGGGCGATGTCGGCAGCGGAGCAATCGGGTTTCTGCTGGCGGTGTTTACTTTGTGGGCGTTGATGACTGGTTCAATCTCGTTGCTCGAGGCTGCGTTGGTGCATTCTCTGGTACTGATCGACGGTCTTTGTACTCTGGCATTTCGGATGTACTCGGGGCGCCGCTGGTGGCGCGCACACCGTGAGCATCTGTATCAGTGGTTGGTGCGATCAGGGCATTCGCATGCCAGGGTAGTGATCGTGGTTCAGGGGTGGAACCTGATCATGGTGCTGCCACTGATGCTTTGGCTAAACGGCCACCCAAGAAATTCCGGGCCATCCGGCGGCGCTGAACTTGTCGCATTCGACACGGGTCTTGAAGATCCGACTGACGTCGTCTTGGTAGCTGCAGTGTTTGCCGTTGGCGTTTACACTTGGTGGACGACCAAGCGTAGGCTTCTGCGTGCGCATCGGGCAAAATGGCGATATGAAAAAAAATACAGTGCTGGAACTTTCGAGGGCGGCTCGAGCTGACGCATGAAGCTGCGCACGATCATTGCCTATATCCACCCACGCCTGGCCGTGGTCGCGCACGATCTTGGTATGGTCTGGCTGGCATGGTTCAGTGCCAACTGGATCCGATACAACCTGTTGCCCATAGCGCCGCCGATCCCGCCTTTCGGTCCTGAGTATGCGATCGTGCTGGGCTTGCAAGGACTGGTGCTGTACTGGACGGGTCTTTATCGCGGCTTATGGCGGTTCGCCAGTCTTCCAGACCTGTGGAACATCGCTCGCGGTAGTCTGATTGGCACTACGGCAATCGCCATAGGGCTGTTTCTATTTGACCGCCTTGAGGGCACACCGCGCGCGGTACTCGGCATCTATCCGTTGATGTTGCTGGTGTTGTTGGGTATGCCGCGAATGCTGTATCGATTGTGGAAGGACAGCCGCCAGGATGGTGGCCCGCATGCGACTGCCAAGCGTGTACTGATACTCGGGGCCGGTCGTGCGGGCGAGACCCTGGTGCGTGATCTGCGCCGCGAGACCCAGTATCGGCCGGTCGGTTTTCTCGACGACAATGTTGCACTCAAGGGCGCCAAGCTGCACGGTATTCCGGTGCTCGGTCCGATCGACCAATTGCCGCAGCTCGCCGGCGAAGTGGCGGCCGAGATGGTCTTGATCGCGATTCCATCGGCCAGCAACCAGCAGATGCAACGCGTGGTTTCATTGTGCGAGCAAAGCGGACTGCCGTTTCGTACGGTGCCGCGCTTGCAGGACGTGGTCGAAGGGCGATCCAACTTCAACGAATTGAAGGAAGTGGCGATCGAGGACCTGCTGGGGCGTGACCCCGTGGCGTTGGACTGGACGGCGATCCGCATTGGAATCGCCGGTAAGCGCGTTCTGGTCACCGGTGGAGGCGGTTCGATTGGCGCGGAGCTATGTCGTCAGGTGGCGCGCCTGGGTGTCGAATCGATGACCGTTCTCGAGCTGACTGAATTCAATCTGTATCGAATTGAACAAGAGCTGAGAGCTGAATTTCCCGACCTGGTGCTGAACGCAGTGCTGGGCGATTGCGGCGATGCCGCAGTGTGCGAACGAGTGTTTGAGCGTCATCGGCCAAATGCGGTGTTCCATGCCGCCGCCTTCAAGCATGTACCGTTGTTGCAGGAACAGGTGCGTGAGGCGGTGCGCAACAATGTATTGGGCACCCAGGTGCTGGCCTTGGCCGCTGAGCGATACCAAGTCGAAACGTTTGTGTTGATCTCAACGGACAAGGCGGTAAATCCGTCCAGTGTCATGGGCGCGAGCAAACGAGCCGCCGAAGTGTTCTGTCAGTCATTCGCGCAGCATGCCAAAACGCATTTCATTACCGTGCGTTTCGGCAATGTGCTTGATTCGGCCGGCAGCGTCGTGCCTTTGTTCCGCGAGCAGATTCGACGCGGCGGACCCGTTACCGTCACCCATCCGGAAATCTCGCGCTACTTCATGACCATTCCCGAGGCCTGCCAGTTGATTTTGCAGGCGGCAGTTCTGGGCCGTGGCGGCGAAATTTACGCGCTCGACATGGGTGAGCCAGTGCGCATCCGATATCTTGCCGAGCAGATGATTCTGCTCGCCGGGAAAGTGCCGGACCGGGACATACGCATTACTTATTCTGGTCTGCGCTCCGGTGAAAAGTTGTTCGAAGAGCTGTTCCACGAACAGGAAGACTACGAAAGCACCGGACACCCGAAGATTTTTCTGGCGCAACCCCGGTTCGTGGCATGGGTCGAACTCAATTCTGCGCTGCGTCAGGCCGAAGCGGCCGTGCGGCACTTCGACGAAAAGGACGTGCTCCGCTGTCTGCGCTTGCTGGTCCCGGAGTTCGATGTAGAACGCGGACACGCCGCTGAGCCAGACGTGGTGTCGATTCATCGTGCCAGGCAGTGAATCCGATCGATCAAGCTACTACGCTGCTGGTTGATGTTCCCAGCGCCCGAAAGTAGCTGTCCCATCCAGTTCTAGCGCAACGGCAACCGCAATCGCCCGCAAGCAATCCGGGCAGATGCACTAATCCGTTGTTGTCGCGTTGTTGATGCGCAGTCCTGGAGCGACTGCGCATCGATTCAATGCGATCAGGGCAGGGGGCGCTCGGCTTCAACACCCAGCGCAGATTCTGCAACCACAACCGCGTTGGCAATCTCCGGCGAAGGTGACACGGTGACGGGCTCTTCACTATCGCTGCGAATTGCCTCGTCGTTCGCTGGCGTGATGACGACCGAACTGATCTGGATGGGTTGCGCATGCTGCACGGCCGTAACCGGTGCCGGTGTGTCGACAGGCGCAGGAGCATCATCAACCGCAACAGAATGTTCTGCGATTGGTGCTGTGCTGACAACGCTCGATACCGGACGGGCTGGTGGCTCCGAAAACAGATGGGACTGCGAATGTGCTGCGATCGATACCGCCACCGACAACGGGTTGTGACGCGGAATATCGATACGCGGCAGATCCTGTCGCGGCCGCCGTTGCGGCGCGCGCTCCACTTGCGTCGGTTCAGAGGCAACTGAGATCGGCGAGTGATCGTCAAGCACCGCTGGCTCAGCAACAGATTGTGCAGTATCGCCCACTCTGGCGCCCTCTCTGGGCTCAGCGAGGGAGTCAGACTTAGCGGATGTGTCCGCCAGAGTTGGCGCGCTTGCAACCAGCGCAAACTCTGTTTCCACCGTCGCTGCTGGCATGTTGACCGGAGCGTTATCCATGGCGTACGTTGCAGCTGGCGCTGAATTCATTCCATTTGCGGAGCTGACTTCGGCAGCCTCGTGGTCGCTAGCAACCATGACCGGAGCGACTGACGCGGATTCAGCAACGCTATCGTGATCATCTTCGTCGTCCAAATCGACTTCATCAATGCCTGAGTCTGCGTTCAGCGACTCGGCACCAGCGGTTGCGACACTGCGGTCACCACGACGACGACGACGGCCACCGCGACGCCCGCGGCGGCGCTTGCCATCGCCATCAAGTGCGCTGGCGCTCGGGTCTTGCTCAAAATCGCCGATAATAGGTGTTGACGCTGATGCGGTCGTTTCTGTCGTGCCGACTGCAGGCACTCCGAGCAGGAACTTGTCGTCCAACGCTTCAGGTGTCACAGATAGCGCGGCGGCAACAACCGCTGCATTCGGCGCCGCGACGTGTGCCTTTCCTGCGCCCTGTGCTTGTGCTGCTGCGGCCTTCGGCTCGTTGCGCCCAGAGTGTCCCGACTGTTGTGCTTGGGTCTTTTGTTGCTGATTGGGCTGCTGCTTCTTGCCTTGCGCTTCCTGGCGTTGCGCCGGATTGGTTTGTTGCACCGGGCGATCAGCACGCGGTTCACGTTTGTCATCACGCTTGCGTTCATAGCGTTCGTTGCGGTTCTTGCCGTGACGGTCATGGTCACGCCCGCTCTGCGGTGGACGACTCGGCGGTTGGCCAGAGCGCGACTTCGGATCGTTGCTGCTCGCTGACTTGGCCAATGGCTTCGCATTTTCGGTGGTCGATGGACCCGACGAGAACCAGGCGGCCATGCGCGCGAAGAACCCGGGTTTGGGTGCAGCCACGGCAGCGACGGCCCGATGCGAAGCGGCCGGTTTGATCACTTCGATCTGCTCGTGTTCCGGCTTCATCGGCGCTGGGGCCATCGGAGCAATACGCGTCACTGCAGGCTTCTCGGCTTCGGCTAGAGGCTGAGTCGATGCGGGCAGGGGCGTCGCGGCGGCGACTGTGATTCGCTCGTAGCTGGGCTGAGTTTCCATCGCCACTTCGCTGGAGCGGATGCGCTTGATCTCATAATGCGGGGTATGCAATTTTTCGTCGGCGACGATGACCAGAATCGCTTCCTGACGCTTTTCGATTTCTGCGACTGCGTGGCGCTTTTCGTTGAGCAGAAAGTTGGCCACGCCGACCGGCACCTGGATCAGTACCTGGCCGGTGTTGTCTTTCATGGCCTCTTCTTCGGCGATGCGCAGAATAGACAATGACAGTGACTCGACGCCGCGAATATGGCCATGGCCTTCGCAGCGTGGGCAAACATTTTGCGAGGCTTCACCTAGCGATGGACGCAGACGCTGACGCGAAAGCTCGAGCAGGCCAAAGCGTGAGATGCGGCCAAGTTGCACACGTGCGCGGTCCACCTTCATCGAATCGCGCAGGCGGTCTTCCACTTCGCGTTGATGCTTGCTTGACTCCATGTCGATGAAGTCGATGACCACCAGGCCGCCGAGGTCACGGATGCGCAGTTGACGTGCGATCTCGACCGCGGCTTCGAGATTGGTATTGAATGCGGTTTCCTCGATGTCACCGCCCTTTGTCGCCTTTGCCGAATTGATATCGACCGAGGTCAGTGCCTCGGTGTGATCAATGACGATGGCACCGCCCGAAGGAAGGCGCACATTGCGTTCGAACGCATTCTCGATCTGCATTTCGATCTGGAAGCGGGAGAACAGCGGCACCGTGTCTTTGTAAAGCTTGAGCTTGCGAATATTCTGCGGCATGACCTGCTGCATGAATTCGCGTGCATCGTTGAACAATTCGTCGTGGTCGATCAGGATTTCGCCGACGTCGTTGCGCAGATAATCGCGCAACGCACGAATGATCAGCTTGGATTCCTGATAGACAAGAAATGGCGCTTTGCGCGATTTCCCTGCCTCGGAAATTGATTCCCAGACTTTGAGCAGGTAATCGAGATCCCATTGCAGTTCTTCGGCATCGCGGCCCAGCCCTGCGGTGCGGATGATCATGCCCATTTCGTCGGGCAACTTGAGTTCATCCATCGTGTCTTTGAGATTTTGCCGATCATCGCCCTCGATCCGGCGCGAAACGCCGCCAGCGCGCGGATTATTAGGCATCAGAACCAGGTAGCGACCAGCCAGACTTATAAAGGTGGTCAGCGCTGCGCCTTTGTTGCCGCGTTCTTCCTTTTCGACCTGGACGACCACTTCCTGGCCTTCCTTGAGCAACTCGCGGATATTGGCCTTGTTTGGATCGAGTCCGGGTGTGAAGAAATCTCGGCTTATTTCTTTGAGTGGCAAGAAGCCGTGTCGTTCGGCGCCGTATTCGACAAAGCAGGCTTCGAGGCTGGGCTCGACGCGAGTGACACGCCCCTTGTAGATGTTCGATTTTTTCTGTTCGCGGGAGGGAACTTCGATATCCAGGTCAAATAGAGTCTGGCCATCGACGATAGCCACGCGCAACTCTTCACGCTGAGTTGCGTTGATCAACATACGCTTCATTTTTAGTGTTTCCTGTAACGCTCCTTCGATCGCCCGCTTCAGCGGTCATTCCAGCCAGCGGCGCTTGGGGCGCTAGGGGTCGTAACCAAACAACTTGGACAGGTTGCGCAGGACTTTGGTCCGCCCGCGTGGCGCGCAAGGAGGCGCATAGTCAAACTATGCAACCCTTTGCGCAACGATGCGGGCGGGCTAAAAGACCAGCTAAATGTCTAAGTTATTTGGTTACGACCCCTTGGCCACGCCAAGCTGCCAAACGGGTTGAACGATGCGGCGATACGAGATTCGGGAACGCTTGCTGCATTACGGACTGAAGAATTCCGGCTCAGACCATGCCGGTCGGTGTGCGTCTCACCGAAGCGTTTCCGAAATATGGATTCGCCATATTTGGAGACGCCGCAAAGGCCCGCCGAAGCAGCTAGGATGCGCGGCACACGAGGGCCAATTGGCCGTCGATGCTCGAACCGCAGTCCGCTGCAGCGGGCGCGAAAAGCCAAATCGGAGCGTTCAAGTTCTTGATCGCACGCGGCTTTCGACGCAAATCGCGGCTTGGATTGTAGCAACCGACGTGCCAAACCCGCAAACGTGACTAAATCCCCCGAAACAGTGCCCTGCGTGCGAATCGTGCCGATCGATGCCGAACGCGTCGGTCAACGCATTGACAATTTCTTGTTTGGCTTGCTTAAGGGGGTGCCCAAGTCGCATGTTTACCGACTGCTGCGTTCTGGCCAGGTACGTATCAATGGCAAGCGCGCAAAGCCGGAAAGCCGCTTGGCAGAAGGCGATCAGGTGCGTGTGCCACCGGTGCGGGTGGCCGAACCGCGCGATCCGGGCGTCGCTCCTACGGGCATGCTCAATCGCATTGACAGTTGGATAATCTTCGAAGACCGAGGCTTTTTGGTGATCAACAAGCCGAGTGGAGTCGCCACTCATGGCGGCAGTGGTGTCAATTTCGGGGCAATCGAATTGATGCGGCAGTGGCGCCCGGACCAGCCGATGGAACTCGTGCACCGCCTGGATCGGGATACAAGTGGCGTGTTGGTGCTGGCCAAGAAGCGCTCGGCACTCACTGGATTGCAACAATTGATTCGCGAAGGACGAACCGACAAGCGCTATCTGGCATTGCTCAGCGGCGTACTGACGCGTGGCAAAGTTGACGTCAATGCTCCGCTCGCAAAAAACCTGATGCAAGGTGGTGAGCGCATGGTGCGGGTTGATCCCGAAGGCAAGCCGTCGCGCAGCGTATTTCGGGTAATTGAAAAATTTGCAGATGCCACGCTCTGCGAAGTTGAGCTCGATACAGGTCGTACGCACCAGATCCGTGTGCATGCGGCGCATATCGGGCACCCTTTGCTGGGTGATGACAAATACGGCATTCCCCAAGCCAATCGCATCGCGCGGCAAATCGGATTGAAGCGGCTCTTTCTGCACGCAGCCCAGTTCAGTTTCGAACTGGAGGGCGTCGACGAACCCTACATTTTTCATGCGCCGTTGGCGCCAGAACTTGTCGATTATCTCGACCGGTTGCGCTGAACCACAGCGGCGATCAGGTCCAGGTCACACTGGGACCTGATCTGTTGGCGGACGCGAGTGAGCAGAGCCCGTCAGGCAATCGCTACTCGAATCCGCTGGCGAACATGGATGCTTCAGCGCCGAACTCGAACGCGCCGCGATCGGGGGTACCCACGCGACTGAATCCGCGTTGATCGAAGCTGGAAACGGTCTCATTTGAAACGCCGCCGTTTCTCGCCAAGCTGCTGGAAGAGATTGCTATGGTGCTGGTGATACCGCCATTGTCTGCCAATGCGGCGAGCAGTGGATCGGCGAACACCACGGATGCAGTCGCGGGTATTTCATTGCCGCCGCCCATTGGGCGAATTTGCGGCCACTGCTGGTTGCCGCCCCCGTCAAACTGCGCTGGATTGTTGATTCCCCAGCTGACGAAACGATTTCCGCCGCTGTTGTTTGCCAGGATTACATTGGTCAGGCGCAGTTGATTGGGCGTGCCAATCGAGATGCCGCCGGCGAATGCGGCGGTCGCAACGTTTCCGGCGATGGTGGTGTTGATGATGTCGATTGCGGCGGAATTGCTCAGCGCCATCGCCCCGCCAAGGCCATTGCGGGCGATGTTGCCGCTGAAGGTGCTATTGCGAATCCATCCCGGAGCATTGCCGGCGATGAACAGTCCGCCGAAGCCGTTGGCTTCGTTGTTGGCGAAGGTTGAGCGCTCGATTGCCCAGGGGCCGTCCTGGATGTAGGCACCACCGCTGTGCTGACTGGCCGAGAGCTGACGATTACCTTGAAAGAGTGTGTCCTCAAATCGAGTACGGCTGGTCTGGTCGTACATCACACTGAAGAAGCCGGCGCCGTAGGCGTTTGAAGTGTTGTCGAAAAATCGGGTTCGACATATATCCACGCTACGATCTGCGCCATCAACGCCCAGCGCTCCCGCGTTGCCGCCATTGCCTGGATTGCCACCAGTGCCGACGGCCTGGTTCGTCAAGAACTGTGAGTCGATGATGTTGACGTGCAATGATCCAAGCGAATAGACAGCGCCACCATTGCTGCCGCGATTGTTCTCGAAGATGCAATTTCCGATGTCGAGTCGGTCCAGCAGCTCGCCGTAAAACGCGCCGCCGCCGTCGTCCTGGGGTGTGGCGTCCAGCAGCGCGGCGTTGTTGGAGAACCTGCAATTGACCAGCTTCAGACTGACTTTGTGTGGAAACTCGAAATCGTGCTCTTTGTAGATCGCCGCCCCGCGCCCGTCGCTGACCTGGGCATTGGCCAGGTTGATGTTTTGCAAGGTAACGCGGAACAGCGGCGCATTCGGCGCCGGGTCGGGATTGACGATACTCATGATGCGCCGCGTGTTGCCACCGGAAAGCGTGACCACGCCGGCGCCATCCAGGACGCTGGCGCGACTCGCGACCAAGGTCGAGGTGAGTGCGATCGTGGTCGGCGCAACGCCAACATTGAAACGTATGGTCCCGCCTGCGTTGAGTGCGTTCTGGATATCAGCCGTGGTGACACTGCCGACACTGCCATTGCCCAATAGCACCGCGCCAGCGATTGGCTCGACGCTCACCGGATCGCAGAAACTCTGCGCGTTGGCATCAGCGCCGAACAGCGACAGCATCGCAGCGCAGACGCCGACAAAGCGATTGGGATTTGGCGAGTTCGTCATGCCGACTAGCGTGATGCAAACGCCACGATCTGTCATGCGATGCAGTTCACCAACTCCGCGCTGCGCTTTCTGGACGGTACCGACTCGCGCATGCAGGTCAGGGATGTGCTGCCATCTTCCCGGTATTGATACCAATCGCAATCCAGACCCCGATAGAGGTGCCAAAACTGGTCAGAAAGAACACCAGAAACACCCGCGTCACCGAGTTGCGCCACCAACCACGCCAATGCATCACATCGTCGCGCAGTTGTGCAAAATCCTCGACCTTGGGTTTGCGCACCCAAGCCTCCACCGCGCCACTGACCATGCCGGAGGCAAGGGCAGGGTGCAGTGGGGTAAGCGGAGACGAGACCGCGGCGGCGAGGATCGACAGCGGGTGTGCCGCGGCGGCAAGGGCACCGAGGGCCCCCATGCTCGCGGTGATGACGGTCCAGTTGATCAGCAGATCGAGCCCGAGCCGCTCGCTGCGAGAAAAACCCCAAGCAAAACCGCCCAGCACGAGGACGATCAAGGCATAGCCAAGCCATTTCCCGACGTTGGAGGACTTGGGTTCGCTGATGACCTCGAGCAGCAGTTCGGCAGGTTGCTGCTGGTCCGAATTGAGGTGGCGTTCGATGCCTTCGAGATGGCCCGCCCCGAGGACAGCCAACACTTTGCGCGGCGCGATCGTTGAAGCCTCCTGACGCAGACGGGCTGCCATGAATTGATCGCGTTCGGCGATCAGGCTGCGGTACAAGGGCGCGCTCTGGCGAGCGAATTCGGCGAAAGTGCTTTGCAGCATGTCGCCCTGCTTTAGCTTCTCGATGTCCTCCTCCGATATTTCGTCAGAAGAAACCATGCTGCCAATCATGCCAGCGGTCAGTGTCGTCTTGTCCCAGAAGCCCAGTGCGGAGCGCGCGCGCCGCAAGGTCAGACCGACGTCGCGATCGATTAACCAGCACGGAAGCTGCCGCGCATCGGCCTCGTCCATAGCGGCCCGCATCTCGGCGCCGGGCTCGATGCCGAATTGTTCGGCGAGGCGGCGTTGAAATGCGCCCAGTGCCAATCCCGCGGCAATCACTCCGACCTTGCCCTCACGAATCACATTGAACAGATCCAGTCTGGCTATGGCGTCGGGCTCGCGCATGGCGCGGGCGCGGTGATCGCAAAGCTCCACCGCGATCGCATCAAACGATTCGGCGGCAATCATTTCGCGCACTGCTTCGGCGCTGCGGCGCGAAACATGCGCGGTGCCAAGCAGTACGTATTCGGTTCCGTCGCGGTGCACGCGTCGTACCGGCTGATCGTGCATCGCTTCGGCCTCGGGGAGTGTGTTTTCTGAGGTCATGGGGGCTGGATCGTTTAGAGCTGCATATTGTGGCAGTGTTGATGGCGAAGCGAATGATCAGTCGCGATAGCGTTTGAGCAGATCGTCGTAGGCATCGATTCGGCGATCGCGCAAAAAGGGCCAAATTCGGCGAACACTCTCGCTGCGCTGCAGGTTGATCTCGGCTAACAGCAACGTGGCCTGATCAGTGCCAGCTTCGGCAATCAATTCGCCCTGCGGGCCGGCAACGAAACTACTGCCCCAAAACTGTATGCCGGCGCCATCGGTTTGTGGACTGGCTTCAAAACCGACCCGGTTGCACGAAAGCACCGGTAAACCGTTGGCCACTGCATGCGCACGTTGCGAAAGTACCCATGCTTGGCGTTGCCGATCCTTTTCTTGCTGATCATCGCGCGGGTCCCACCCGATTGCGGTCGGATACAGCAGCAGTTCGGCGCCGGCCAACGCCATCAGGCGCGCGGCTTCCGGATACCACTGGTCCCAGCAAACCAGCACTCCAAGTCGCCCGATTGATGTCTGGATCGGTTGAAAACCGAGATCGCCGGGAGTGAAGTAAAACTTTTCCAGAAATCCCGGATCGTCCGGAATGTGCATCTTGCGATACTTGCCAGCGAGGCTTCCATCGCGATCGAAGACCACAGCGGTGTTGTGATAGAGACCTGCGGCGCGGCGCTCGAACAACGACGCGACCAGTACCAGCTCCAACTCACGCGCCAACTGCGACAGCCGCTCCGTGCTGGGACCGGGGATCGGCTCGGCACGATCAAACTCGTCAACTGATTCGTGCTGACAGAAATAGGGGCCGTTGTGCAGCTCCTGCAGCAGCACCAGGTGTGCGCCGCTGCGTGCGGCTTCGCGCAAACGATGCTCGATCTGGTCGAGGTTTTGTGCAGGCGATCCGTGGTTGCGTTCCTGTACCAAGGCGACTGGAAGCAGCCTGGAGACCGAATTTTTCGCCTTGCTCATTTCGCGCTACTCATTCATGACTCCAAGCGGCAGTTGCATGGTGACGCAATGCAGACTGCCGTTTTGCTCAATCAATGCGCGGCAGGGTACAGCAACCACTTCGCGATCCAGAAATGCCATGCGCAAAACCTGCGCTGCTGCAACATCGGTCGGGACGCCATAGGCAGGCATCAGCACCGCGCCATTGATGATCAGGAAATTAGCGTAACTCGCGGCCAGTCGCCGTCCGTTTGAAGCAACAATGGGTTTGGCCCAGGGTAGCTCAAACAGGCGATAGGGCTTTTCATCCCGGGTACGCATGGCTTTGAGTTCATCGCGCATACTGCTGAGCGACGCGTAGTGTGTGTCGTCTGGGTCGTCGCAGCCCTGGAACACGATTGCATCCACTGCGGCAAAACGCGCCAGCGTGTCGATATGCGCGTCGGTATCGTCGCCTTGCAACTCGCCGTGTTCGAGCATCAACACTCGATCTGCATGCAGCATCCTGGCCAGCGCTTGTCGCAGATCGTCACGACTCAACCCGGGGTGGCGTTGGTGCAGGCAATGAAACGTGGTCAGCAAGCTGCCTGCGCCGTCGCCATCAATGGCGCCACCCTCAAGGGCAAAGTCCCAGGGTTGCAGCTGCGCGTTGCGAAACTTGCCCGCGCCGAACAAGGCGCTCACCAGAAGATCGTCGCGCGATGCCGAGAATTTTCCGCCCCAGCCGGTGAAACGAAAATCATTGAGCAGGAAGTCACCATTACCCGGCGGATTTTCGACAGCGCAAGTCAGCGTGATCGGACCTGAATCACGCAGCCAGGTATCGTCGTAGGCCGCGTGCACAATGCCGAGCCGGGTCGGACAATTCGGATCAGTTTGCAGACGAAGCCGCACCTCAGCCGCAGTGGCAGCATCTGGAACGATCAACAGCGCGCGTTGGAATCGGCAGATCGCGCCGATGAGGGCGACATAGCTGGCCTGCACATCGGCGAGATTGTCTACCCAATCAGTTTCCGCGTGGGGCCACGCGAGCAATATCGCGTCCTGCGCTTCCCATTCCGCCGGCCAGCGCCAGCGGATCGCTGCTGTCAATTCACTGGCCTTGGGCCGGTCTCATCCGCATGTGCCTTGTTCACCACTGTGGTGATCACATGCGAATGTTCGAAGTAGACAGAAAAGTTCTCATAGACCCAGCGCGTGATCGGCGGATCTCCCACCGGACCAACACGGTGCAGCGGCGGGCCGTAAGCGGATTCGACTGTGCTCATCAGTGCGCCGCGCGCCGGATGGGGCGTTGTTTCGCCGGCCTCATGCCGATCGATCAGCAAGGTGTCGGCATAGGCGCCAACCGCAACGAGTCCCAGCACTGCGACGAGAGTGGCTGAACGAATATAGGTGCGCATATTGGCCTCCAGGAGCTGCATGCCCCGCGAGTCTACATTTGTAGCAAAATTGGGGCGAGAGTTCTATGACCGCCGTCAACACTTGGTCACCGCAACACCGGTTGCGCCATCGGATTGCCGCCTTGCGCTTCAATCGGGTCTTTCCGCGGGCGGCGCATGGATGTATCAGCGTCGCCGGTCACTGTTGAGGGGGGCATCAGAAACGAAAAAACCGGCTTGCGCCGGCTTTATTCGGGCAATCTGTGCCGAACGCGACTTAGCGCTGACGCGCCTTGAAACGCGGATTGGACTTGCAGATTACGAACACTTTGCCACGACGACGTACGATTTTGCAGTCACGGTGGCGTGTTTTGGCAGATTTCAACGAGGACAGGACTTTCATGGCGGTTCCGGTTTTGGTAGTTATGCGGAAAGCCGGCGATTGTAGCCATGTCTCTGCATAGGTGCAAGCTGTGCGAGGTGATGGTTTGCCGTGGACCACGTGCTGGCGTTGGTTGCGCTCTGTCGCGCAACCGTGCGCCACACCGCGGTGTGTGTGTCGTCTCTGCTAAATTGCCGGCCCAGTTTACTTACGAAGACCGCAAATGAGTTCAGCCAAAGCCCGCACCATGCCCGGCGTGATGGAGCTGCTGCCGCTCGATCAGATCGCCTTCCAGGGCATGATGGATACGATTCGTCGCAACTTTGAGCGTTTCGGCTTTTTGCCGATTGAAACGCCGGCAATCGAATTCAGCAATGTGTTGTTGACCAAGTCCGGCGGCGAAACCGAGCGCCAAGTTTACTTTGTGCAGTCTACTGGCAGCCTGAAACAGGGCGACGAGCCCGATCTGGCTCTGCGTTTTGACCTGACCGTGCCCCTGGCACGCTACGTCGCCGAGCACGAAGCCCATCTCACGTTTCCGTTTCGTCGCTACCAGATGCAGCGTGTATATCGCGGCGAGTCAGCGCAGCGCGGGCGATTTCGCGAATTCTATCAATGTGACATCGATGTGATCGGCAAAGACACTTTGTCGGTGCGATTCGATGCGGAGTTGCCCGCGGTCATCTATGCGATTTTTCGCGAACTGAGGATTGGCCCGTTTTGCATCCAGATGAACAACCGCAACTTGATGCGCGGATTTTTTCATTCACTCGGGATCGACAGTGGTGAGCAGCAGATGCTGGTGCTGCGCGAAGTCGACAAATTGGACAAGCGCGGCGCAAGTCAGGTGCGTGACACTCTGACCGGCGCCGGGTTCGCGCTGGCGCCGGAGACTGTGGCCACCCTGCTCGCTTTTGTGGGTACGCGATCAACTGGCCACGACGACGCGATGCTCAAGCTGGATGCCATCGACTGCGCCAACGAACTCATCGTAGCTGGAGTTGCGCAGTTGCGCGAAGTATTGAACCTTGTGCGCGCACTTGGCGTTCCAGACTCGCACTACGCACTCAATTTCTCGATCGCGCGTGGACTGGATTACTACACCGGCACCGTTTACGAAACCACGCTCAATGAACACCCGGAGATCGGCAGCATTTGTTCGGGTGGGCGTTACGAAAACCTGGCGAGTCATTACACCAAGTCCAAACTTCCAGGTGTCGGGATTTCCATTGGGGCGACGCGGCTTTTCTGGCAGCTGCAGCAGGCCGGATTGGTAACCAAGGGCCGCAGTCATGTGCAGGTTCTGGTGGCGCAGATGGATGAGGCCAATCTGCCGCAGTACCTGGAGCTGGGTACGCAGTTGCGCTTGGCTGGCATCAATACCGAAGTGCAGCTGGAGTCGAAAAAATTGGCACGACAATTTCAGTACGCCGATCGCGCCGGTATCCGGTTCGTGGCCGTCCTGGGCGCGGACGAAATCGCCAAAGGCACGGTCTCGGTCAAGGACATGCGCCGCCAGGAGCAATTCGAAGTGGCGCGTGCAGAGCTGATCAAGACGCTGCGTGTGGAAATTGAACAGGGCGAAGTGATGGACACATTGGAAGCTCAGGTCTCGCCATGATCCCCCCCATTCGTCTGGATGGTGAGTCGTTGACGCGTGCCGATGTGCTGGAGATCAGCCGGGGCGCCAGCGTCGAGCTGTCGCCGCAGGCGCTGATCAAGGTTGAGCGGGCCGCTGCATTTCTCGCCGAGCAGGTGCGCCGCGAAGAGCCGATTTACGGTGTAACCACCGGTTTTGGCAGCAACGCCGACAAACTGCTCGGCGCGCGCCGCGCGCGTGACGACCTGCCCGGCGGGAATCCGGAACCACGTAGCGATACGTTGCTGGAAGAACTGCAACACAACTTGATCATCACCCACGCGGTTTGTGTGGGTGAGCCCTTCGCGCAAGATGTTGTCCGCGCCATGCTCGGTCTGCGCATCAACACGCTGCTGCGCGGACATTCGGGCATCCGCCCGGCGACACTGCAGACACTGACCGACATGCTCAATGTCGGAGTCATTCCGGTGGTGCCGAAGATGGGTTCGGTGGGTGCCAGCGGTGATCTGGCACCACTCTCGCATCTGGCGATTGTGCTACTCGGCGGTGGCGAGGCCTTCTACCAGGGCGAGCGGCTGACCGGCGCCGTCGCGATGGCGCGTGCCGGATTGCAACCGGTACGCCTGTCGTTCAAGGAAGGTCTGGCGCTGAACAATGGCACTACCCAGATGCTGGCCTGCGCCACGCTGGTGTTGGCGCGAATGGAGGCGTTGCTGCAAACCGCGGATCTCGCCGCCTGCATGACGCTGGAAGCGTTCGCCGGGCGCAGCGGAGCGTTTGAAGAGGATGTGCATGCGCTGCGTCCCCATCCTGGACAGGTAGCCACTGCACGGCACGTGCGTGGTCTGTTTGGCGGCTCGAGACTGATCGATATTCCCTATCACCTCGTCCCGCGTTTTCGCACATGGTTGCCGGACAGTTGGCGCGAGCCGGCAGACCAAGCGCATCGTTTCGATATTTGCTGGGACTACGTGCCGCCCGCGCAACGTCATGGTCGCGAGAATTTTTACAAACGCTTCCTGCCGTTCAAGGGTGGTAAAAAGCATCAGCCGCAGGACGCTTACTCGCTGCGTTGCATGCCACAGGTGCACGGCGCGGTGCGTGATGCCTATGCCCAGGCCTGTCGTGTGATCGATATCGAGCTGAATGCAGTCACCGACAATCCGCTGGTGTTTCCGGACCGGGCGCATGCCCGCAACATCGAGGACCAGGTGATCTCGGCCGGGCATTTTCATGGCATGCCACTGGCGCTTGCCATGTCCTATCTGAAGGCCGCGATTCCTGTTTTGGCCAGCATCTCGGAACGGCGCATCAACAAGCTGGTCGACCCGGCTACCAACGATGGTCTGCCAGCGTTCCTGATCGGCAACGAGGACGCGACTGACTCGGGCTTCATGATCGTGCAGTACACCGCCGCCGCGCTGGTCAACGATCTGGCAACACGTGCGCATCCAGCATCGGTCTACTCGGTGCCGACCAGCGCCAATGCCGAAGATCACGTCTCCATGGGCGCCAATGAGGCGCGTCATGTGCTGGAGATGAGCGCGGATCTGGCGCGTGTTCTGGCATTGGAGATGTATACCGCGGCGCAGGCGCTGGACTATCGCCAGGAGATGCTCAACTCGGCGCGCACACTTGCTGCTCGAGGTGATGTCGATGCATTCATCGAAAAAATATCCAACGCACCAGCAACTGACTCCGCGTCGTTTACACAGTTCCGCCACGAAGTCGCGGCGTTGATGCACGAGCTGGCGATAGCTCCGCAGTTCACCCCGTCGGCGTTGATTGCGCAGACACTGGCCCAGGTTCGCAGCCAGATTGCGTTCATGGACCGCGATCGCGCGATGGATGGTGATGTCGCCAAAATCTGTGCGATGGTGGAGGATGGCATTCTGCTGAGGTAAACCCTTGACGCGCGCATCGCGATCACTCGGATTCGGGCGCCATCACTACCCGATTGCGCCCTTGTTCCTTGGCCACGTACAGGGCTCGATCAGCCTGCTGCAGCAACTCACGCGCGTGCCCCAGACGATTGCGCGGCTGTGTCGTGAAACCGATGCTCACCGTGACCGCCAGTTTTTGCTCCGCGTGACTGACTCGCATCGCTTCAATTTCCTTCCTGAGCAATTCGGCGCGCGCGTTGGCTGTGCGGCGATCGGCGCCGGGCAGCAGCACGACAAACTCCTCGCCGCCGAAACGGGCCACGAAATCGTCTGTCTCACGAATGCACGAGCGTAACTTTGATGCCACGGCACATAGGCAGCTGTCGCCGGCCAAATGGCCGTAGCGATCGTTGATCAGCTTGAAGTGGTCTATATCCACCATGAGCAAGGACAGCGGCTCGCCGCGTTCATGCGCAATCTTGAGTGCCCGCTCCAGCTCTTCATCCAGGAAGTAACGATTGTGCGCGCCGGTCAGTCCGTCGCGCTGGCTGTATTCGCGCAGGCGACGGTTAGCGCTCTGCAATTCACCCAAGGCTTCATTCAGTTCGTTGGTGCGCTGATTGACGCGCAACTCCATTCGCTCTGCGTTTTCGGCGTGCAGTTGGTGGTTTTCACGTTGAAGTTCGTTAATGCGGAACGCCAACGCGAATGACAACAGAACCATTTCTGCGGCTGACCCGAACAGAATTCCATATTCGGTGAAGATATTCTTCGGCAGAAGCCCGAACGAAACCGCGGCATAGACAACGATTCCAATCAACATCATGGTCCAGGCGAGCAGGTAGTACTTGGCCGCTTGCAGCCGACTTCGCCATGCGCTGATTGCAGAGCCGATGGCGACCGCGGCGACCAGGAACACGCTGGCGGTTTCCAGGCGGATCGCCAGGCGATAGCCGATAAACGGCGCCGCGATCAATAGCACGGACATACTGATCATCAGCGCTACCAGGATTCTGTTGGCAGCAGGTGCGCGCTCGCGCAAGTCCAGGAAGCGTCGAGTGAAGGCCAGCACCGCAATCAGCGCAGCCGGGATAAACAAGATCAGCGCGAAGTCGTCCCAAACCGGCGCGTTTGGCCACAGGTACTGATAGGTGAGACCGTTGATGTTGGCCTGCACGGTGACGAACAGGGCGGCATACAGCACGTAATAGAGAAAGCTGCGATCTCGCGTGGACAGGAACAAAAGCAGGTTATAAGCGAGCAAGCCAAAGATCAGGCCGTAGTACATGCCGAGGCCTAATTGCCAGTGTTGGTTGTGGCCCAGAAAGGCAGTTTCTGTAATCAGCAGCAGTGGTACCTGCATCGAGCTTTCGGTATCGACGCGCAGCAGAAGTTCGCGACTCTGTCCTTTGGGGATATCGAGCGCGAAGTTGAAATGGCGATGCGAAAATCGGCGAGCGGAAAACGGTTCGCGATCACCTCCACGTTGGAGTTTGCGCGCGCCATTGGCATCGTAGACGTACAGGTCTAGCTGGTCGAGCAATGCATACTCGATTACCAGCAGCCAGTTCGGATCCGGATTTGACTGGTTGAACGCAGTCAGGTGAAACCAGTACACACCTGTGGAAAAGCCATAGGTGGGTGGCCAGCTTTCGACGCGCATCGCGGAATCACGGCGTAGTTGCGCCAGTGCCTGATCAGCAAGAAGTTTGCCTTCGGGATCAATCAGGAAGCGAAGGGCACTCAAGGGCACGGCCTCGGTCTGGCCGGCGACCAGCAACACCCGGTCACCGTCTTCAGATGCCGCGGCGCCAACGGCGCAGCAGTGAATGAGCATCAACAACAGGATGGCGCGTATTCGAGTCACCCAAGAACCCCCGGCTCAGCTAAAGATAGCGAGCTCGTCGGCGTATTGCTTGCCATGCTCAATCTCGCGTGTAATAATGCGCTATCACACTGTTGTGCTGGAACGAAACTGTATTCATGAAGAAGCGCTGGGTCAAGCTGGACGATGCAACCGCCGTGCATCCCGACCTGTTCGATGCGCTTGCCAGCATGCATTCGGCAGAGGAAGTGCGCGAATTGATGCTGGACCTGTGCACACCGGCGGAGTTGGAAGCGTTGGCCGACCGTTGGAATGTGGTGCCGCATCTGTTGCAGGGTGTGCCCTATCGCGAAATTCATGATTTGACCGCGGTCAGCGTCACCACTATCGGGCGCGTCGCGAGATGTCTGACCATGGGTGAGGGAGGCTATCAATTGGCATCACGACGCCTGGCACTACCGCGCACAATCGATACACCCCGAAATGCCAGCAAGGGAAGGCAGAAATGAAAACTCGTGATCGTTTGAGAATTGCGGTTCAAAAGTCGGGTCGTCTGTCGGATGCTTCTCAGCAACTTTTGGCCCAATGCGGGCTCAAATTTCGGCAGAGTCGCGATAAATTGTTCTGCTTCGGAGAGACTCATCCGGTGGATTTGTTGCTGGTACGCGATGATGATATTCCCGGTCTGATCTCCGAAGGCGTCTGCGACCTGGGATTCGTTGGACGTAACGTGCTCGAGGAGCTGCGCCTGGAGCAGGTGGCATTGACTGGCAGCAGTGTCCTTCAGGAACTCAGGGCGCTTGGCTATGGCGGCTGTCGGTTGTCGATCGCGACACCGCAGGATGAGTTGTTCGAAGGTGCTCAGAGCCTTTCGGGGCGGCGGATCGCAACCAGCTATCCGCGCCTTCTCGCACGATATCTGGCCAGCGAAGGGGTCACCGCGCAGATTGTCGTGCTGTCTGGCTCGGTCGAGATTGCGCCGAGGCTGGGCAGTGCTGACGTGATCTGCGATCTGGTGTCGTCTGGCGCCACACTCGTTGCCAATCAACTCAAGGAATCGGTGAAGATTCTGGACAGCGAAGCGGTGCTCGCCGCGTCCACCACAGAGTTTCTTGACGCGCGACAGCCGATGCTGGATCTGTTGCTGCGACGACTCGATGGCGTGATGGCGGTGCGCGAGACTCGGCTTCTGTTGATGCGTGCCAAACGATCCGCGCTCGACAGCGTGCGTAGTTCATTGCCGCGACACTCCACCACCACAGTGATGGCTGTGCAGGGCGAGGATGATCAACTGGCATTGCAAACCGTCGTTTCCGGTACCTTCGGCTGGGCCGAGTTGGAAGCAATACAACTGGCTGGCGCCACGCAACTGTTGGTACTGCCGGTGGAGAGGATGCTGGCATGAGACCGATTGAGTGGAGTCGCCTGGATGAGGCGGAGCGAACCGAGGCGTTGCGGCGACCATTGCAGCAGCGACAATCAGAAATCGCAGCAGATGTGGCGCGTCTGATCGAACAGGTGCGCGCCGACGGCGACGCTACGCTGCGGGCACTGACACGGCGCTTCGATGGCGTGGAACTCGATGCGATCGAAGTTGCAGCGCAAGAGTTCGACGCAGCCGCCGCATCGCTGCCGGCCGACCTGCGTGCGGCGATCGATGAGGCGTATGAACGCATTCGCGTCTTTCATCTTGCTGGAGTGCCCAACGATCTACGGGTGGAAACTGCGCCTGGCGTTGTCTGTGAACGAATCTCGCGCGCGATTCCGGCGGTAGGGCTGTATGTGCCTGCTGGTACCGCACCGCTGCCTTCGACCGCATTGATGCTCGGTGTGCCAGCGCAGATCGCCGGTTGCGTAGATGTCGTCATGTGTTCACCGCCGCAGAAAGATGGGCGGGTTGAACCGAGCGTGTTGTATGCGGCAAGCTGCTGCGGAATTCGTCGTGTATTCAAACTTGGCGGCGCACAGGCGATCGCGGCCATGGCGTATGGCACCGCGACGGTGCCGCGTTGCGACAAAGTGTTCGGGCCAGGCAATGCCTGGGTGACCGCGGCCAAGATGGTTGTCGCGGCAGACCCGGGCGGCGCGGCAATCGATCTGCCCGCCGGGCCGTCCGAGGTGTTGGTGATTGCCGATGACAGCGCCAGCGCTGAGTTTGTCGCTGCCGATTTGCTGTCGCAAGCCGAGCATGGCCCCGATTCCCAAGTGTTGCTCTTGGCCACGTCGTTCGAGTTGCTCACTGCAGTGCAATCGGCACTCGATGTGCAACTGGCACAACTACCGCGTGCCGACATCGCACGCCTGGTACTTGCCAACAGCCGCATGATTGTTATTGACGGTGTGGCACAGGCTATAGCGATATCCAACCGATACGCGCCCGAACACCTGATCCTCTCGGTACGCGACGCGCGCAGTTGGGTTGCGCAGGTGCGCAGCGCCGGCTCGGTGTTTCTCGGCAATTATGCGCCCGAATCGGTTGGCGATTACTGCAGTGGTACCAACCATGTGTTGCCGACTTCTGGAGCCGCGCGTGCCTACAGCGGAGTTTCAGTGCAGAGTTTTCTCACCTTTATCACCGTGCAGGAGCTCACTGTCGCCGGACTCGCTGGCATCGGCCCATGCGCCATCCGGTTGGCGCAAGCCGAAGGGCTGCAAGCGCATGCACGCGCAATCAGTCTGCGTTTGGATGCAGCGCTACCGGGTTCGCAATCATGAGCGTGCTCGACCTGGCGCGTCCCGAATTGTTGCGCATGCAGGGATATTCTTCCGCGCGCATGGAGGCCAGCGCGGGTCGGGTGTGGCTGAACGCGAATGAGCTGCCGTGGTCGCAAGCCGATGCAGCAGCCTGCGGGTTGAATCGCTACCCTGAGCCACAGCCCGCGGCCCTGGTGGCGGCGCTCGCTGCTCTCTACGCTACGCGGCCCGACCGGGTGCTGGTGGGGCGCGGCAGCGATGAGGCGATCGATCTGCTGACCCGCGCATTTTGTGCCGCGGGGGTCAGCAACGTTATCGTCTCACCACCGACCTTTGGCATGTATGCCGTGGCCGCCAGAGTGCAAGGCGCCGAAGTGCACGAAGTGAAGCTCCAGCGTTCACTCGGCTACAGCTACGACATGGCGAGTGTACTGGCTGCAGTCAACGCGCAGACACGCATCGTGTATCTGTGCACTCCCAACAATCCCACCGGCAACGCGATCGAACCGGCATTGATTGAATCGATGGCGCAAGCGTTGAAGGACCGGGCGCTGCTGGTGGTGGACGAGGCCTATGCGGAATTCAGCGATCACCCCAGCGCGCTGCCGCTACTTGAGCGCTTCGACAACTTGGTGGTGCTGCGCACTCTGAGCAAGGCGCATGGCCTCGCCGGTGCACGCATTGGTGTCGCCATCGCAGCACAGCCCGTGATCGAATTGCTGCGCCGAATCATGCCGCCGTATCCGCTTCCATCAGCGTGTATCCAGGCAGCGCTCAATGCCCTGCAGCCCGCCGCGCTCCACGCAACACGGACTCGGGTGCAGCAGATCAGGAATGAGCGCGAACTTCTGCGTGCCGCGCTGATCGGCATTCGAGAAGTGACTGAAGTGCTGCCTTCATCCGCGAATTTTCTCACGCTGCGCCTGCGCGATGCTGAAGCGACATACGTCGATTTCAGTGCGGCTGGTATTATCGTGCGCAGCCTGCGCAAGTATGCGGGGCTGGAAGATGCGTTGCGAATTTCGATCGGTACACCTGAAGAAAACCTCGCCGTGCTCGCGGTGCTCAAAACGCAGAGGGCGGCATGACCAGTTTGCGCAAGATCCTGTTTGTCGATCGCGATGGCACGATCATTGAAGAACCTGCGGATTTCCAGATCGACTCCTTGGAAAAACTGCGTCTGGTGCCCGGCGTTGTACCTGCGTTGCTGCGCTGTCGTGACGCAGGTTATCGGTTGGTGATGGTGTCGAATCAGGATGGACTGGGCACCGACAGCTTTCCGCAGCGTGACTTTGACAAGCCGCAGGGGTTCTTGCTTGAACTGTTGAAGTCGCAGGGCATCGAATTCGACGCGATTCACATCGATCCGCATTTCGCGCAGCAGAATGTGCCAACGCGAAAACCTGGCATCGGTATGATGCTCGACTACCTTCGTTCCGGAACGCTCGATTTCGCGCGCAGCGCCATGATCGGTGATCGCGAAACCGACATCGAGTTCGCGCACAATCTCGGGGTTAGGGGACTCAAACTCGGGCCCGATGCAAACTCATGGGCCGAGATCGCGCATATTCTGGTGGACGCGCCGCGTACTGCAACTGTTGAGCGCGCGACCAGTGAAACCCGCATCCGCGTCAGCGTTGATCTAGACCGCGAATCGCGTGCCGAGGTCGCCAGTGGAATTGGTTTTTTTGACCACATGCTGGAACAGATCGGACGCCATGGCGGCTTCTACCTGAGCTTGGTCTGCGCTGGCGACACCCACATCGACGAGCATCACAGCGTCGAGGATTCTGCGTTGGCGCTCGGCGAAGCGCTGCGTCAGGCGCTCGGCGACAAACGCGGTATTTCGCGCTATGGCTTCACCTTGCCGATGGACGAGACCCTGGCTGAGGCAGTGCTCGATCTATCTGGTCGCGCGCATTTCGTCTTCGATGGCGTATTTCCGCGTACAACACTCGGGGAGCTTTCGACCGAAATGGTGCCGCATTTTTTCCGTTCGCTGTGTGACGCGCTGGGTGCCAACTTGCATCTGAAGGTTCGCGGCGAAAATACACACCACATGGTTGAAGCCTGTTTCAAGGTATTTGCTCGCGCACTCAGACAAGCGATCCGTCGCGAAGGTGGTGGCGTGCCCAGTACCAAGGGCAGCCTCTGATGAGCCAGCGTGGCGATTTCAATGTTGTGTTGGTGGATGCGGGTGGTAGTAATGTCGGTTCGGTGCAGGCGGCCTTGCAGCGACTCGGCGTTGCGGCCGAAATGACCGCCGATAGCGAGCACATCCGCGCTGCCAGTCACGTGATCTTGCCTGGCGTCGGAGCGGCGAGGCCGGGCATGCAGCGGCTCAGAGACAGCGGTCTGGATCTGCTCATTCCGCGACTGACGCAACCCGTATTGGGCGTTTGTCTCGGCATGCAATTGCTGTTTGAATCCTCGGAAGAAGCTGACACCCAGTGTTTGGGGGTGGTGCCGGGACGCGTCGCGCGTTTTTGCGAATCGACTTCTTTTCGCTTACCGCATATGGGCTGGAACAGTCTCGAACGTCTGACCGACGCGCCGCTGCTCAATGGCATACAAAGCGGAGACTATGCCTATTTCGTGCACAGTTACGCTGCTCCGCTCGGTCCCGCCAGTGTTGCCTCCTGCCGCCATGGCCGCGTTTTCACCGCGGCCCTGTCGTGGAAAAACTTTCATGGCGCGCAGTTTCATCCGGAGCGTTCCGCTTCGGTAGGCGCGCGCCTGTTGGCCAATTTCCTCGAGATGAAGTCATG
This sequence comes from Pseudomonadota bacterium, assembly GCA_034440555.1. GTDB lineage: Bacteria > Pseudomonadota > Gammaproteobacteria > Xanthomonadales > Ahniellaceae > 0-14-3-00-62-12. Next base: position 112,040 of record JAWXCG010000119.1, read on the forward strand.
ATCCGTATTCCTGCAATTGATTTGCGCGAGGGACGCGTGGTGCGATTGCGCCAGGGCGACTTCGCGGCTGAAACTCGCTACGACGTCAACCCGCTGGCGTTGGCAAAGCGTTACGCGCGCGAAGGCGCCACGCATTTGCATGTGGTGGATCTGGACGCGGCGCGTGATGGCAGTGCCACACAGCGCGATTTGATTGCCGAGATTTGTGCTGAAAGTGGACTCATTGTGCAAGCCGGCGGCGGAATTCGCACACGTGTGCACATTGAGGCGGTCCTGGCGGCTGGCGTTTCGCGCGTGGTGGTCGGAAGTGTCGCAGTGCGTGAGCCGGAGCGCTTGATCGAATGGGCACGCGAGTTTGGTAGCGATCGGCTGCTGGTGGCGCTGGATACGAGGCAGGATGCCGATGGCGTGTTTCGGCTGCCGGTGTCGGGCTGGACCGAAGCTACCGCGGTAACTTTGCATGAGCGCGTCGGGCAGTTTTTCGATGCCGGTATCGTTGAGTTTCTGTGCACCGATATCGAGCGCGACGGCATGCTGCAGGGCCCCAACATTGAATTGTATTCCGAGTTGCGCGAGCGCTATCCCACCGTGCGCATTCAGGCTTCTGGCGGGCTCTCCAGTCTGGACGACCTGCGTGCGCTCAAGGCCACTGGATGCGCGGCGGTAGTGATGGGACGCGCGCTACTGGAAGGCCGCTTTACCCTGGTCGAAGCGCTGTCATGCTGACCCGCCGCATCATTCCTTGCCTGGATGTTCGAGACGGCCAAGTAGTCAAGGGTGTGCGTTTTCGCGACCACATCGTGATCGGGGGCATTGAAGAATTAGCGCAACGCTACTGTGATGAAGGTGCCGACGAGCTGGTGTTTTACGATATCAGTGCGAGCCCCGAGGGTCGTGTTGCCGATGCCCTATGGGTGCGGCGCGTGGCGAACTCTTTGGATATTCCTTTTTGCGTTGCCGGTGGTATTCGCAGCGTCGCCGACGCACGGCGAATCCTGCACAGTGGGGCAGACAAGATTTCGGTTAATTCGCCCGCGCTGGAACGGCCGGAACTGATCGACGAGTTAGCTGATGCCTTTGGCGTGCAATGCGTGGTGGTGGGCGTGGACAGCCAATGCATCGACGGCGAGTGGCGCGTGCATCAGTACACCGGAGATCCTGAACGCTCGCGCGGGTTGGCACGAACGACGCGGCAATGGGTGGGCGAGGCGGTCCGGCGCGGCGCTGGTGAAATCGTGCTCAATTGCATGAGCTTCGATGGCGTGCGCAGCGGCTACGATATCGAACAGCTGCGTGCGATTCGCCCGCACTGTTCGGTACCGCTGATTGCCTCCGGTGGAGCTGGCGAACCGCAGCACTTTCTCGACGTGTTCAATCAGGCGGATGTCGACGGCGCTTTGGCGGCGACGGTGTTTCACAACGGCAGCATCCGGATTCCGGATCTGAAGGCCTATCTCATCGAACGCGGGGTGGCGATACGACCATGAATGAGCAAGCGCGGCGCACACTCGACCCGGCGACGGTTGACTGGGAAAAAGGCCAGGGATTGCTGCCTGCCATTGTGCAGGATGCGCGCAGTGGGCACGTATTGATGCTGGGGTACATGAATCGTGAGGCACTGGAGCAAACGCTGGCAACACGACGCGTAACCTTTTTCAGCCGCAGTCGTGCGACGCTGTGGACCAAGGGGGAGACCTCTGGTCACTGGCTCGATCTGGTCGAGGTCGTGATGGACTGCGATGCAGACACCCTGTTGTTGCTGGCGCATCCCAACGGAGCCATCTGTCATCGCGGTACGCAAACCTGCTTCGATCCACTGTCGCCCGAACCCGGAACGCCTGAATCCGAATCTGTTGAATCTGGTGCGCAGCCACAGTTCAGTGAGCTGGCAACACTCGATGCCACCATCGCGCA